>NZ_JAAAPJ010000006.1:309094-618188 GCF_009909145.1 Corallococcus silvisoli
CTCGCCGTTGCCCCGGTTGAGCAGCCGCAGCCGCTTGCCCGCCACCGCCGCGCCCTCCACGTTGAGCGCCACCAGCTCCCGCTCCAGCTGCACGTAGAGCGCGGCGCAGTCCACCGTGCGCGCCGGCCCCGCGAGCGTCCCGTCCGCGTTCAGGGGCAGCACCGCCGCGCGGCGCCTCGCGGGCGTCGAGCCCGACGGCAGGGCCAGCAGCGCCCCGTGCGCGAAGGACGCGCAGGGCCCCAGCCGGCACAGCGCCTCCAGGTCCGGCTTCGCCGCCTTGCGCGCCGCGTGCGCGTCCGGGAGGTCGCCGGGGAAGAGCCGCACGGTGTGCCCCGGCGCGTCGCCCGTGGCGGGGAACACGGCCAGGTGGAGCGAGTCGTCCGCGACGACGTAGAGCCAGTCCCCCGCGCGCACCAGCCCGCTGGCGGCGGCCACGTGGGCGGGACGGCCAGGGGCTTCGGGCGCCTCGAGGGTGAGCGTGCGCCGACGGGTGGTGGGAATCACGTGGGGCCTCCGGGCCTTCCGGGTGTCAGGCCCCGGAGCGTCGCCGACTACAGCAGGGTGCCGCGAAGGATGAGGCTGGCCGCCGTGAAGTAGATGACGAGTCCGGACACGTCCACCAGCGTGGCCACGAAGGGCGCGGACGCGCTCGCGGGGTCGAAGCCCACGCGCCGCAGGATGAACGGCAGCATGGACCCGGACAGCGTGCCGAACGTCACCACGCCCACCAGGGACGCGCCCACCGTCATGCCAATGAGCAGCGCGTGCTCCCCATAGCTGTGGAACAGGGTCTGCCACACCAGCACGCGCGTGAGGCCCACCGCGCCCAGGACCGCGCCCAGCGCCAGCCCGGTGCCCAGCTCCCGCCGGGCCACGCGCCACCAGTCCTTCAGCCGCATCTCCGACAGCGCCAGGGAGCGGATGATGAGCGTGGTGGCCTGGCTGCCGGAGTTGCCTCCGGAGCTGATGATGAGCGGGATGAAGAGGCTCAAGACCACGGCGCGGGCGATTTCATGCTCGAAGTAGCCCATGGCCGTGGCGGTGAGCATCTCCCCCAGGAAGAGCACCAGCAGCCAGCCGGCGCGCTTCTTGAGCATCGCCAGGAAGCCCACGTCGAAGTAGGGCGCGTCCAGGGCCTCCATGCCGCCGACCTTCTGGATGTCCTCCGTGGCCTCCTCCTGCACCACGTCCACGATGTCGTCCACCGTGACGATGCCCTTCATGTGCCGCGCCTCGTCCACCACCGGCAGGGCCATGAAGCTGTGCTCGGAGAAGGAGCGGCTCACCGCCTCCTGGTCCGTGTTCTCCGCCACCGTGATGACGTCGCGCTGCATGACGTCCGCCACGCGCTTGTCCGGCGCGGCCTGGAAGAGCTGGCGCAGGGACAGCACCCCCTGCAGCCGCTGCTCGGCGTCCAGCACGTAGGCGTAATAGACGGTCTCCACCCGCTCCCGCGCCTGCTTGCGCAGGTAGCCGATGGCCTCGTCGATGCTCATGTCCGGGCGCACGCGGGCGAAGCGCGGGTTCATCAAGCCACCCGCGTCGTCCTCCGCGTACGCCAGCAGGACGTTCACCTCGCGGCGGCTGGCGTCGTCCAGCTGCGACAGGATGGCGTCCACCTGTTCCGCCTCCACCGCCTGGACCAGGTCGGCCAGGTCGTCCGGGGGGAGCAGGCGGACCCAGGTGCGGCGCTCGCCCTGGGGAAGGCTGAGGATGAGTTCGCCCTGTTCGCGCGCCGTGAGGCCCAGGAAGAAGTCGTCCGCCACCGCCGCGGGCAGCAGCCGGAACCCCTCCAGGCGCTCGTCCACGGACAGCACCGCCCAGGCCTCGTGAAGCTCATCGGGGGACAACGCGTTCTGGCTCTGGGGACTCTCCACCATGACGACGGCCTCGGTAAGGGGGGAGGGTGCGCGTCTCGATGCGACGCGCGCGGGCCTCTCTACACCCCTGCCGCGGACACGGCGAGCGGAAGGCGCGAAACATCGCGCTGAATTCGCGTCCGCCTGCCTGGTCTGTCCAACCCTCCCGGCCGCCCCCCGGGCCCGACCCCAGGACCCGGTGCCCGGTCCAGGGGCCTGGCGGCCCCCGCGAGAGGGCGGCCCGCGAGGGGGTCAGGGCTTCTGCTGGATGAGCTCGACCTTGTAGCCGTCGGGGTCTTCCACGAAGGCGATGACGGTGGTGCCGTGTTTCATGGGGCCGGGTTCGCGGACGACCTTGCCGCCGGCCTGGCGGATGGCGTTGGCGGTGGCGTGGATGTCGCTGACGCCCAGGGCGATGTGGCCGTAGGCGGAGCCCAGCTCGTACTTCGCCGTGTCCCAGTTGTGGGTGAGCTCCAGCGCGGGGTGGGTGTCCTCGGGGCCGTAGCCGACGAAGGCGAGCGTGAACCGGCCGTCCGGGTAGTCCTGGCGGCGCAGGAGCGTCATGCCGAGCACGCGGGTATAGAAGTCGAGCGACTTCTCCAGGTCGCCGACACGGAGCATGGTGTGGAGGATGCGCATGGGCTGGCTATAACCGCCGGGGATGGCGGGGTGAAGCCGCGCGTGACGCCTCCCGTCGGGGGGTGACGACCGGGTGACGGACGGCCTCCGGGGGAGGGCGCGGTGCGGGGCCATGCGAGCAGGCGTCCGTTCGAGCGCGAAAAGGCGACACCCGAGGGCCACGCGGGACGGGGACGGGCGTCCGCCGCGTGCTATGGAACACGGCATGAAACACGCTCAAAGCCAGGCCCTCTTCGCCCGTGCGCAGGCGCGCATCCCGGGTGGCGTGAACTCTCCGGTGCGTGCCTTCCGCGGCGTGGGCGGCGACCCCGTCTTCTTCAAGGAAGGCGCCGGCGCGTGGCTCACCGACGTGGACGGCAACCGCTACGTGGACCTGGTGGGCAGCTGGGGCCCGCTCATCCTGGGGCACGCGTATCCGCCCATCATCGACGCCATCCTGGAGTCCGCCCGGCGCGGCACGACCTTCGGCGCGCCCGTCGCGGCGGAGGTGGAGTTCGCGGAGCTCCTCTGCGCCACGATGCCGTCGGTGGAGAAGGTGCGGCTGGTGTCCAGCGGCACGGAGGCCACGGTGGCCGCCATCCGCGTCGCGCGCGGCTTCACCGGCCGCGAACACATCCTCAAGTTCGAAGGCTGCTTCCACGGCGCGGGCGATCCGTTCCTGGTGAAGGCGGGCAGCGGCGTGGAGACGCTGGGCCTGCCGGACTCGCCGGGCGTGCCGGCCGCGCTGGCGTCGCTCACGCTCACCGCGCCCTTCAACGACCTGGAGGCCGTGGAGCGCATCTTCCAGGAGAAGGGCAAGGACATCGCCTGCACCATCATCGAGCCCGTGGTGGGCAACATGGGCGTGCTGGTGCCCCGGCCGGGCTACCTCCAGGGGTTGCAGGCGCTCTGCCAGAAGTACGGCGTGCTCTTCGTGATGGATGAGGTGATGACGGGCTTCCGGCTGGCGCGGGGCGGCGCGCAGGAGCTGTACGGGCTCAAGCCGGACCTGACCACGATGGCGAAGGTGGTGGGCGGCGGCATGCCGCTGGGCGCGTACGGCGGCCGGCGCGACATCATGTCCAAGGTGGCGCCGGAGGGGCCGGTGTATCAGTCCGGCACGCTGTCCGGGAACCCGGTGGCGGTGGCGGCGGGCATGGCGTGCCTGAAGGCGCTGGCGGCGCCGGGCACGTACGCGCGGCTGGAGCAGGTGAGCCTGCTGTTGGAGGAGGGCTTCCTCGCGGAGGCGAAGGCGGCGGGCGTGCCGGTGACGGTGAACCGCGTGGGCAGCATGCTCACGGTGTTCTTCACGTCGGAGCCGGTGTTCGACTACGGGTCCGCGAAGAAGGCGGACCCGGCGAAGTTCGGGCGCTTCTTCCACGCGATGCTGAACGAAGGGGTGTACCTGCCGCCCAGCCAGTTCGAGGCGGCGTTCGTGTCGCTGGCCATCGGCGAGCCGGAGGTGGCGCACGTCCTCGCCGCGGCCCGCAAGGCGTTCCGCGCGCTTGGCGACGCCCGTTGAACCGGAGGCCCTGACCGGGCCCGTGCGCTTCGGTCCCTACACCCTCGTGCGCCGCATTGGCGCCGGGGGGATGGGGGAGGTCTTCCTCGCGCGCGAGGAGGGCGTGGGCCGGGCGGTGGTCGTGAAGAAGGTGCTGCCGGGGCTGGTGGACAGCCGGCAGTTCGTGGGCCGCTTCCGCGACGAGGCCCGCGTGGTGGTGCGGCTGGCGCACCCGAACATCGCGCGTGTGTACGCGATGGGGGAGGTGGACGGGCAGCTGTTCCTCGCGATGGAGTACGTGCTGGGCAAGACGCTCAGCCGGCTCGCGTACCGGCTGCGCCAGCGCCAGCGGCTCATGCCCCTGGGCCCGCTGCTGCAGCTGGGCCAGCGGCTGTGCGAGGGGCTGGCGTACGCGCACGACGCGACGGATGAGGAGGGGCACCCGTTGCATCTGGTGCACCGCGACCTGTCCCCCGCGAACGTGTGCGTGAGCTACGCGGGCGAGGTGAAGATCATCGACTTCGGCGCGGCGCAGTCCACGTTGAAGGAGCAGCAGACGGCGCCGCGCGTGGTGATTGGCAATCTCACGTACATGGCGCCGGAGCAGGCCCGCAAGCGCACGGTGGATCGGCGGGCGGACCTGTACGCGGTGGGCGTGGTGTTGTGGGAGTTGTTCTCATGGAAGCCGTTGTCGCAGCGGGGCGACCCGTTGGAGCGCTGGCGGCGCGCGGCCTATCCGCAGTGGGAGCCCGCGGGGCGCTACCGGCCGGACCTGCCGCGCGCGGTGGACGCGTTCCTGGTGCGGGCGCTGGCGTCCGAGCCGAATGACCGCTTCCCCACGGCGACGGCGATGGCGGAGGCGTTGGCGGCGCTGAAGGAGAAGCTGGCGCCGGAAGCGACGGATCAGGACCTGGTGCGGCTGATGTCGGCGGCCTTCCCTCGCGAGAAGGTCGTCGAGCAGCAGACGTTGGATGCCCTGTTGCGGGAACAACCCGAGCGCGCGAGCACGCAGCAGGAGTTCCCGTCGGTGGACCTGCCGCCCACGGCGGACCTGCTCCGGGCGCAGGAGGACATCGAGACGGAGGCGCTGGACGCGGCGAAGTTGCGACGGGCCGCGAATGTCTCCGCGGGCCAGGAGACGGAGGCGCTGGACGCGGCGCAGGTGGAGCAGGCGCTGCGGGCCGCGCGGCTGGACGCGGGGGCGGGCCTCTCCGCGGGCCAGGAGACGGAGGCGCTGGACGCGGCGCAGGTGGAGCAGGCGCTGCGGGCCGCGCGGCTGGGGGCGGGCCTCTCCGCGGGTCAGGAGACAGAGGCGCTGGACTCGGCGCAGGTGGAGCAGGCGCTGCGCGCCGCCGCGGCCTTGAAAGCGGCGAGCACGGAGGGGGCCGTGGCGCGGCGGCCGTGGGTGGTGGTGGCGGATGAGGGCGGTCTCCGCCGGGCGCCTCCGGTGCGGCTGCACAACCAGGAGGTCACGAAGGACGCCTGGGTGCCGGGCGTGGGCACGGCGGAGCCCACCGCGCCAGGACAGCCACCCCTGAGTGGATGGGGCACGAGTGCTGGCGTCGCGGAGCCCACCGCGCCAGGACAGCCATCACAGCCTGGACAGGGCACGAGTGCTGGCGTCGCGGAGCCCACCGCGCCAGGACAGCCATCACAGCCTGGACAGGGCACGAGCGCTGGCGTCGTGGAGCCCACCGCGCCAGGACCGTCCCTATTGAGTGGACAGAGCACGAGCGCTGGCGTCGTGGAGTCCACCGCGCCAGGACAGCCGCCACCGAACGGGTGGGCCCCGGGCACGGGCGCCGCGGAGTCCACCGCGCCAGGACAGCCGCCACCGAACGGGTGGAGCACGGGCCCCGGCATCGCGGAGCCCACCGCGCCAGGACAACCACGACCGAGTGGGTGGGCTCCGGGCCCTGGCATCGCGGAGCCCACCGCATCCGTGACGCCGCCCCCTGCCGATGGGACTCCAGGCGCGGGCGGAGAAGCCGCCACCGCGTACGAACGCTCCATGCCCCACCGCGCGGAATGGACGCCGGGGTCGGGGTCGGACGACGCCACCCCACGAGAGGCTTCCACGCCGACGGAACCCTCTCGGGGCCCGGGCTCCGAGGACCCCACCGACCCGGGTGAAGGCGCTCGCGAGGGTGCGGATTCCAGCCCGGACAGGCAGGCTGCGGTTGGCCAACCGCGTCACATCGATTGGAATCCGAGCCCGGACGCGGAAGACTCCGCTTCACACCTTCGAGCGTCTCACCGTGAGGGGCCGCCCCTGGCCCCGGAGGACTCACCGATGCAGAACCGCCCCTCGCGCCCGGGCTGGACTCCCGGCGCAGGCAGTGAGGACTCCACGACGAACGAGCGGCCCTCGCGCAAGAGCGGAGCAGGCTCCGCCGGCTGGACGCCGGGCTCCGGCGAGGACGACGCCACCGAAGGCGCCGCTCCCCTGGCCCGCCACCCGGACACGGACGACGAAGAGGAGAGCACCGACGTCGAAAAGCCGGGACGCTCCAAGGCGAACCCGCCTCCCGCGCAGCGCGCCCCCGCGCCGACAGCGCGCCCCAATACCTCCGTGGGCGCGGCCCCGCAGTCACGCTCCGGCGCCGAAGCCTCTCCCGCGCGCCCCAATACCTCCGTGGGCGCCGCACCCCAGGCGCGCCCCGCCGCTCCATCGCGTCCCGCCGGCGGGGATGACCCCCAGTCCCGTCCCGCCACGTCCGTCGGGGCCGCCCCCCAGGCGCGCCCCGCCGCCCCGCCGCCCACCGAGTCCTTCCCGGACGCCACCCGGCCCATGTCCAAGGAGGAGCTGCCCGTGCCCTGGACGCCCTCCGGCGCGGGCGAAGCCACCGAGGCGCTGGAGGCCGCGAAGATCTTCGGCGCCTTGTCCCAGACGACGGGCAACATGCCGGCCTACCTGGCGGAGAAGGCCGCACCCTACGTCCCGCCCAAGGAAATCCCTCGCAGGCAGGCGCCCGTCGTCGACGAACGGCCCCACGAAACCCGCCCGATGCAGGTGCGGACCAAGACGCGCGAAACGCTCGTGGGCTACGACATGGACATCTCCGCGGCCCTCAAGGAAGCGGAGCTGAAGCGCCGCGAGGCCGAGCTGGCGGCGCAGAAGCGCGACAACAAGAAGAAGCCCGCGAAGTCCTCCGGCCCCGGGATGCCGCGCCTGTGGCCCATCCCGCCCCAGTACCGCTTCTGGGCCATGCTCGCGGTGGTGGCCCTGGCGGTCGGCCTGGGCTTCGGGCTGGTGTGGCTCTCCCTGGGCCTGGGGGGCGGCGACTGAGCCGCCTGCGTCAGTCCCTCGCCAGCAGCCGGTGCGCGGGCCTTGGCCCGTGAAGCCGCCGCCGGAGTCCTCCACCGGGTCGTCCGGCTGACGCGCGGGCTCGCGTCCCGCCGCGCGCCCTCCGTGTCCGGCTCATCCGCCCGTCAGGGCCAGGGGTGGGGTGGGCCCCAACTGGAGGAACAGCCGGGCGATGGTGCCCCCCTTCTCCGGTATCTCCAGCGACAGCTGGCCCTGATGCGAGTCGATGATGCGCTTCACCACGGCGAGCCCCAGCCCGGTGCCCTGGGCCTTGGTCGTGAAGAAGGGCTCGAAGACGCGCATGCGCAGCTCCTGCGGGATGCCTGGCCCGGTGTCGCAGATCTCCACCTGCACGCCGGCCCGCTCCACCCATGCCTTCCGCGCCACCACCCGCAGCGTGCCGCCATGGGGCATGGCCTGCACCGCGTTGAGCGCCAGGTTGAGGAAGGCCTGGCGCATGAGCCGCTCATCCACCGTCACCGACGGCAGGTCCTCTTCCATCAGCCACTCCACCAGGATGGGCGGAGGCTGGCCGCCGTCCACGTTGGAGAGCGCGCCGCCCACCGCCTCCTCCAGGAGCTGCGTCAGCACCGCGGGATACAGGTGCAGCGACGGAGGCCGAGCGAAGGTGAGCAGGTCCGCGACGATGCGGTTGAGCCGGTCCGCCTCCTCCCCCACGATGTCCACCAGCGGCGTCGCCGGACTCTCCGGACCGATGATGCGGCGGATGGTGGCCACCGAATTGAAGATGGCGCCCAGCGGGTTGCGCACCTCGTGGGCCACCACCGCGGACAGCTCGCCCAGCGCGGCCAGCCGCTCGCGGTGGACCAGCTGCTCCTGCGTGCGCTTCAGCTCCGCGTTGCGCTTCTTCAGGTCCTCCACCAGCCGGGCGCCCTCCAGCGCCAGCGACAACTGGTTGGCGATGGCGTCCGCCCGCTCCAGCTCCGGGGGCGTGAAGCGGCGCGGCCGGCGCGTCTCCACCATCACCGCCACGCCCACCATCTGCGCGTGCACCGCGAGCGGCAGCACCATGTACGCCACGCCGTCCGTGGCCCGGCGCAGCTCGTCGTTCATCCGCACATCCACGCGCGCGTCCTCCACCCGGAGCGGCTGGCGCGTGCGGAACACCTCGCCCGCGAGCGAGTTCGGTGACAGGTCCAGCGGCAGGTGGCGCCCCACCAGCTCCGGGTGTCCCCCCGTCGCCGCGCGGATGGCCAGCCGGGCGCCCTGCTCATCCGGCAGCAGCACGTACGCGTCCGGGACATCCACGATGCGCGCCAGGCTGGTGACGCCCGTGGCCAGCAGCCGGTCCAGCTCCAGCGTGGCCGCCAGCGCCTTGCCCACCTCGTGCATCAGCGCCAGGTCCTCCGCCCGGCCGCGCACCTCGTCCAGCAGCCGGTGGGACTCAATGGCCGCCGCGAAGTGCGTGCCCATGGCCTGGAGCGTCTCCACCTCCAGCGCGGTGAGCCGCCGCCGCGCGTGGAACAGCACGCTCAACGTCCCCACCCCACGCGAGCGCACCCGGAGCGGCACCGACACCAGCGTCTGGAACGCCAGCGCCCGCAGCGCGTCACGCGTGGGCGCGGGGCAGGCCTCCGCGTCCAGCACCTGCACCGCGTCCACCAACCCGCCCGGCCGGGGGAGCGACCCCAGGCGCGCGCGGCGCACGCGCGCCACCGCGTCCTCGGACAGGCCCCGAGCGTAGACCAGCTCCAGGGACTCGCCCGTCTCGTGCCGCGAGTCCGCGGGCAGCAGCAGGCACACCGCGTCGCAGCCCAGCAGCCCGGAGATCTCCTCCGTGCCGGAGCCGAAGAAGGCGCGCGGGTGCGGCGCGGAGGCGGCCTGGGACGCCAGCCGCCCCAGCGCGGTGAGCGCCGTCGCGCGTACGCTCAGCCGCTGGATGGTGCGCGCCGCGTCCAGCGCGGACGACACCTGGTGGCCAAACAGCCGCACCGCGGCCACGTCCTCCTCGCTCAGCCAGTCCGCCGCCAGCACCAGCATGGCCAGGGGCGCGTTCTCCACGTCGATGCGCACCCCCACCGCGTGCTGCGTCTCCGCGCGCCGGAACACCGCCAGCACCGAGTCCATGCGCGCTTCCGACACGAACCGGGACGCCTCCGCGCCCAGGTCCTCCACCCACGCATCCCCGTCGCGCCAGGTGCGCACCAGCGCCGGCGCCCAGCCGCCCGGCGCCTCCGCCCGCACGCGGCCCCCCAGGGATGGCGCGTGCGGCACCAGCCTCGGGGACAGCCCCGCCACCGACAGCTCCACCCCCACGCCGCGAGGCGTCAGCCACGCGAAGCCCAGCTCCAGCGACTCCAGCCCCCGGAACACCTCCTCGCGCACCGCGTCCTCGGAGTGCAGCGTCCGCACCGCGCTCCCCAGCTCCGCCAGCCGCCGCAACACCGTGCGGCGCCTGACCCGGGACGTCACTTCCCGCGCTTGCACCACCCAATCCCTTGCATGGGAATGCACTGTCAATTCCACGCGGACTCCGCCGCTCCCGGCGCGGATCCACGCTTCGTACGTGCCCGCCACCGGCGTCGTCCCCAGCCGCCGCGCCATCCGGTCCGCCGGGTCCTCCTGGGGCCCGGGGTCCCAGAGGAGCGCCGTCACCGGCTGCCCCACCAGCTGCTCGCGTGGCACGCCCACCAGGCGCGACAGCGCCGCGTTCGCGTACACGAGCAGGCCGTCCCGAAGCACGAACACGCCCAGGGGCATGTCGTCGAAGAGGCGGTACCCCGCCCCGGGCTCTTCGGGAACCGTCCCCACCCGACGGTTCATGCGCTCTGTGCTTCTCACCCGCGTCACGTTGGCACCCTTGGGGGCCTCCGGTGAAGCCACCCCCGTCACCCAATCGCCCACCAGCGCACAACACGCCCCCACCGCGTCACGCCAACGCGCCGTTTCAAACCTTGCACGTCATGAATCACTTTCATCCACCCAACCCAGGGTGTGGCTTGGTTGACATTGAGAATGGAAACATCTAGAACCATGAATTTATAACAACGCGACTTGCGCTGGACTCCCAGGCCTGACCGGGAGTGACCAGTGTTCGCGTCACCCAGGGGAATGTCTTGAGCCTGCCCCGTGCGACTTCCGGCGTCATCGTCCAGCAGCAGGACGGAGCCTTCTTCCTTCTGGACACCGAAGGGGGAGAGGTCTTCCGGGTGAACGAGACCGCCGCGCGCATCTTCGAGCTGTGCCAGAGCGGCACGTCGCTCGACGGGGCCGTGGCGTCGCTGGCCCGGAGCGCGGGCGCGGTGGGCCAGGACGCGGACATCCGCGAGGACGTCCAGCGCACCGTGGAGCAGTTCCTGGAACTGGGGTTGTGCGAAGCCGCGCAGTCCGTCTGATCGCCTTTCGAAGTCGCCGCCCTCCGCTGTCCGCCGCGAGGCTCCCCCCTTCCGCGGCCTTGATGCCTCATTCATTCGAAGAGCCGCCCCGTGAGAGGGGTTGGGCCGCGCCATGCCCTGGCTCCAGGTGTCGTGGGTGTCTTGAGCTCAAGACACCTACCGACCTGGTCGTGAAACACGTGTTTCACGGCCGGATGAAGCACGTCTGGGTGTGCCAGGGAATGTCAGACCCCCGGGTCACACTCCGCCGCGCTTCACCGCAGTGCAGTCCCACGCAGCACTCATCCAAGGAGAAACACCATGTACGTCCAGGCCCAGATCGTCCGCGTCGCGGCGTCGTCCGACAAGTGCACCTGCTCCAACGGCATGACCGTCTTCACGACGAACGCGGAGTAGTCCTTCCCAACAGGTCGTTCCACCACACCCAACCCAAGGAGAAACACCATGTACATCCAGGCCCAGATCGTCCGCGTCGCCGCCGCCTCCGACAAGTGCACCTGCTCCGGCGGCATGACCGTGCTCACGAACAGCACGAGCGTGGAGTAGTCGCCGTCCGCTGCGTCCGTCGCACCGTGGTTCCCAAATCCCAGACGAGGAGAAACACCATGTACATCCAGGCCCAGATCGTCCGCGTTGCCGCCGCCTCCGACAAGTGCACCTGCTCGAACGGCATGAACGCGAACCTGTCGACCACCAGCGCGGAGTAGTCGCGTCCCGCTGTCTTCGCAGTGCCGCAGTCCCCACACCCCAGACGAGGAGAACCACCATGTACATCCAGTCCCAGATCGTTCGCGTTGCCGCGGCCTCCGACAAGTGCACCTGCTCGGGCGGCATGACCGTCATCGTGCGCAACGACGCGCTCAACCAGGCGGAGTAGCGCTGTCTTCAGCCGGGGGGAGGCCGCTGTCGCCTCCTCCCGGCTGTCTTTTCCTCCCCCGCGCGCCGACGCCCCATGTTTCCCGCCTCCACCTCGTTGCTGCTCTTCACCCAGGCGGACGTCGGCGGACACGCGCTCTTTCGCGTCGTGGCCGTGGACGTGTCCGTGCGCCCCGGCCAGGGTCGGCTGTGGACGGACCTGTCCCGGGGCAATGCCTTCACGCCCGCGTGGCAGGACCACGCGCGGCACCTCGCGGCGCTGGGCCGTGAACACTACGCGCTCCCGTGGGAGCGGACGGACCTGCACGTGTCGCCGCGCGGCAGGGGCGTGACGCTGGATGGCCGCAGCGCCTCGCTGCCGCTGTTCGTCGCGTGGGTGGCGCTCTTGAGCGGCCGCCCGCTGCCTTCGCCCTTCCTGGGCACGGGGGTGGCGCTGGAGGCGCATGGCGAGCGGCTGGCGCCCGCGCCGCGCGAGTTCCTGCAGGGAAAGCTGGGCGTGGCCCAGGCCTACGTGAAGCAGGTGTTTCCGAGGGCCGGGAAGGTGGCGGTGTACGTGCCAGAGGGCAGTGGCTTCGACGCGGCGCCGCTCACCGCGCTGGACGTGCGGCCGGTGCCCACGCTCACGAAGGCGGTGGCGGCGGTGCTGGGGCTCGGGACGCGAACGGACGCGGCGGACGCCGCCACGAACGGGGAGGCGAAGGAATGATCCACCAGGGCGTGCGCGCCATCCGGGAGATGTACGGGCTGACGGCGGGGCTCACCAACCTGCGCGTGATGCTGGGCTCGGGCCTGGTGGGCATGGTGGCCGCGGGCCTGCTCAACCCGGTGATGCCGCTGTACCTGCGCTCGCGCGGGCTGGGCTTCCAGGAGATTGGCGTCCTCTACACCGTGGGCTCGCTGCTCCCCATCTTCGTGCAGCCGGTGCTGGGAACGTTGTCAGACCGCCATGGCAGAAAGCCCTTCGTGGTGGGCCTCTCGCTCATCACGTCGCTGATGGTGCCCGCGGTGGCCCTGGTGGATGACCCGAAGCCGCTCGCCGCGGTGATGATCTTGAAGATGCTCCTGTCGCGCAGCGCGGCGCCCGTGTCCAACGCGATGGTGGCGGACTTCGCGCCCACGAAGCAGCGCGCCACCATCTTCGCGATGCTGGACGCCACGTCGAACCTGGTGTTCGTGGCGGCGCTGTTCGCCTCGTCCGCGGTCATCCGCGCGCTGTCGGTGAGCGGCACGTTCTTCCTGGCGGGGGGCCTGTTCCTGGTGAGCAGCCTGCTGCTGCTGTCGCTGGACGACGCCCGGCCCGCGCCGCGCGCGGACGCCGCGGCCGGCGGGGTGCGGGCGGGGTGGCGGCTGGCGTTCCAGGGGCTCTTGTCCCCCATGACGTACGTGAAGCAGCACCCGGGGCTGCTGGGCCTGTTCCTCTGGCAGTTCTTCTTCACCTTCGCGCTGGCGCTGTTCCCCACGTACCTGCCGCTGTACGCGGTGGAGCTGGGCGCGCCCCGGGAGATGGTGGGCCCGCTGGTGGCGGTGTCGTGGCTCGTCTTCGCCTTCGTGCAGCCCTTTGGCGGACGGCTGTCGGACCGGCTGCCCCGGCGCGTGGGGCTCATCACGCTGGGCCAGGCGGGCATGGCGGTGATGGCGGCGGTGCTCGGCGCCTCTGGCTGGCTGCCGCACGGCTACGCGCTGGGCTCGCTGGTGGTGGCCTGGATGCTGCTCGCGGTGCCGGACGGCCTGCACCGCTCGTCCGCCGCCGCGCTGGTGGTGGAGCAGGTGCCTTCACCCACGGAGCGCGGCCGCTTCATGGGGGCGCTGGGGTCCTGCGCCGCGCTGGCCGGCGTGCTCGCGCCCATCACCTACGGCTTCGTCGCGCAGAAGGCCGGCATCGGCTTCACGTTCCTCCTCTCGTCGGTGTCCTTCGTGCTGGCGCTCGGCTGCGTGTCGAGGGTCCGCGAGTCCACCGACGCCCCCCCTGTCGCGGCCCCCGTGGCCGCCCTCACTCCCACCTCGGAGCCCGGATGAGCCCGCAGAGCCATGTGTGTCGTTGGGGCACCGCGCTGTTCGTCGCGCTGGTGCCCACCCTGGGATTCGCTGATTCGACCTACAAGGTCACGGCGACGCGGACGCAGGACGTCATCACCATCGACGGCAAGGGGGACGAGCCCGCGTGGCAGACGGCGCCGGAGATTGGCGGCTGGTACCTGACGCGCATCAACTACGGCAAGCCCGCGCCGGACGACACCAAGGTCCGCATCCTCTACGACAAGGACAACCTCTACTTCCTCTTCCACTGCCTGGATTCAAAGCCGGAGCGCATCACCGGCTACACGGTGCAGAACGAGGGGTTCCTCCACCAGGAAGACAACATCACCATCATCCTGGACACGTACCTGGACCACCGCAACGCGTACTACTTCTGGACCAACCCGCTGGGCGTGCGCACCGACGGGCGCATCGTGGATGACGGCGAGGCGTTCTCCACCAACTGGCGCGGCGAGTGGGAGACGAAGTCCACCATCGTGGCGGACGGTTGGATTTCGGAGGTGCGCATCCCGTTCGCGAACTTCCAGTTCGAGAAGAAGGACGACATCACCTTCGGCATGCTCCTGGACCGCGAGCAGTCGCGCAACCAGGAGTGGAGCAACTGGACGCCGGACGGCATGAACAGCGCGAAGGTGAGCCGCTATCCGCACCTGGCGGGGCTCAAGGACATCAACCCGCGCTCCATCTTCAGCATCACCCCGTACGTGGCCACCACGGTGGCGCTCAAGTACAACGACGACCGCGGCGCGTTCCGCCCCAACGTGGGCGCGGACGCGCGCATCGACCCGGCGCCCTGGGTGTCGCTGAAGCTGACGGCCAACCCGGACTTCAGCGACGCGGAGGCGGACCAGGGCTTCCTGCTGCTGGACACCGAACAGCCGCTGCTCCCGGAGCGCCGCCAGTTCTTCCTGGAGAGCGAGCACCTCTTCATCGCGCCCATCAACATCTTCACCTCGCGCCGCATCGCGCTGCGGCCGCATGACCGCGTGTGGGGCGGCCTGCAGCTCACCGGCAAGGTGGGCGGCATGAACTTCGCGATGATGGACGTGCAGCACCGCGACTTCACCGGCAAGGACGCGGGAGGCCGGGACATCTACGAGAACGTCAACTCCGGCGTGCTGCGCCTGCAGCAGGACATTGGCAAGCGGTCCATGATTTCGCTGGTGGCGCTCAACCGCAGCGGCCGGGGCGGCATCTTCGGGGACTCCGACTTCCAGACGCTGGGCGTGGACGGCAACTTCCACCTCTTCGAGGAGTTCTTCATCCAGGCGCAGGCGCTGCGCAGCTGGAGCCCGCTGGGCAACGTGGACGCGGACGCGTACCACGTGGGCCTGCACCGCTTCGACACGCTGTCGGAGTTCTGGTTGCAGTTCGAGGACATCGGGAAGAACTACGCGAACCCGCTGGGCTGGACGCCGGTGGTGGACAAGCAGGGCTACAACTCACACCTGTTCCTCAACCCGTTCCCCAAGTGGCGCTTCCTGCCCCGGCTGGACGTGACGTGGGACACGCTGTGGCGCCGCAACCACGAGCACCAGCGCACGCGCTGGCGCCAGCGGCTCAACGTCCAGCCGTACCTGCACCACGACTTCGCGCTCTACATCGACGGCGTCTACGACGACAACGAGGGCTTCAAGAACCGCGTGGGCACGTTCGGCTTCACCCTGTTCCCGCACGACTGGCAGAACTACACGCTGACCGCCATTGGCGGACGCTTCCTGGGCGGCGAGCTGCGCGGCCTCAACGGGGCCGTCAACTTCAAGGTGGGGCCGCACATCGTCGCGCGCTTCAGCGGCTTCTACACGCGCAACTTCGGCGTGCCGACGAACAGCGACCTCTTTGGCAAGTCCGGCGACGGCTACAGCTTCTCCGGCTACGCGCAGCTGCGCTACCACTTCAGCCCGGACCTCTACGCGCGCCTCACGCTGCAGAAGGGCGACGTGTACGAGCTGGCGGACTACAACTCCGTGAAGGGCACGTTCCTGGACGCGATGGTGGGGTGGCACTACCGCCAGTGGAGCGACATCTTCCTCGTCTACACGGATCAACCGTTCGCCGGCTCGCAGGAGCGGCGGATCCTCTCGAAGATCTCCTTCAACTACTGACCTTCTTGCGTCCCCTTGATTCGGGAAGAGAGCACACGCATGAGCACCGCCGACCCCGCAGGCCTCAAGCGCCGCTACGATGAGGTGTCCCCCCGGTATGACCAGGGAGGCCCCAGCCAGGTCGCCATCAAGCTGTTCTGGCTCACCTACGAGCACCTCACCTGGAAGCCGGTGGAGGCGCTGCTGCCCAAGGACGGCACGTCCTGGCGCGTGCTGGACGCGGGCGGGGGCGGGGGCAAGTTCGGCACGCGCTTCGCGGAGGCCGGCCACCACGTCACCGTGCTGGACATCTCTCCGGGCATGCTGGAGGGCGCGCGCGCGCAGTTTGGCGCCAGGGGGCTCCTGGACCGCGTGCGCTTCGTGGAGGGCAACGTGGCGGCGCTGGAGCTGGAGGACCAGTCGTTCGACCTGGTCTTCTGCGAAGGCGACCCGGTGTCCTACTGCCTGGAGGCCTACCCCCAGGCGGTGAAGGAGCTGGTGCGCGTGGCGAAGCCGGGCGCGCCGGTGGTGCTGGGCGTGGACAACCGCTACGAGGCGTTCTCCGGCTACCTGAAGATGGGCAAGCCGCAGGAGGCGTTCCGCACGCTCCAGGACGGCCGCACGACGTGCCCCTACGGCCTGCCGGTGCACGCGTTCACGGTGCGCGAGCTGGAGCAGGCGGTGGCGGACGCGGGCGCGGAGCTGCTGGAGATCTTCGGCAAGCCGGTGATGTTCTTCGACATGCTCAACGCCATGTCCGCCGCGCGCGGCGGCTCCGCGGAGAAGCCGTGGGACGCGTGGAGCGCGCGCGAGGAGATCCTGGCGTTGCAGGAGAAGCTGGCGCACGAGGGCTTCGCCGTCCTGGGCCAGCACTTCCAGGTGATGGCGCGGCGCCGGGCCTGAGGGGAGCGCGCACCGTGGGCCTTCCCTTCCTTGGCGTGGGACTCAGCTACCGCTGGGACCTCAATCCGCACCTCGCGCGAGGCAACCCCGGCGTGGACTGGCTGGAGGTGACGCCCGAGCACTTCCTGCCGCTCACGCCGGACGCGGAGCGGCGGCTGGACCTGCTCGCGAAGCGCTATCCGCTGGTGGGCCACAGCCTGGAGCTGTCGGTGGGCTCCGACGGCGTGGACGCGCCCGGCTACCGCGAGGGCTTGCGGCGCATCACCCAGCGCACGAAGAGCGCGTGGCACGGGGACCACCTGTGCTTCACGCGCGTGGGCTCCTTGCCGCTGCGCGCGCTCACGCCGGTGCCGCTGACGGACGAGGCGGTGGCCACCTGCGTGCGCAACGTGAAGGCGGCGCGGGAGGACCTGGGCGTGCCCTTCGTGG
Organism: Corallococcus silvisoli; assembly: GCF_009909145.1. Taxonomy (NCBI): domain Bacteria; kingdom Pseudomonadati; phylum Myxococcota; class Myxococcia; order Myxococcales; family Myxococcaceae; genus Corallococcus; species Corallococcus silvisoli. Next base: position 326,065 of record NZ_JAAAPJ010000006.1, read on the forward strand.
TGGAGAACATCGCCTACCTCTTCCACACCCCGCTCAACACGCTGGACGAGGCGGAGTTCCTGCGCCGCGTGGTGGAGGGCGCGGACTGCGGGCTGCTGCTGGACCTGCACAACCTGTACTGCAACGCGGCCAACCACGGGTTCGACCCGTATGCCTTCCTGGACCGTCTGCCTTTGGAGCGCGTGGTGCAGATCCACCTGGCGGGCGGCGTCACGATGGAGGGCTTGCGCTTGGACAGCCACTCCGCGCCGTCGCCGGAGGAGGTGTGGCGCTTGCTGGAGTACGTGGCGCCGCGCTGCCCGGTGCGCGGGGTGAACTTCGAGATGGACAGCGGCTTCCCGCCCTTCGCGCGGCTGGTGGAGGAGCTGGCCCGCGCGCGCGCCATCCTCCAACGCTGCGGCGCGCACGCGGCCTGAGGGAGGGCAGGGGAGGGCAACGGCATGGGCTATCCAGAGACCTTGGAAGTGCTGGCGAGGCTGCACGTGGACCCGCGCTTCCGCGCGGCATGGACCGAGGACGCGGCGCGCGCGCTGGCCCCGCTCCCATTGATGCCCGCGGAGGCCGCGGCGCTGTGCCGCGTGGACGGGCCGGTGGTGGAGCGCGCCGGGCGGATGATGGACTACCACCGCGCCGAGCGCGTGCGCGAACAGCTCCCCTGGGTGGATGAGGCGAAGCGGCCGGAGCTGGGGCCGCTGCGCCAGCGCTTCCTCCAGGACGTGCTGCCAGAGGTGCTCAACCGCGAGGAGGCCATCGTCTGGTGTCGCTTCCTGGAGGCGGACGCGCGGGCACCCCACGCGACCCTGCTCCAGGGGCTGCCGGCCTACGTGCCGCAGCTGGCCCGCTGCGAGCGGCTGCGCATCGCGCTCGCGTGGGGCCTGTTGCCCCTGCCGCCGGTGGGGCCCCATGTCGAGGCCTTCGACTTCCCGGTGCTGAGCCTGCTCGCCGCGCTGGAGGCGCCGGGCTGGCCTCCGGCGGAGGCGCGGCCCACGCGCGTGGAGTACCTCAAGGTGCCGGGCCTGCCCGCGGTGATGGTGCGCGAGCTGCCGTCACCCTGAGGGAGCCTCCATCACTGTCAGCGCCTTGGGGCGGGGACCTCCGTCCTCAGTGGGGACGGCCGCCCGGCTTGCGGTGGTGCGCCTTCTCATAGGTGCCCATGAGCTGGGTCTCACCCACGATGTGCCCCTCCATGGCCTTGAGCAGGTCCGCGCGCGACGGGTGGCCCAGGTCCGGCAGCACCGTGTCCAGGGCGTACAGCCGGAAGAAGTAGCGGTGGTTGCCCACGGGCGGCATGGGCCCGCCGTAGTCCTGCCGGTTGAAGTCGTTGCGCCCCAGCTTCACCCCCTCCGGCAGCACGTCCAGGGTGGCCCCGTCCGGGATGTTCTGCGCGTTGACGGGGAGGTTGTAGAGGACCCAGTGGCAGAAGGTGCGCTGGGGGTTCGCGGGGTCCGGGGCGTCCGGGTCCTCCACGATGAGGGCCAGGCTCTTCGCGCCCGCGGGGAGGTTCTCCCAGTGGAGGGGGGGCGCCTTGTCGTCGCCCTCGCCGGTGTAGGCGATGGGGATGGGCATCCCGTCCTTGAACTTCGGCGAGGTGAGCTCGAGCGGTTTCGGCATGCGTGACTCCTGTGGGCAAGCCCGGCCAACGTGTCCGTCGGCAAGCTGGTGATGCCCCCGCCCCGGTGCGCAGAGGCGGAGGGCGCTCCGCCCGGCCGCCCGTCACCCCCCTGGGGGCATGCCGCCCGCTGATCCACCGGGCGCCCCCCGGGCCGCCTGCCATGGCGGGGCGGTTCCTCAGAGGAGGAATCCCCCCTGCTGGCACCGCGCCGTGGTAGCTGCGCTTGCGGGTTCGGCAACCCCTGCTGGACGCGGGGTGGCCCGCGCCCCCGTAGCGGTTGCACGCGCCGCGCATTCGGTGCTAAGCGGCGCCCGCGCGTGTATGGGCGGGGTCGGGGTTGGCGAAGGAAACCCAAGACTTTCCCGGGGTTTGGTGAGGCGTCCGCATGACAGACCAGGAGCCACGGGAGCGGGCGGACGCGCCGGGCAGTGAGCTGGGCGAGACGGCCCGGCAGATGCGGGCGGCGGAGCCGTACATCTCCGCGGTCTGGAAGCTGGTGGGCGGGGCGGTGGTGGGGGTCCTGGGAGGGTACTTCCTGGACAAGTGGCTGAAGACGTCACCCTGGCTGCTGCTGGGCCTGAGCCTGCTGGGGATTGGCGTGGGGTTCTACAGCTTCCTCCATGCGATGGCGCGGCTGGGGAAGCGCAAGTGACGGGGACGGGCGGCGGGAAGCAGGGGCGAGACCCGTTCTGGACGCACGCGGGGCTGGCGGCGACGGTGATGGGCGTGGGCGCGGTGGTGGCGGCGGCCTTGCCGAAGGCGGCGGAGGACCGGGTCGCCGCGCTGCTGGGCGTCGGGGTGGCGGCGGTGACGGGCGTGCTGGCGCTGGTCCTGAAGCGGCGCGCGGCGCTTCAGGCGGACCTGAAGGCGGCGTTGAAGGTCGTGGGTGTGGTGTTCGCCCTCAGGGGCGTGGGCGTGGGGATTGGGCTGGCGTGGGTGGTGTCCCGGGGTTTGAGCGCGATCGCGTTCGTGGGCGGCTTCTTCGGCGTCTACTTCGCGCTCCAATGGATTGAAGTCAGCTACGTGATGGCCGCTTCGAAAGACGCGGCGGGCGGAGACGAGTGATGCGCAAGGCAATGGTGCTGTTCGCCTGTCTGTTCGCGGGCACCGTGTGGGCCTCCGAGCCGCATGGCGGGAGCGCGGCGGCGGGTGAGCACGGCAAGCCCCACGACGAGACGGACGCCGAGGGCGAGGACGTCGCCGGCTACATCCTCCACCACGTGTCCGACTCGAACGAGTACGAGTTCGAGATCCCCCTCAGCCACGAGCACGTGGCCTTCCACCTGCCGAAGATCCTCATCCCCTTCCACGAGGGCGCCTGCACGCCCGTGGTGGACCCGCACGGTGGCCACGGCGAGGTGTACCCGGGCCTGGGCGCCGGCTGCCTGGACCTCTCCATCACCAAGCACACGGTGATGATGTGGCTGGCGGCGCTGCTGCTCATCGGCTCGCTGCTCCTCTGGAGCAACCGCGACAAGACGAAGCTCGTGCCGCGCGGCGCCGGGGCGAACCTCTTCGAGATGCTGGTGCTCTTCGTTCGCGACGAGCTGGCCATCAAGAACATCGGCAAGGAGGAGGGCCCCCGCTACGTGCCCTACCTGCTCACCGCGTTCTTCTTCATCCTCTTCATGAACCTGCTGGGCCTGTTCCCCTGGATGGCGACGGCCACGGGCAACATCGCGGTCACGTGCGGCCTGGCGGTGTGCACCTTCATCGTCACGCAGGTCGCGGGCATCCGCGCGGCGGGCCTGGGCGGCTACCTGAAGCACCTGACGGGCGGCGTGGCCCCCTGGCTGTGGCCCATCATGATTCCGGTGGAGTTCCTGGGCCTGTTCACCAAGCCCTTCGCGCTCACCATCCGCCTCTTCGCCAACATGCTGGCGGGCCACATCGTCATCTTCTTCCTGCTGGGCCTCATCTTCATGCTCCGCAGCCCCGCGGTGGCGCTGGTGAGCGTGCCGTTCGCCTTCGGCATCTACCTGCTGGAGCTGTTCGTGGCCTTCGTGCAGGCGTACGTGTTCACCATGCTGTCGGCGCTGTTCATCGGGATGAGCGTGGCCATGGGCCACCACGATGACCACGGCCACGGGCACAAGGAAGGTGGCGAGAGCCACGACCACGGCAAGGCGCACCACGCCTGAGCCGCTTCCCCTCAAGGTTGACGGGGCGCCTGTCGGTGTGACGGCGCGCCCCGGTTGAAGACCCGGCGGTTCGAAAGGCCGCCGGAGGTAGTCCTAAAGGGCCTTCACGACCCCCCCACAAGCGGGTCCCGCCTCACGAAAGAAGACGTGCTCCCATGACCAACATCGCTCTTGCCTTCCTCGCCGCCGGTATCGGCGCGGGTCTCTCCATCATCGGCGCCGCGCTCGGCATCGGCAAGCTGGCCGCCGCCGCCATGGACGCCACGGGCCGTCAGCCGGCCGCGGGCGGCGACATCCGCACCACGATGATCATCGCCGCGGCGCTCATCGAAGGCGCCACGCTGTTCGCGCTGGTCGTCTGCATCCTGCTCGCCATCAAGGTCTAGGCAGGGTTGGCAGTCACGGGAGCCGGCGTCCACTTCGGGAAGAAGGGGCGCCGGCGCTCCGGCTGTAGGTACCGTCGCACCTGTCTCACCTGTTGTTCCCGCACCTCACCTTCGCTGTCCGTTGCATCCGGGACCCGCCATGTTCCTGCCCTCAGTCCTCGCCGCCAGCAGCTTCGTGGAGGTCCGTCCGGGCCTCATCTTCTGGACCATCGTCACCTTCGTCATCGTCATGCTCGTCCTGCGGGCGAAGGCGTGGGGGCCCATCCTGTCGCTCGTGGAGGAGCGCGAGAAGCAGATCTCCAACGCCATCGAGAGCGCCAAGCGTGAGCGCGCCGAGGCGGAGAAGCTGCTCGCCGACCAGAAGACGGCCATCGCGGAGGCCCGCCGCGAGGCGGCGGAGATGATGCGCCGCAACACCGCGGACATGGAGAAGTTCCGCGACGAGCTGATGGCCAAGAGCCGCAAGGAGGCCGAGGAGCTGAAGCTCTCCGCCCGCCGCGAGATTGAAGACCAGAAGGCCAAGGCCATCTCGGAGGTCCGCGCCATGGCCGTCGACCTGGCGATGGAAGTGGCCGGCAAGCTCATCAACGAGCGGATGGACGACTCGAAGCACCGCGCCCTGGCCGAGCAGTTCGTGCAGGGCCTGCCCGGGGCGACGAGCGCCACGGCGACCCGCCGCTCGGCCTAACCCAGGCCGGGAGTCTTCCGCCGCGCCCGCCCGTTCCAGGATTCCATCATGGCTCTCTCCATTGGCATCGTCGGTCTGCCCAACGTGGGCAAGTCCACCCTGTTCAACGCCCTGTCCGCCGCGGGCGCGCAGGCGGCGAACTATCCGTTCTGCACCATCGAGCCGAACGTGGGCGTGGTGCCGGTGCCGGACGACCGCCTGGACCAGCTGTCGGCGCTCATCAAGCCGCTGAAGAAGATCCCCACCTCGCTGGAGTTCGTGGACATCGCGGGCCTGGTGCGCGGCGCCTCCAAGGGCGAGGGCCTGGGCAACCAGTTCCTGGGGAACATCCGGCAGGTGAACGCGGTGCTCCACGTGCTGCGCTGCTTCGAGGACGACAACGTCACCCACGTCGAGGGCGGCGTGAATCCGGTGCGGGACCGGGACGTGGTCGACACGGAGCTGTGCCTCAAGGACCTGGAGACCGTGGAGAAGCGCCGCGAGCGCTCGCTGAAGAACACCAAGGTGGGCGGCAAGGCCGGCGAAGAGGCGAAGGCCGAGGTCGCCCTCCTGGAGCGCATCAAGGCGAAGCTGGATGAGGGCGTCACGGTGCGCGCGCAGAAGCTCACCGACGAAGAGAAGGCGGCCATCCAGGACCTGTTCCTGCTGACGGACAAGCCCGTGCTGTACGTGGCCAACATCAGCGAGAAGCAGATTGGCAAGGAGGACGCGGACCCGCGAGTGCAGGCGGTGCGCGAGATGGCCGCGAAGGAGGGCGCGGGCGTGGTGGTGCTGGCGGCGGCGCTGGAGTCTGAAATCCAGCAGCTCCCCGAGTCCGACCGCCCTGGCTTCCTGGCGGACTCCGGCCTGACGGAGCCGGGCCTGCACAAGGTGGTGCGCGAGGGCTACAAGCTCCTGGGCCTGTGGACGTACTTCACGGTGGGCGAGCAGGAGTGCCGCGCGTGGACCATCCACAAGGGCTTCAAGGCGCCGCAGGCGGCGGGCGTCATCCACTCCGACTTCGAGCGCGGCTTCATCAAGGCGGAGGTCTTCGGGTGGACGGACCTGGTGAAGCTGGGCAGCGAGGCGGCGGTGAAGGAGAAGGGCCTGCTGCGCGTGGAAGGCAAGGAGTACGTCGTGCAGGACGGCGACTGCATGCACTTCCGCTTCAACGTCTGACGCGGGCTTCCGCTTTCGCGGTGGCGACGGGCGCTGCCTTCCACTTTGGAAGGGGCGCCCGTTTCGTTTCTAGCGAGGGCCGCTCAGCCAGGTGAACACCCAGAGGCCCACGGCGAGCAGGGCCAGCACGGTGGAGAAGATGGCGGAGCGCTTCGCGCGGCCCGTGGGGTCCGGGGTGTTCCGGGCGTAGCGCCACACGCCGCCCACGCGCAGCGCGAGGAAGAGGGCGAGCAGCACCGGGCCCACGACCTGCCAGCCTTCGGGGCGTTTGAGGATGACGATCCACGACGCGATGAAGGCGACGTTGCCGAGCAGCATCACGGCGGGATAGGGCAGGTTGGGACGTGGGGTGCTCACGGGGCGCCAGTCTGCGCATCGCGGGCCGGAGGGCAACGGGGAATGCGCGCGGCGTGCATGGCAGGTGACAGCCGCGCGCCATGGCTTCCGGGGCTAGCGTGAGGGCGACCCGAGGGGATCCACGTAGCGGGCGCGGGGGCGGAGCAGGTGGCCCTGGTCGCGCTGCTCCAGGACGTGGGCGACCCAGCCCGCGGTGCGGCCCAGGCTGAACATCACGGTGGCCGCGCCCGGGGGCAGGCCCAGCGCGTCCGCCAGCATCACCAGGCCCAGGTCCACCGAGGGCGGCGGGTGGCCGGCGTCGCGCAGGGTGTCCATCACCGCGCGGGCCACGCGGACCTTCAGGGCTTCGGGCTTCACGCTCAAGGCGGCCTCGATGAGCGGAGGCGTGCGGGGGTCTCCGTGCGAATAGAGGCGGTGGCCGAAGCCCGTCACGGCCTCACCCCGGCGCAAGCGGCCGTGGAGCACGGGCGCGGCGCGCTCGGGGCGCCCCACCTCCGCGAGCAGCGCCTCCACGCGGTCACAGGCGCCGCCGTGCCGGTGGCCGGAGATGGCCGCCAGCGCCGCGCTCACGCACGCGTACAGGTCCGCTCCCGAGGAGGCCGTCACGCGGGCGGCGAAGGTGGAGGTGTTCAGCTCGTGGTCCGCGCAGAGCACCAGCGCCAGGTTGATCAGCTCCGGCGCCCGCTTCGACTTCGCGGCCCAGGCGGTGGCCAGCGACGCGGCCACCGTGGGCTCCCGCAGCGCGAGCAGGACGCGCTCCGGAGCCTGCGCCACGCAGACCCACGCGCCCAGGTGGCGGATGAGCGCGCGGGCGCGGACCTTGTCCTGCTCCACCGGCGCGGAGAACCGGCCCGCGTCATTGGCCGCCAGCAGGGGCACCAGCGCCGCCAGCGCGGACAGGGGCGGCGTGTCTCGCGGCAACATCGCCGCGAGCGCGGCGGGAGAGACCCGGGGAGCGCTTCGCGACGAAGGTGCCTCCGGCGCGGGCCACGCGGTGGGCCCTGGCGGCAGGCGGCCGGTCCACAGCAGCTCCGCGACGTCCTCGAACAGGTGCCCGTCGGTGGCCAGCCTCACGGCGTCATGGCCCCGGTACTGAAGCCCCTCCTCGCCAATGCGAGACACCGAGGAGTCGATGACCGGCTCACCCCAGCGCAGCGCCCCGGACGCCACCGCCGCGTGGCCCGCACGGGCATCGTGGCGCGTCTTCAGCCGCTCCACGTCCGTGCGCAGGTAGCGATTCTCCTTCGTGCCCTTCTCCGGCACGCACCGCACGAGCCCTCGGCTCACGTACGTGTAGAGCGTCGCCCGCTTCACCTCCAGCAGGGCCGCCGCTTCGTCCGCGCGCAGCAGCTCCTCCTCAGGTGGATGGTCGAATCGAGATTGAGAGCGGCCCCCTGTACGACGCACCATGCTTCACGTGCCTCCTGGAGCAGGAGTCTCGACTCGACTGGATATCCTGTCGAGTTGAACCCTCCGCACGGGAGGCCTTTCGAGCGGGGAGCGACCATGCCAGTGGACTTCGGACGCACGTCGTTGGACTACGCGAAATACCGGGCTGGATTCCCGGAGGCCTTCTTCACGCGGCTGGAACGGGATGGGGTCATCGCACCGGGCCTGCGCGCGCTGGACCTGGGCACCGGCACGGGCACCATCGCCCGGGGACTCGCGCGGCGCGGCCTTCAGGTGACCGCGCAGGACGTGTCCGCTCCGCAACTGGAATCCGCCGGACTGCTGGCCCGCGAGGAGGGCCTCACCGTGGACTTCCTCCAGGGACGGGCGGAGGAGACCGGCCTGCCTTCGGGCTCGTTCGACCGCGTGTTCGCGGGCCAGTGCTGGCACTGGTTCGACCGCGCCGCCGCCGCGCGCGAGGTCCTCCGGCTGCTCAAGCCCGGGGGGAGGTTGATCCTCGCCTACTTCGACTGGCTGGCCCTCCCCGGCAACGTGGTGGAGGCCACCGAAGCGGTGATGGAGGACTTCAGCCCCCGCGCCCACCTGAACGTGGATCGCTTCGGCCACGGCGTGGGCCTCTACCCGGAGTGGTTCCGCGACCTGGGCGTGGCGGGCTTCCAGGACCTGACGTCGTTCACCTTCGAGTCGCCCACGCCATACACGCACCTGGCCTGGCGCGGACGCCTGCGCGCCAACGCGCGGATCGGCGCCCTGCTTCCCCCGGACGCCGTGGCCCGCTTCGACGCCGCGCTGGCCGCGCTGCTCGCCGAGCGCTTCCCCCAGGAGCCCATGTCCGTGCCCCACCGCGTGTTCGCGCTCGTCGGGGTGCGCCCGTGAAGCCCGCCGCCCACTTGGTCCACGCGGACGACCTGCCCTGGACCGACGTCGCCCACGGCACCCGCGTGGCGCTCAAGCGCAAACAACTGGGCGCCGCCGCGCACGGGCGCAAGCTCGGGTGCAGCCTGGTGGAGGTGCCGCCGGGCCGCGCTTCGTGGCCCCTGCACTACCACCTGGGCAACGAGGAGGCCGTCTACGTCCTGTCCGGCGCGGGGACGCTGCGCCTGGGCGCGGAGACGTTGCCCGTGCGCCCGGGTGACTACGTCGCGCTGCCGCCGGGCGCGGAGTGCGCGCACCAACTCATCAACGACGGGCCGGAGCCGCTGCGCTACCTGTGCTTCTCCACCATGGAGGCGCCCGACGTGCTCGTGTATCCGGATTCGAGGAAGGTGGGCGTCTTCGCGGGCGCCGCGCCCGGAGGGGACAAGGCCGCGCGCACGCTGCATGCCTACCTGCCCCTCGCCGCGGCGGTGGACTACTGGGAGGGCGAACCCCCCTGATAGGGTGCGCGGCCCATGGCCCCCCTGCTGGACGTGCTCGACCGCGAGCGGCTGCTCAAGGACTCCGCCGCGGCCTCCGCGCTGCTGCCCAAGGGCGAGCCTCCCCACGTGTCGTTGCTGCGCCTGTGCGAGGCGGGCTTGCTCGTGGGCGGGCTCACCGTGGGGTACGGCGTCCGGCCGGATGAGCTGGTGGGCCCCCTCACCCTGGCCATGGGGGGCGCGGCCCGGCGGCTCAAGGTCGTGGACGTGCGCGAGCGCCCCGCCCTGGAGCTGCACGTCGCGATGGGCGACGTCACCGAGCGCTGGGAGGTGGAGGACGTGCCCGCGCTCGTGCACAACCTCAACGACCTGTACCGGGACGCGGCCGACGTGCGCGCGGTGGCCGTGCTGGGGGAGTGGGAGGACTCGCTTCAGCTCTGGTGCGTGGAGCGCCGGAGTCTGGGGCGGCTGTCGCGGCAGCCCTTCTTCGCGCCCGTCAATGCCCGGGCGCTCGCGGACCTGGGAACGCCGCGCTGAAGGGGGTGGGCCTCACTCGACCCCGGACGCCCGGTGGGGCACCATGGGGGCATGCGGATCCCCCTGGCCCTCATCGTTGGATTGCTCCTGGCGCAGGTCGCTCGCGCGGAGCCGGACTCCTTTGGACTGGGCACGGGACGCGATGGCGTGCTGGCCCTCACCCCCGGCCAGGGCGTCACCCTGGGGGAGTCCGCGCCCCTGGGCAAGTCCGTCGACGAGGGCGCGAAGGAGCTGTCGGCGTCTGGCCTCAAGATCTCCGCGGGTGACCTGCTGATGATCCACCAGAGCACGGGCCTGCCGACCGTGCCGGACGTGGGGAGCACCACGGCCTTGTTGCTCGCGACCCGGTCGGACCCGAGCCACTGGGAGCTGGCGCGGGTGGCGGGGGTGAGCGCGGGGCTCATCACGCTGACCGCGCCCCTGCGCCACTCCTACATCACGGGCCGTGCCCAGGTGCTGCGCGTGCCCGAGTACTCCGACGTCGTCGTCCCGGAGGGGGCCCGGCTCACGGCGTCGCCGTGGACCGGCAAGTCCGGCGGCATCCTCGCGATGCTGGTGTCCGGCAAGGTCGTCAACAATGGCTCCATCGACGCGGACGGCGCGGGCTTTCCAGGCGGCGGCTTCGCGGTGGGCACCGTCGGCCAGAAGGCCTGCACCGGGCTGGAGCTGACGAAGAGCGCGGGCGGCTCCATGCGCGGGGAGGGCGTGGCGGGCGTCGCGTCGCAGAAGGGCCTCATCACCGGGCGCGGCAACCTCGCCAACGGCGGGGGCGGAGGCAACTGCGACGCCGCGGGAGGTGGCGGGGGCGGGCACGGGGGCGTGGGCGGCAATGGGGGCGACACGTCGGCCGGGGACGGGCCGCGCGTGGAGGGAGGGCAGGGCGGGACGGCGCTGAACTACCTCATCTTCGACCGGTTCATGTTCGGCGGTGGCGGTGGCTCGGGCCAGGGCGCCGAGTCCACCGGCTCCAGTGGTGGCGCCGGCGGCGGCGTGGTGTTCATCCGGGCCACCGCGTTCGAGGGCAAGGGCCTCTTCAGCGCCTCTGGCGCGGCGGCGGCGGCCTCGCTCGGCTACGCGGGGGCGGGGGGCGGCGGCGGGGGCGGGGTGGTGACGCTGCGCGCGGTGGAGTCCGTGTCCTGCGGCGCGTTGGTGGCGGCGGGCGGCGCGGGCGGTGACGCGAAGCTGGACAAGGTGCCCCAGGGGCCGGGCGGCGGTGGCGCGGGTGGCCGCGTGCTGGTCCAGGGCAAGCAGCTCGACTGCGCGCCGTCCGTGAACGCGGGGAGCCCGGGCACGTCCAGCTACCCGGGCGCGGGTTCGCACGGCGCGGGGCCGGTCTCCACGGGCGAGGGCCCTTCGGCGGGGACGGTGCAGGTGCTGGACTACGCCTTCCAGCTGCCGTCCACGCCCACCATCACCGCGCCCGTGTCGGGCACGGCGTCCACCACCACGCGCCCCCGCTTCGAGGGGATCGCGGGAACGAACGGGCCCGTCGTGCACATCGTCGTGGATGGACGGGAGATCGGCGCGTCGGTGCCGGGGACGGACGGCCGCTTCGTGCTGAACACCCCCTCGCCGCTGGCGGCAGGCGAGCACGTCGCGGTCGCCTGGGCGGAGGGCTTCGGCGTGGCCAGCCCGGGGTCTGATCCGGTGCGCTTCAGCTCATCCCCGGTGGTGCTGGCGGACGGCGGCGTCGTGCAGATGGCCGTGCTGGTGGTGCCCTCGAATGGGGACACCGTGAGCCCCACCCCGCTGTTCGCCGGGACGACGTCCAACGGCGTCACCGTGGGGGTCGTCATCGACGATGGGCCGGATCGCGTCGTGCCGGTGGACCTGCTGGGACGCTTCCGCTACCAGGTGCCGGCGTCGGCGCCGCTGGCGGTGGGCGTGCACAAGGTCACCGTGCACGCGCACAACGAGAAGGGTGAGGACGGGCTGTACTCCGACGCCGTGGGCTTCGAGGTGGTGGTGCCCGGCGCGGACGGTGGGACGGAGGGCGGCAGCGACGCGGGCTCGGTGGATCCCGCGGTGCCCCTGATGGTGGTGCCCGCGCAGGACGCGAGCGTGGATCCGACGTTCACGTTCGTGGGCGTGGCGCTGCCCGGCACGTCCGTCCGGGTGGTGCTGGATGGCACCGCGCTGGCCACCGTCACCGCGGACGACGAGGGCGTCTTCCGCCACGAGGTGGGCGCGGACAAGGCGCTCGCGTCCGGCGCGCACCAGGTCGTCGCGCAGGTCGTGACGGCCGAGGGCGAGGCGGGCCTGCGCTCACCGGAGGTGGGCTTCCAGGTGCGCGGTCCCACCAACCTGGACGTGGGGTGCGGCTGTGGCACGGCGCCCGCGGGGATGCTGGCCCTGTGGGCCCTGGTGGGACTCGCGGTCCTGACGCGCCGCCGCGCCCGGGGCTGATCCTCGGAAGGCCCGGCGCCCGGGCCGCTGCCCCCCAGGCCGCCCTGGCGCGTCCTCGGCCCGGGCCTGGGGGGCACGCCGTGGAGCCCGCGAGCCGCGGGGCCTCCGGAGGGGTTGCCGGGCGCGGCCCGAGGGGCCCCGTTATCTTCCCGCGCTCGAAGGCGTCCCGGTTCCCGGGGCGACAGGGTGGTGCGCGTGACGACGGATGTGTCCTCGGGTGAAGCCCCCTCGCGGCGGGCGCGGCGTTCCTCCGGTGCTCCACGCTCGCGGTGGGGGCTGGCCCTGCTCCTGGGGCTGGGCCTGCCCATGGCCCTGCACGTCTACATCGGCCTGCGCCTCTTCACCGCCCCGGCGTGGCCCGCCCCCTGGGCCGCCCTGGGGTGGGGACTCCTGGGCGCCTGCTACCTCGTCCTGCTGGCCGGCTTTCGCGCCTCGCGCCGCGAGGCCACCGGCTTCACCCGCGTCATTCAGTGGGCCGCCTACCTCTGGCTGGGCACCTTCGGCATGCTCCTGACCGCCGTGCTGGCGTCGGACGTCGTGGGCGCGGTGCTGTCCGTCTCCGGCGCCGTCACCGACATGCACGCCCTGGCCCGCGGTCGCGCGGCGGCCGTGCTGGGCACCGTCGCGCCCGCGGTGGCCTTCGCCTTCGTCACCGCGCGCGGCAGGGCCCGCGTGGAGCGCACCACCGTGCCCATCCGGGACCTGGGCCCGGGCCTGGAGGGCCTCCGCGTCGTGCAGCTGTCCGACGTCCACGTGGGCCCCACCCTGGACGGCGTCTGGCTGCGCCGCGTGGTGGAGCAGGTGAACGCGCTGAAGCCAGACGTCGTCGCCATCACCGGCGACCTGGTGGACGGCGCCGTGGAGCAGCTGCGCGACCAGATGACGCCGCTCTCGGAGCTCCGGGCCCCGCTGGGCGTCTACTACGTCACCGGAAACCACGAGTTCTATCACGGCGCCCGCGCCTGGATGGCGGAGGTCGCCCGGCTGGGCATCACCGTCCTCACCAACGAGCACCGCGTGGTGGAGCGCGGCGGCGCGCGGCTCGTCGTCGCGGGCGTCACCGACCACGACGCGGGCCACATCGATCCTCCGCTGGAGAGCCGCCCCGACCTGGCGCTCGCCGGCGCCCCCGCGGACGTGCCCCGCCTGCTGCTGGCCCACCAGCCGCGCACCGCCCTGTCCCTGGAGGGCCTGCGCGTGGACCTCCAGCTGTCCGGCCACACCCACGGCGGGCAGATCTTCCCCTTCATGTTCTTCGTGAAGCTCCAGCAGCCCGTCGTGAAGGGCCTGGCCACCGTCGCGGGCACCCGGGTCTATACGCACCGGGGCACCGGCTACTGGGGCCCCCCGCTGCGCCTGGGGCCCGCCCCGGAGATCGCCGCCCTCACCCTCGTGGCCGCTCCCCGGGCTGGCGGTGATTCAAGCCAAGATTGATATTTCCGTTCTAGCTGCTTATTATGGGCACGTGGCCATTGCACCGTCTTCCCTCCTAGTCCCGGAATTCGCCTTCAGCCGTCCCACGGCGCCCGCGGTGACGGGTGCGCGGCGCGGAGGGGTCACTCCGGTGGCGGCGGTCCGGACCCCCGCTTCGGCGCCGGCGCTGCTGGTGGTCTCCGAGTCGCCCGTGGTGCGGTTGGCGGTGGCTCGGGAGGTGGGGCTGAGGTGCCGGGTGGTGACGGCGCTGGGCGCGACGTCGGCGGACCGGCGGTTGGACCTGGGCGTGGCGGTGGACGGGCTGGTGCTGGACCTCGACGCGGATCGCCGCGTCGTGAGCGACTTCCTCTGCCGTCTGGTGGACCGGGGCTTCCACGGTCCGCGCATCCTCCTGTCCTCCGGTTTCCGTCCCGAAGCGAGCGCCACGTTCCGGACCGCGAGCCACACCCACTTCGCACTTGGCCGGCCCTGGCGCTCCGGTGAGTTGCGATCGCTCCTGGAGAGGGTCCTTGGGGTCTCCCACCTCGCTGAATCCGCAAGCCGTCCGTGACACCCGCCGTGAGGGCCGGCTCGCGCCGCTGACCGAGCGGGTCGCGGACGCCGGCCACGGGCTGTTCACCGGCATCGCCGGGGCGTCCGCGGGCGCCGCGCGCGGTGCGTACCTGGCGCTGATGCTGCTGGCGGGCGGCATGGCCCGCTGCGCGAAGGGGCGTTCCCGCGAAGGGCTGCCGCAGCTCAAGCGCGGCCTGTTCCGCGTGGCGCAGGTGCCGGTGGACCTGGTGCTGATGTTGGGCGGGCGCGTGCTCAGCGCCGTGCAGGTGGTGGCCGGCCTGGAGCCGGTGGGCCGCGTGCTGACGGACGCGGAGGTGGCGCGGCTGCGCCCCATCTTCGGCGACAGCGTGGACTACGGCTGCGTGCGCGTGAAGGAGGGGGCGCTGGGCGTGCTGGGCCTGCCGGGCCGCGCGTTCGCCCACGGCGACATCCTCTACGTGCCCCCCGGCTACGGCGCGGTGGGCTTCCGGCTGCTGGTGCACGAGCTGACGCACGTGTGGCAGCACCAGCACGGCGGCACGGGCTACCTGAGCGGCGCGCTCGCGGCGCAGTACCTGGGCGACGGCTACGACTGGCGCAAGGCCGTGGGCCACCGGCGGTGGGCGGAGCTGAACCCGGAGCAGCAGGCGCAGTTCATCGAGGACGCCGCCGACGCGCAGCTCATCCCCCACGTGGGCCGCCCCACGCCCCAGCAGCGGCTGCGCGGCTGGAGCGACGCCGCCCTGTGCCTGCTGGACGAGGCGCTGGACAGCCTCTACGCCGGACGGGGCGCGCCGTGAGGGAGGCCGCGCGGTGACGGCGGGCCCCCGGAGGCCCCTCCCGCGGGGGTCCCCGCGATGACGGCGCCCGCCTCCCGGTCCGGCGGCACGCCCGAGGGTCGCTGCGTCCAGGTCGTGACCTGGCGGCGCCTGGAGTCCCCCGGCACCGAGCACTGCGAGCTGTGGGAGTCCGCCGAAGGCCCGCTGCTCGCGGGCACGGTGGTGCTGGTGAGCGAGGGCCTGCCGCTGCTCGTGCGCTACACGGTGGCGTGCGACCCGGACTGGAACACGCGCGAGGCGCGCCTGTCCCTGCACCAGGGCGGCACGCGGCGCACGCTGGTGCTCCAGGTGGACGACCACCAGCGCTGGTGGCGCGACGGACGCGAGCTGCCCGAGCTGCGCGGCTGCGTGGACGTGGACCTGAGCGTCACGCCCGCCACCAACACCCTGCCGGTGCGCCGGCTGGGGCTGGAGGTGGGGCAGGCCCGCGACGTGACGGCCGCGTGGGTGCGCCTGCCGGCCCTGTCCCTGGAGCGGCTGGAGCAGCGCTACACCCGGCTGTCCACCACCCGCTACCGCTACGAGAGCGCGGGCGGCGCCTTCGTCGCGGAGGTGGACACCGACGCCCTGGGGTTGGTCACGCACTACCCGGATGGCTGGGAGCGCGTCGCCGCCTCGGAGGGTTGAGCCCGGCGCAACCCCAGGCCTCCGCGCGCGGACAATCCCTCACGGACCCCCGCGGCAATTCATGTCGTTTCATGTAGGACCCGGGGGCCTGGAGAGGAACCCTCCGGTGCCCGGGGCATCGCAAGACAACCTGTCATATAGGGATGGGCCCGAGTGACGTGGCGGGTTATAACGACCCGCGAACCGTTCCGGCGGTGGAGGGGCCGTGGGCCACCCCACCGGACGTCACGTGCAAGGTTGATGTGGTGAAAACCCACCCCCGAGGTCCTCTTGCTCCCGGCCGCGTCCGGAAGAAGCGCCGTGTGGCGCCCGCGTCGGCGGCCGCGCTGTCGCGGCGGCAGTTGGAGCGCAAGCTGGCGGTCAGCGTGGGCGCGGCGGCCCGGGCCGCGCGGCTGCGGGCCGGGTTGACGCAGGCGGACGTTGCGGACCGCGTCGGCATCGCGTCGGAGGTCTACGGCCGGCTGGAGCGCGGCAAGATGATGCCCAGCGTCCCCACGCTGTTCCGGCTGTGCCTGGCGTTGCAGCTGTCCGCGGACGCGTCGCTGGGGCTGGCCGTGGCCGCTGCGGCGGGCGCGGGGCTGTGGGAGGAGGACTCCACGGACAAGGATGACCTGCCGGAGATGCGCCGCCTGCTGCGCGCCGTGCGCCGGCTGCCGCGCCCCCAGCTCAAGCTGATGAGCCTGGTGGCCAGCGCCATCCTGCCCACGCGCCGGTAGGCCGCCCGGGCGCCCCGGCCTTTCAGGGGGGCGCGGAGGCGGGAGTCCGGGGCGTGTCCTGGCGGCGCTCCGTCACCCGCCACACCCAGCCGGAAGGGGTGGGGTCTCGGCGCGCGGTGTTCACGTCCACCGCGTACACGTCCAAGGTGTGCTCGCCGGGGGACAGGTCCTTGAGGCGCCACGGGGACTCGCAGGGGATGAAGAGGCTGCTGTCCAGCGAGCACCAGAACACGGGCTTCAGCGTCGTGGCGGTGAAGACGAAGGTGGCCTCCCGCGACGGCGTGGCGCCCGGCGGCCCCTCGTCGATGAACGTGTCCGGCCCTTCGCTCCCCGCCCGCGCCAGCGAGGGCGGGAACAGCAGCGGCATCAACACCATGCCCAGCAGCAGGGACGCGAACAGGCCATGGGGAAGGTAGCGCAGGGACGGCGGGGGAATCATGAGCGGGCTCGCGGAGCATGGAGGAACCCCGCGCGCACCCGGTCCACGGTGCTGGCGCAGGGCAGCGGCGTGGAGTGGCAGGGGCGTTCCATGGCGTCCGGGAAATGGGAAAGGGCGACTTCCTGGAAGGTGGGGATGGATCTGAAATGGGGCGCCCTGTCCCGGGGACGGGGAGGGGCATCCACGGCCCGACGGCACCGGGGAGGGGAGTGTCCGGCAGCGGAAAAGGCGCGCGGTCCGGGTGGCGTGCGGGCGGCGGTGTCGCCACGACGCCACGGGGGGTGCTTGTCAGGGCGGACATCCCCTGGCCTCATGGATGCTGGCTGGGACCCGCCTTGGACGAACGCCACCGCCCATGACCGTCGCGACGAGGAGCACGACCTGGCGCCGTGCCGCGCTGGCGGTGGGGTGGGGGCTGGGGGTCCTGCTGGGGCCTCCGCTCCCCGCGCGCGCGCAGGCGCCGGAGGCCCGCGCGGCGGCCCCTGTCGGCGAGCTGCCGGGCGACGCGGGCCTGCCCGTCACCCGGGAGGACGTCACTCCGGACTCCGCCCCCAGGGGGACGGACGCGCCGTGGACGCAGGGGGACCCCGCGTGGGACGGGGGCGTGGGCGGCACCGCCACCGAGGCGGACCTCCAGCGCACCGACGCGGGCTGGGCGGTGGAGGCCGGCGCATCCCCGGACGGCGGGCCCGCGACGGCCGCCTTCGCGCCGCCCGCGCTGGTGCGGGACTCGCCCGCGCCGTACCCGCCCCGGCTCGTGGGCGAGGGCGTGGCGGGCACGGTGAAGCTGGAGCTGCTGGTGGACGAGGCGGGCGAGGTGGACACCGCCACGCTGGTGGAGGGCGTGCACCCGCTGCTCGACGAGGCCGCGCTGCACGCGGCGCCCTCGCTGCGCTTCTCCCCGGCGCGGATGGAGGGCCGGCCCGTCGCGGTGCGCCTGTTCTTCGAGTACCGCTTCGAGGCGCCCGTCCCGGTGGCCACCGGCGCGGACGGGGGCACGCCCGCGCCCCAGGGGCCCATCACGCTCCAGGGGCTGGTGCGCGAGAAGGGCAACCGCAAGCCGCTCATCGGCGCCACGCTGGTGTCGGACGCGGCGCCGGACTCGCCGGTGCAGACGGATGAGCAGGGCCGCTTCGTGGCGCGCTTCCCCACGGGCGGCCAGGCGGTGCGGGTGTTCGCCCAGGGCCACAAGCCCGGCCTGTTCCGCGAGGCCTTGAAGGGCACCGAGTCGCTGGAGGTCGTCTACGGCCTGGAGCCGCTCGTGGTGAACCCCTACGAGACGGTGGTGCGGGGCGACCGGGAGCGCACGGAGGTCAGCCGCATCACGCTGCATGACGCGGAGCTGCGGGAGGTGCCCGGCACCATGGGCGACCCCTTCCGCGTGGTGATGCTGCTGCCGGGCGTGGGCAGCATGCTGTCCGGCGTGGCCTACCCGGTGGTGCGCGGCAGCCAGCCCGCGTCCACGGGCTACTTCCTGGACGGCATCCGCATCCCCATCCTCTTCCACCTGTTCCTGGGGCCCGCGGTCATCCACCCGGACTTCCTGGACGCCATCGACTTCTATCCGGGCTCCCCGCCGCCGCAGTACGGCCGGCTGATGGGCGGCGCCATCGACGGGCGCCTCACCCGGCCGCGCGACGACCGCGTGCACGGCAGCGCGTACGCGGACTTCATCAACGCGGGCTTCTTCGTCGAAACGCCTTTCAAGTCCACCGGCACCAACGTCAGCCTCGCGGGCCGCTATTCCTATACACCGTGGCTCATCGCGCTGGCGGCCAACCAGCTCCAGGACCCGGCGCCGCCCGGGCGCACCAATCCAAAGGTGGTGCTCGACTTCTGGGATTACCAGGGCCGCGTGGAGCAGGACGTGGGCCAGGGCAAGCTGCGGTTGTTTGCCTTTGGCTCGTCGGACACCTTCGGCTCCCAGGCGCAGGACGCGCTGGGGGACACCGCGCTCCAGTCCATCCTCTTCCACCGCGTGGACCTGCGCGGCCGGCATCCGCTGGGGAAGGGTGAAGTCGAGGTCGGCGGCACGTGGGGCCTGGACCGCTTCTCCGTGGTGTCGCGCGGGCCGGACAGCGGGAACGAGATCCACATCGACCAGGGCACCTTCTCCGGGCGCGTGGGCTACAGCGTGCCATTGGATGCGCGGCTGCTCCTGCGCGCGGGCGCGGACGTGGACCACAAGCGCGCCATCGTGGACGTGCTCCGGGTGGAGAACGGCCAGGAGGTGCCGGAGGACTCCGTCCGCGTGCCGGTGGCGCTGGCCACCTTCGCCGGCGTGTACGCGGAGGGTGTGTGGACGCCCGATGACCGGTGGACGGTGGTGCCCGGGCTGCGCCTGGACAGCTACCACCTGTCCGGCGGGTTCGACCACAAGGTCATCGAGCCGCGCCTCACCGTGCGCCGCAGGCTCACCGACACCGTGACGCTCAAGGGCGGCGCCGGCATCTTCCACCAGCCACCCACCACCCTCATCAGCCTGCCGGTGGTGGACGTGGGCAGTCTGATGTTGGGCCTCCAGGAGGGCGTGCAGCTGTCCACGGGCGTGGAGTGGAAGGCCTTCGACAAGTGGGAGGTGGGGCTGGATGTCTATGTGAACCCCATGCTGCGCACCATCGAGCTCACGCCCTTCTCCGACGAGGGCCTGGGCGACGACCTGGGCACCGGCGGCGGCCCGGACACGCCGCCGACCCAACCTGGAGAAGCCCCCACCGGCAGCGGCTTCCGCCGGGTGGGCGCGCGGCGGATCAGCGTGGACACCCCGTCCGGCAACCGCGACGGCTGGGACCTGCCGGACTTCCAGAGCCATGGGCTGGCGTATGGGTTGGAATTGCTCATCCGCTACCCGCTGGGGAACAACTGGTTCGGCTGGCTCTCCTACAGCCTCCAGCGCAGCACCCGGCGCACCACCTTCTACCGCCATGACTCCTTGGGGCGGGTCTCCTCCGAGGCCCAGGCCGACCTGCCCTTCGCCTTCGACCAGACACACATCCTGAACCTGGTGGTCAGCCACAAGTTCTCCAACAACGTCACCCTGGGGGGCGTGCTCCACTTCAACACCGGACGCCCCGAATACGGCAGCCTGGGAAGCCAGACGCACCGCGAGGGCACCGACACCGACGGCCGCCCCACCTGGGTGCAGGTGGACAGGGATCGCGTGGACCGCCTGCCCCCCTTCTTCCGCTTCGACGTGCGCGTGTCCAAGGCCTGGGCCTACGAGACCTTCAGCCTGGAGGCGTACCTGGACATGCTCAACGTCACCCTCAACACGGAGACCCTGGGCTTCGAATACCAGGGCGGCGGCTACAGCCGCCAACCCCTCTCCAAGAGCCCCGTGGGGCTGCCCATCGCCCTGCCCATCATTGGCATCAAGGGCAGGTACTGACCCCTCCCCCAGGGACAACCGGAGTGCTCAGCGCTGAGCAGTTTTTCGTGCTCCCTGCCCTGGGGGGCCGATCCACCCGGGGTCAATTGTGTCAGTATTCCTGGAGACGCGGGTTTTTCCAGCCTGCCCGCCACCGAGTTGAAAGGTGGGGGACAGGCCGAAGCGTCGGGGGGAGCACGATGATGGGTTTGTCTTGGGGCCCGGGCATGGCCCCCGCGTGGGAACTGCCCGCCGACAATGAGACTCCCTGCATCCTCCTCGAGCCATTGCACGGGGAGACGGGTGAGGTGCTCGACTTTCGCTGGACGTCCATGAACGTCCCCGCGGAGGGGTGGGTGCGTTCGCTGGAGTTGGGCCGTCACCTGTCCCTGTGGATGCGGGAGGGCACCGCGCTGTTCGACGTGGCGGCGTTCGCGCGGGTGCTGATGCGCGGCGTGCCGCACGTGGGGCTGTTGCCGGGGGACGCGGCGCGGCGGCAGGCGGTGGTGGTGCGCCACGGTGACGGGCTGGTGTTGTGGCTGCTCCCGCGCGACGAAGGCCAGGCGGCGGACGCGCAGCAGGCGGAGCGTGAGCGGGCGGCGCGGCACGAGGTGGAGCAGGCGCTGGCGCGGGCGGAGCAGACGGTGGGGGCGCTGCGCGAGGCGGAGGAGCGCTACCGGCTGGCGACGCGGGCCACGCACGACGTGCTGTGGGACTGGCACTTCGCCACGGACCGCGTGCGGTGGGACCCGGGCACGGGGGATGCGTTCGGTCACGCCACGTCCGTGCTGGAGCACAACCTGGGCTGGTGGGGCGAGCGGGTGCACGAGGACGACCGCTACCGGGTCGTGGACCAGCTGATGGAGTTCGTCGCGTCCACCGGCGACGTGTGGAACGAGGAGTACCGCTTCCAGCGCGCGGACGGCAGCTGGGCGCACGTGCTGGACCGGGGCGTGCTGGCGCGCGACGACGAGGGGCGGCCGGTGCGGATGATTGGCTCGATGATGGATGTCACCGAGCGCACCCGGCAGATGGAGACGATGGTGGAGGAGGCGCGCTTCCGCGAGCGCTTCATCGGCATCCTGGGCCATGACCTGCGCAACCCGCTCAACGCCATCGTGCTGTCGGCGCGGGCGCAGAAGCGCCGGGGGCCGCTGGAGTGCACCACCGAGCAGCACCGCCAGCACGCGCAGCGCATCGAGTCCTCCGCGACGCGCATGGGGAACATGATCGCGGACCTGCTGGATTTGACGCGCGCCCGGCTGGCCGGCGGCATTCCGCTGCGCAAGGGCCCCACGGACCTGGGGGCGGTGTGCAAGCAGGTGGTGGACGAGCTCTCGGCCGCGTACCCGGACCGCGCCATCGCGGTGGACGTGGACGGCAAGGCGGAGGGTGAGTGGGACGCGGAGCGGCTGGCGCAGGTGTTGTCCAACCTGGTGGGCAACGCGCTGGAGCACGGCAGCGCGGAGGCGCCGGTGTTCCTGCGCTGCTTCGCGAAGGGAGACCATCAGGTGGTGGAGGTGCAGAACCCCGGCACGCCCATCCCGGAGGAGCTGCGCGAACGCCTGTTCGACCCGTTCCGCCAGGGCGAGGGTGAGCGCGAGCACGGGCGCCGCCGCAACGGCGGGCTGGGGCTGGGATTGTTCATCGTGAAGGAGATCGTCCAGTCGCACGGCGGGCTGGTGGAGGTGACGTCATCGGAGAAGGACGGCACGACGTTCACGGTGCTGCTGCCTCGTCCGCCGCGTCCGAAGGCGAAGGTGAAGTCAGGCAGGGGTCGCACTCGAACCGCCTGATCTTTTGGAAGGGGTGACCGTTCGCCGCCATGCGGTGAACGAGGGAGCGTCCGCCGCCACACGCCGCGCGTGTTGTGCGAACGACCGAAGGGGATGGGCCGCGGGGGCAGGAGACCTGCTCGTCTCGTTGGAGTGCGTTTACCGATTGATCAGGCCGTGCGGCTCGCGCGGCCACCCACGCGGAGGCAGTCCTCATGCACCTCATTCCCCCACGTATCTCCTTGTTTCGTTCTCCTTCCTGGGCGGCGCTGTGGCTCGCCGCGGCGCTGGTGGGTTGTGGCGCGCCAGCAACAGAGGAGGACGTCTCCCTGGGGCGGTCCGCGGAGGGGTTGGTCTCCACCAATGGCCTGTCGACGAATGGCCTGTCGACGAATGGCTTGTCGACGAATGGCCTGTCGACGAATGGCCTGTCGACGAATGGCCTGTCGACGAATGGCTTGTCGACGAATGGCTTCCAGACATGGTTCACGCAGGACCCCGCTTTGGCGGACATGGTGATGCGCTACGTGGTGCAGTGTTCGATGGCGGCGGGGGCCACGCTGTCGTACCAATCGCCGGCCGGCACGAACTACACGTGGCACGGGAGTCTGGGATTGGCGCCAGGGTGGGCAGGAGGGCAGCCCGCGACGCTGGCGGAGCAGCAGGTGGTGAGCGCCTGCCTGGCGGCGCACGCGAACAAGTACGGCGTGCACGTGAACATCTCCGTCCTGGGACGCGACGCGGTGGGCGGGGAGATGCCGTATTCGACGGACGAGCTGAACACCTACGCGGAGCGCGAGGCGTGTTTCTTTGGCAATCTCTTCACGGGCGAGGGCACGTTCGCGGCCAATGACGGCGCGTACCTGAGCTACGACGAGAGCACGGTGCGCACGTGCGGCCTGTCGTCCTGGAGTGAGACGACGACGTGCGCGCCGATGAAGCACGTGGGCGCGTGCCGGTACTACTGCACGCTGGACGCCACGCGGACGTACTACACGCGCTGCACGTACAACGGCGTGAACTACCGCCCCATCACCACGCGCATGCTGCCCCAGGACATCTACCGCTGCGGCGACGGCGTGTGCCAGCTGACGGAGAAGTGCGGCACGGGCAACACGCCCGACAGCTGCGCGGCGGACTGCGGCGCCTGCAATTAGGGGCTGTCCCTGCGCTCCAGACCGGAGATCGACCTGGCGGGTCGCTTCCTCGACCCGCCCGGGCCCTCGGGCAGCTCGCGGTCGCCGACGAGCAGGACGGCCCATGCCCTAGAAGACGTAGCCCTTGGCTCCCACCAGGAGGGACTGGCTCAGCAGGGAGTGGAACTCGGTGCGGTTGCTGCCGTGGTTGATGACGCCCACCCCGAAGAGCGCCAGTCGGGGCAGCACGCTCCACTCGACATACGCGGACGCCTGTCCGCTGCCATCCACCAGGTTGAGGGAGTAGCGCAGCTGCCAGGTGGGCCCGCTGTCGGTCGGGTTGTTCTGCACCTGGAGGAACAGGTAGTGGCGCCCCTGAAGCGCCAGCCCGTTGCCGAGCGCGGCCCCCAACGTCTGGCCCGCGAGCGCCGAGTCAGGGGAATGGGAGGCCAGTGAATCCGAAGCGCTGGCGGCGATGTCGAAGTACCGCACGCCGTCCGCCCACCGGTAGCCTTCGTTGTTGGTCAGGTACTCCAGATAGACGGTGTGGCCCGAGTCCAGCGTGTAGCCTCCACCGACGAGCGCGGAATAGAACAGCCGCGGGTCTCCGGCATGTCGGGGCACGAACGCCCCTCCCACCGGGGTCGGCAGCGTCTCCGGGTACAGCGCGGACGTCCCCTGCCGCAGCCCGGCCTCCACATAGACGAGCAGCGCCTCGCTGACGGTGGCCTGTCCGAACGCTCCGAAACGCGGATGCTCGTCGGACCACCGCTTCGAGGCATTCACGCTCGCGACATAGACATCCGCGGTGAAGTCCACCTTCAGCAGCGACAGCGCCTGGAAGCCCTCGTCCTTCTCCCACTGCCAGTCGCCCCGCCCGTCGCCGAAGACGTGCATCAGCGTCAGGGACAGCTCCGGCGCGGGGGACCAGGCCACCTGGGCCACGTCCACTCCGAGCAACTCCCGGATGGGGTTGTTCCGCCCGTTCTCGAAGTAGATGGGGTTGCTGGGAGAGCGGAAGTTGGAGGGCCCCCAGGTGAGGAGGTCCCTGCCCACCGACACGGCGAGCTCCTGGTGCGGGTAGGCCGTCAGGGACCACTGGTTCACCCAGGCATCGAGCCGCGTCTCCGGCCCGTCGTCTTCAAAGCGCCGCCACTCGAAGCGGGCCCGCGGCTTCACGCTCAGCACCACCGCCTCCGTGGTGAGCTTCAAATCCAACCGGGGCTCCACCTCCGTCTGCCCCCCAGGAAGACGGGCGATGCGGTTCCCCGGGTTGAGGAGGCTGTCCTCCTGGAGTCCTCGCTCGGTGTCATGGGCGAGGACCTGGAGGCTGTAGGTGGTCTTCTCCTGAAGGGACTGGAAGCCGCCGGCTGCGGCCGGTGCCCCCCATCCCGCCAGCAAGGCCGCCAGCAGCGGCAGGCCCGACGTGGCGGTCTCCGCGATTCGCCGCGCTCGCATCGGCTCAGTTCCCCAGGCGGTTGACGTCGAACTCGGCGCGGGCCAGCTCCGTCACCTGCACGTCCGAGTACACCAGCGTCGTCTCGGCGGACGTGAGCGCGTCCTTGAGGGTCATCTTGCTCACGAAGGGGAACGTCTTCCCTTCGTGGGAGAGCTGATTGCCATACTCGAAGGTGGCGGACTTCAGCCGCTTGCCGGAGAGCGAGATGAAGTCCGCCTTCACCCCCACCATCCGTTCCTTGGAGACCCAGTAGGTGATGCGGTCATAGGTGCAGAACTTGTTGATGGCCGTCAGCTCCAACACATACGTGGCTTCGCCGAGCACCTCCTCCTCGCGCAGCAGCTTCCCCTGATAGTCGACGGCGTAGTGGGTGGAGGCGATGTCGCCCTGCGAGGCCTGCCCGGAGAGCTTCTGGCGGGGGGAGATGGGAATGGGCTTGCGGAGGCCCGGCCGGCTCATCCACATGTTCCGGTCCACCTGCAACAGCTTGGAGCCCTTGAACCGCACCGGCTCGCGGGTCTCCGCGAGGCTCGAGGTGGCGGTGGCCTTCAGCGTGAGCACCCGCTCGGGCTCCGCGTCCGAGCCGCTGACCGACACGATTCGGACCGTCCAGCGGATGCCAGGGAGGCCGCCTCCCCGCGCCCGGTCCGAGGCCTTGAGGATGTCCATGGCATCCGGCGTCGCCGCCCGCGCGGACCCCGCCGACAGCACCAGCCCGACGATGAGAAACAAGGTGTTCTTCATGATGGCCTCCCTCGTGCGCTCAGACATGGCCCAACGTGTCGATGATGGGCTTGCGGGAGGCCTTGCGCGCCGGGAAGAAGGCCGCGGTGACTCCCAGGACCGAGAGCATGAGGAACGCCCTCACCATCCGGGGCACGTCGAGGTCGACCATGAGCTTGACCACGTTGGAGGAGTTCGGAGGCGTATAGGTGATGCCCGCGCTGTTGATGACCAGGCGCACCAGCAACGTGAAGAGCACTCCCGCGGTGCAGCCAATCACCACCAGGACGAAGGCCTCCGTGGTGAAGAGCCGGAGGATGCCCGAGCCGCGCAGGCCCATCGACCGCAAGGTGCCGATCTCCCGCGTCCGCTCCACCACCGTCATGGTCATGGAGTTCACGATGCTCATGATGACCACGATGAAGACGTTGCTGAAGATGAAGGCGAAGATCATGTCGAACATCCGCTTCACCTGGGAGTAGAAGCTCGAAAGCTCCAGCCACGTCTTGATCTCCACGTCGAAGCCCGCTTGCTTGAGCCGGGCCGTGAGGTCCGTCCGGGCCTGCTCCGTGAGCTCCTTGTCGTTCAACAGGACGATGAGTCGCTCGGCGCCATCGAAGTCATACAGCGACTTCGCCAGGTCGAAGGGCAGGTACACGAACTTGTCATTGGTGCCGGCGTTGCCCGTGTTGAACGAATCCACGATGTCCACGTCCAGCGCGTTGGCCTGACCCGTCACGGTGCTGACCAGCAGGGAGGCCGAGTCCCCCGGTTTCAGGTCGAGGATCTTCCCGAGGTCCTCCGCCGTCGCCACGCCGATGGGGTTGTCCGCCTTGAGGTCCCCCGCGAGCTTGCGCTGGAAGTCCCCCTGGAGCTTCTTCACGTCCTCGGGCACCAGTCCCTCGCCGACGAAGATGGTGGACGCCGTGCCGTTGGACACGATGCCGCTGAGGGACATGCGGGGCGTGACGAGCACCGTGTGCGGGTATTGCTGGAGGATGGGCACCGCCCGCGCCAGGTCCTCCTTCGTGAACATGTATCGGGCCGGGTGGAGCCTGCCCTCGGTGCGCAGGCCGCTCTTCATCACGGTCAGGTGCCCCAGCAGCTCTCCCTGGATGGCCTGCCGGGCCAGCCCCGCATACACGTTGTGGATGTATCCCGCGAAGAGGCTGATGGAGGCGAAGCCGAACCCCACGGAGATGAGGGTGGCGAGGCTCCGACGGCGGTTCTTCAGGAGGTTTCGGAAGCCGATGGTGAAGTAGTTCATCGAAGACCCTCGTCCGTGCGGAGCAGGCCGTCCTTGAGCAGGAGCTTGCGGTCGACCAGCTCCAGCAGACGCGGGTCGTGGGTGGTGAAGATGAAGGTGACGCGCCGGGTGCGGTTGAGCTCGCGCATGAGCTCGACCACCATGACGCTGTTCTCGGAGTCCAGGTTGGCCGTGGGCTCATCCGCCACGACGATGGAGGGCGAGGTGACCAGCGCGCGGGCAATCGCCACGCGCTGGCGCTGGCCGCCGCTCATCTTGTCGGGGCGCGCGTGGAGCTGGCCCTCCAGCCCCACGTCCTTGAGCGCCTGGGTGGCCCGCTCGCGCGCCTTCGGGTCGGCCACGCCCTGGATTTGCAGCGGCACCATGACGTTCTCCAGCGCGCTGAGCACGGGGATGAGGTTGAAGCTCTGGAAGACGAAGCCAATCTTCCGGCTGCGCAGGTCCGCCAGCGCGTCGTCCGACAGGTGGCTGACGGGAAGACCCTCCAGCGTCACCTCCCCGGAGGAGGGCGCGTCCACCAGCCCCAGGATGTTCATCAGGCTGGACTTGCCGCTGCCGGAGGGGCCCCAGATGGCCACGAACTCGCCCCGGTGGATGCGCAGGGACACGCCCTTCAACGCCTGGACCTTCGTCTCTCCCAGCACGTAGTCCCGTTTGATGTCGCTCAAGGACAGGAGCACCTCCGCCCCCGCCGTGCTCGTCGCCATGCCCGCGGTGTCCGCGGCCTGATTCGAGTGGCTCATGTCAGTTCTTCCATCGGCTGGATGGCCCGGATCAACGCCGCGCCGGCGTTGCCTCCGAACGAATAGGAATGCGCCAGTGCCGCACGGACCGGCGGGTGTGCCTGGGGCTGTCGCACCAGGTTCAGCTCGAACTCCGGCTGGTCGGTGCCCGCCTGGACGGGCAACCCACCGCCCCGGACCGCGCCGACGCAGGCCAGCAGGTTGAACATGTCGCTGGCGGACTCCGCCTCGCCGGTGAGCGCCTTGAGGCTGCTGATGGGGATGGTGCTCGCCGCCGGGCCCAGCACCGTCCGGAGCGCGGCCACCTCCGCCCGGTCCAGCGACTGCGTGGAGTTGCTCGCGGCGGCGATATAGCCCACGTCCCCGGGGGATGAGGCCGCTTCCCGGAGCGCCTGCTCCATCGCGGAGGCGAGCCCCCGGCCCTCGGGGTGGTGGTGGGCGAAGGCATGCCCGTCATGCGCCACGCCCAGCCCCGCCAGCTCCGCGAGGACGGTGGCTCCTCGCGCCCTCGCGGACGCGAGCGTCTCGAGCACCACCACCCCGGCTCCTTCGCCCAGGATGTGGCCATCCCTCCGCGAGTCGAACGGGCGGCTCACGTTGGCGTCGCTCAACATGCCGATGTCGTCCATGTCGTAGTGGGTGGCCTCGGTGAAGAGGTCGAACGTGCCCGCGATGATGGCGTCGGCCCTCCCGCTCCTCAGCGCGCGCGCCGCCAGGGCGAGCACCTGGAACCCGCACGCGCTTCCCGCGCTGATGGCGTAGTTGGTGCCGTGCCAGCCCCAGCGGATGCTGAGGGCGCTCGCCACCGCGTTCGTCACCGTCTCCTGGAACAGCAGCGGTTGGACGAAGCGGGGCTCGCTCGTGATGATGCGATGCCAGATGTCCTGGCTGACCTCGGTCATCGCCCGGTACGTGCCCAGGAACACGCCCACCCGCTCCGAGTCCCACGTGGACGGGCCGTACCCCGCGCCCTGGAGCGCCTCCTCGGTGGCGAGCATCGTGAACTGCGTGGCCCGGGGCGCGCGCCGGAGGTTGTTGGAGCCTGTCAGCGCCGCGAGGCTCCCCTGGGGCACCCGCGCCCCCTGCTTGCACGCGCACCCGGACGCATCGAAGTCCTCGATGGGGCGGATGGCGCCGCGCCCCTCCGCGAGCGCGCTCAGCAGGGCCGGGGCACCCGCTCCGTAGGGCGACACCGCCCCCATGCCCGTGATGACAATCCGCGTCTGCCCTGCGTCCCCCATCCTCCGCGTGGAGCCATTCATCGTCTTCCTCTCCGTTCCGTCTTCGAGCTCTCGAGACACCTCAGGCCTCCCAGCGCCGGAAGACCATGGCCGCGTTGTTTCCGCCGAAACCAAAGGCATTGGCGAGGACGGCCTCCACCCGCGCCGGCCGGCTGCGATGGGGTACGTAGTCCAGGTCGCACTCGGGGTCGGGCGTCTCCAGATGCAGCGTGGGGGGCAGGAAGCCCTCGTTGAGCGCCACCACCGCCGCCGCGGCCTCCACGGCTCCGCTCGAACCCAGGCTGTGGCCAATCATCGCCTTGATGGAGCTGACGGGGACCTGGCACCGCTCACCGAAGACCTGCTTGATGGCGCGGGTCTCGATGATGTCGTTGGCCGGTGTGCCCGTGCCGTGCGCCTTGATGTAGCCGATCTGCTCGGGCCGCATGCCGGCATCCGCCAGCGCGGCCCGCATGGCTCGCGCGGGACCGCGCCCCGTCTCGTCCGGGCGGGTCATGTGGTAGGCGTCCGTGGAGCCGCCATGGCCGGCGAGCTCCGCCAGGATGCGCGCCCCCCGTCGGGTCGCATGCGCTTCGCTCTCCAACACCCAGAACGAGGCGGACTCACCCAGCAGTGTCCCGTCGCGGTCCTTGCTGAAGGGCCGCAGCTTGTCGCTCGCCAGCGAGCGGAGGACGCCGAAGCCGGCCTGGGGCATCTCGCTGAGCGGGTCCACGCCTCCGGAGAACATCACCTCGGTCTGACCCGACCGGATCGCATCCACCGCGACGCCGAGCGCGTGCAGGCCCGCGCTGCACGCGGTGGACATGACCAGACTGAGCCCTCCCAGCCCATGATGGCGGGCCACCTGGTCGCTCATGGCGCAGATGAAGCTGTCGAGCACCAGCGAGCGCCAGGGCTCGTCCTCGCGCGCGCGGCCCTTGCGGTAGGGGTGATGGAGCGCGGCGTAGCCCTCCTTCGCCGCCGGCATTCCGCCCAGGTTGGTTCCGAGCACCACCCCGGCGCGCTCCCGCTCCGCGTCGGTCAACGTCAGTCCCGAGGCCGCGAGCCCCTGGGCCGCCGCCACGCGGATCATCTGGGTGCCCCGGCTGAGGTGGGGCAATTCCCCGGCGCTGAAGTGCGCCGAGAAGTCGATGTTCTTCAATTCCCCGGCTGACTGACAGCGATGCTTGCTGGCGTCGAAGCGGGTGACGGGGGCAATGCCATCCCTCCCCGCACGCAGGCCCTCCGTGAACTCCTTCAGGTTGTTTCCGATGGGCGTGAGAACGCCAATTCCCGTGACGACGACCCTGGTGCTCATCCTGTTCCTCTCGAATGTGATTGCGCGTCTCCGCGGAGCCGCTCCGGTCCCGTGCCGACGGCGCGCGCTACATCGTCAAACCGCCATTCACGAGCAGCACTTCTCCGACCACGTAGGCGCTCTCCGACGAGGCGAGGAAGAGCGTGGCCTGGGCGATGTCCTCCACCGCGCCGAGCCGGCGGATGGGCGTGGCCTGGATGAATCCCTCGCGGACTCCCGGGCGATTCATCAGCCCCGACACCATCTCCGTGTCCACGAAGCCGGGCGCCACGCAGTTGACCCGGATGCCCTGGGGGCCCAGCTCCCCCGCCAGCGTCTTGGTCAGGCCGATCAACGCGCCCTTGGTGGCCGCATAGGGCACCTGGCCCGCGCGTCCCCGAACCCCCGCGGTGGAGGACATGTTGATGATGGAGCCACGGCCCTGCTCCACCATGGGCCCGATGACCGCCTGACAGCAGGCGATGGCGCCATGGAGGTTGACGTCCACCGTCTCCCGCCAGGACGGCACGGGCATCATCATCAAGTGCCCATCCCGGCTGATGCCGGCGTTGTTCACCAGCACGTCGATGCGCCCGAAGCTGGAGAGGGCCGCCTCCCGAAGCCGCCCTGGGACGTCGGGGCTCGCCACGGAGCCGGGCACCAGCACGCAGCGCCGTCCCGTCGCCTCGACCTCCGCGGCGGCCTGACGCGCGGCCTCCGCGTTGCTGCCGTAGTTGAGGACGACGTCCGCCCCCTCGGAGGCGAACGCGATGGCGATGGCCTTGCCGATGCCTCGCGAGGCGCCGGTGACGATGACCGCCTGTCCCTGGAATCGCTGTCTTGTCGTCTCGCTGTGACTCACCATGAACCTCCGGTCGCCGACAGGCGCTGTCCCGTCGTGAGATTCGCCGCGCTGGTGACGAGGAAGAGCGCCGCCTCGGCGATCTCCTCCGCGCTTCCTGGCCGCCCCAGGGGACCGAGCTCTCCGCCGAGGCGTTCGCGCTGCGCCGGGGGCAGCTGCTCGGCCTCCTCCGGTAGGAGGTGGACCGCCAGCGTGTTCACGGAGATGCCCTGGCGCGACACCTCGTTCGCCAGCGAGCGGGTCATGGCGGCGATGCCCTCGGCGGCCACCCTGTTCGCGCCTCCCGAGGCGACGTCCAGGAGGCTGAGAATCCTCCCCGCGCGTTTGCGCATCATCGGGCGGATGACCTCCTTGCAGAACCAGGCCGTGCCGCTGAGCTGGCGTTCGATGGTGAGTCGCCAATGGTCGGCGGCCTGTTCACTCAACCGGCCCGGTGCACGACCCAGGTAGGCATTGGCGAGCACGTCGACGCCTCCCAACTCCGTGGCGACGCGGCGGACCGCCGCGCTCACCGCCTGGGCGTCCGACAGCTCGCAAGCCAGGGCCAGCCCGGCGCCGAGGTGGGTCGCGAGCCGCGCCGCCGCGTCCTCGTGCTCCGGCAGGAACACCAGGGCAACCTTCGCGCCCGCCCGGGCGTAGCGCCGTGCGATGGCATCGGCGATGGGTTGCCCGGCGCCTGTCACGAGCGCCACCTTCTGGTGGAGCAGGCCCTCGACGAATGGTGTGTGGATTTCCGCGCTAGTCATTGCGTCCAGCCCCTCCCTGAGAAAGCACCATGAATCCGCTGGCGACGGGCTCCGCGCCGAGCCAGGCCTTGACCTCGAGCCGGGCGGTGGCCCGCCAGCGTTTGAGGACGGTCGCCTCCATCCGCAGCTCGCTGCCGGCCGGGATGGGGGCGTGAAAGGTCATGGCCTCGATGCCGCCGAGGTACCAGACCGAGGCCGCCGTGGCGTCGCTCCCGCGCAGGAGCATGATGGCCACCTGCCCCAAGGCATCCACCAGCAGCGCGGAGGGCAGGGCGGGAGGTGCGTCTCCAAAGCGCTCGAACAGCACCTCGTTGACGCTGACGAGCTTGCGCGCGCGGCCATGCCCTGGGGCGAGCTCCTCCACGGCATCGACCAGGAGCATGGGAAACCGGTGGGGCGTCCCCCCGAGGATGGGGGCCATGGGGTGGTCGCTCATGGGCGACTCCGACGCAGCACCACGGCCACGGCGCTGCCCTCCGCGCCCAGGGCGGTGACGAGCACCCACTCTGGGGTGAGTCGCCGCGCCGCGCCTGTCACGAGCCGGAGCTCGGATCCGGGACCCGGTCGAGGGCTCCCGGGAATGCCCGGGACCCAGCCGGTGTCCAGGGCGAGCGCGGCCAGCAGCACGGCCAGCGTGCCCGAGGCGCTGAATGTCTCGCCCAGGACCGCCTTGGGGCAGGTCACCGGCACCCGCGCCGCGTGCTCACCGAGCGCCTCGTGGAGCGCGCGGTACTCCCATGCGTCGAAGTCCCGCCGGCCATTCGCGCTGGAGAACACGGCGCCCAGCCGTTCGGGTTCAATCTCCGCCAGGGACAGCGCGTCCCTCACGGCGTGGGCCAGCGTCCGCGCCTGCGCTTGGGGCGGGCCTCCGCGCTGCCCGGTGCCGGCGACCTCCGCGTAGACGCGCGCCCCCCGCGCCCGGGCCCGCGACTGCTCCTCCAGCACGAGGGTGCACGCCGCCTCGCTGACCCGCATGCCATTGGATTCCTCGGCGTACGGACGCGTCATTCCCGGGGTGCCGAGCCATCCCTGGAGCGACAGCCCCTCCAGGAGCCTCGGGCTGACCGTGTCCGCGCTTCCCACGACCATCCGCTCGGCCCTGCCCTCGTCGATCTGCTGCCCGCCGAAGCGCAGCGCCTCCAGGCCCGCTGCCCAGCCGGAGCACAACGTCGCGGTGGGGCCGCGAAGGTCGTGCACCATGGAGAGGTAGCCGGTGGCCGCGTTGGTGACCGTGTTCTGGAACACCACCGGATTGCCGTAGCGGGGACCCCGTTCGAGGATGCCCTCCAGGTACTCCTCGTTGGTGGGCAGGCAGCCATGGCCCGAGGCGAAGACGACGCCCGTCTGTCGTGGATCCCCAGGCGACGTCGCCAGTCTGGAGTCCTCGATGGCGAGGGTGGTGGCGGCGAGCGAGATGCGCCCGAGCCGGTCCATGTGCCGCAGCTGCGCGGGCTGGTTGTCGAATACCGCGTCCGGAATCCGCTCTGGGGCGACGGTGCTGACGGGCTCGTGGCCGTCTCGCGGGAAGAGCTCCCACAAGGCCTCGTGACCCGCGGCCGCCGGGCACACCGCTCCGAGCCCACTGATGACGATGGTCCGGGTCATCGTCCCTCCCTCCCGGCTTCCGGGAGACGCCGGGCGATGAGGGCGACGTTCGCCCCACCGAAGGCGGACTTGGTGCTCATCAGAACGTCGATGTGGCGCTTGCGCCCCTCGCCCCGGACCACGTCGACGTCGCACTTCGCGTCCAATTCCTCGCAGTGGAGCGTGGGCGGGATGAAGTCGCGCTCCATGCCCAGCAACGAGCCGATGAGCTCCAGCGCGCCCGAGGCGCCCAGGGTGTGACCGAAGTAGGGCTTGAGGGAGTTGACCGGCAGCGACGCGGTCCGCGCGCCGAAGACCTGGCGCAGGGCATGACATTCCGCCGGGTCATTGGCCGGCGTCCCGGTGCCATGGAGGTTGACGAAGTCGATCTCCTCCGTCGTCAGTCCGGACTGGGCCAGGGCGCTGGCCATCGCCTGCTGGAGGCCGCGCCCCTCCGGGTGGGGGCTGGTGGGGTGGTGCGCGTCGCCGGCCGTCCCCCAGCCGCACAGCTCCGCGTGGATCTTCGCGCCCCGCTGGCGCGCGTGCTCCAGCGCCTCGAGGACGAGGATCCCCGCGCCTTCTCCCAGGACCATCCCATTGCGGCGGTGGTCGAAGGGGCGGCACACCGTGGGCGTCATCGCCCGCAGCACGGAGAAGCCGCTGAAGCTGAGCTGGGTCAGCGCGTCCGCGCCCCCTGCCACCATCAGCGACGCCCGACCCCGGCGGATCTCATCCACGGCCCGCCCGATGGCGAGGCTGCTGGAGACGCAGGCCATCGTCACGGTGGACAGGACGCCGCCCAGCCCGAACCGGGTCGCGATGTTGCGGGCGATGGACGAGAAGGGGACCTCCGCGAAGAGCTTGCGTCGTGCCTCCGCATCCCCGGAGCGCATGAAGCGTTCGAGCGACAGCGCCGGCCCTCGGCTGGTGCCGATCATCACCCCCGTGTCCTCGCTCCAGCGTCCACCCGGCGCGAGGCCGCTGTCCTGGAGGGCCTGCTCGGCGGCATGGAGGGCCAGTCGTGACACCCGGTCCTCTGCGTCGAGGGGGGGGCCGGGCAGGTCGACCTCGCCGGCCGTCCGCGCCCGTCCCTCCGTCCCGAAGGCCGCCGTCTCCCGGATTCCGCTGCGCCGCTCCTCCAGGGCCCGCGCGAGCGCGCCTGTCGACAGCGCGTTGGCGGCGGTCACTCCCATCCCCGTGATGACGACCCGATGCGCGGTCATGGGGCCTCCACCAGTCCGTCGTGGCCCGGGATGATGTGGCGGTACTCGCTCAGCAGCCTCCTGCGCGTGTGGCTGTACAGCGCGGTGTCCTGGGCGAGCTGGAGCTCCCGCTCCGCGTCCTCCAGCAGCGTCTTGCGCGTGAAGAGCGCATCCCCGGCGATGAGGATCTTCCTCGGCGCCTCCTCGCTGTCGGTCCGGGCGCCATGGGCGACGATGGAGATGTGGCCGTGGGTATGGCCCGGCGTGGGCAATACCTCGACCTCCTCGGTGAGCCAATGACTGCCCTCGATGGGGACGAAGCGCGCGTCCCGCTCGAGGACCCGGTTGTAGAACTCGATGTTTCGAGACACCTCGCGCACGATGGAGCGGACGTAGAAGTCCTTCACCGTCTGGTAGTGCTCGCGCAGCAGGTCGGAGGTGGCTGTCTTTCCAGGCGTGGCATCCTGGTGGTAGGCCTCGATGAACCTCGCGTTCTCGATGAAGTCCTTGGCCCCCACGATGTAGCGGGCGTTGCGGAACAGCAGGTGGTTGCCGCAGTGGTCGTAGTGCAGGTGCGTGGCGACGACGACGTCGACATCGTCCGGGGTCAACCCCCGTTCCTTGAGCGCGAGCACCAGCCGTCCCGCATCGTCGCTCAGGCCGCTGTCCACCAGGATGTTCCGCTTCTGTGATTGGAGGAGGGTGACCGTGGAGCGCAGCCGCGGGAACCCACTTCCCTGAATCAAGACATTCAAGAGCATGGAGGTGTATTCCCCGAGACTAGGAGCCGAGCATCAGCTCGCCGTCGGCGACGAGTTCTTCGCCCACGAGTGCTTCGACCTTCACTTGATGGATGGTGCCCAGGCTCTTCAGGTGCGTGGCCCGCACGCGGAGCTGGTCACCCGGGACCACCGGACGCCGGAAGCGCATCCGCTGGATGCTCGCCATCACCCCCGGGCGCGCCGGCTTCGAGCCTGCCTCCGGGGCGGGGAGGCTCCGCGCGCGCAGCATGACGCCCGCGACCTGGGCCATGGACTCGACGATCAGCACCCCCGGCATGATGGGGTGTTCGGGGAAGTGACCCTGGAAGAAGGGCTCGTTCGCCGTGACGCACTTGATGCCTTCGGCGAACTCGCCGGGCCTCAGCTCGTCGATCCGGTCGACCATGAGCATCGGATAGCGGTGCGGAAGGATTTGGAGGAGCTCCAGGACGCCCAGCCTGGAGGACTCCGTCGGCGTGTCACGCACTGGCGGCCTTCTTGCCGCCCTCGGCGAGCAACCGGCTGACCAGCGCCGCGAGCGTGTCGATGGAGTAGAACTCCTTGGACACGCTGTCGTCCGCGATGACGACGCCCCACTTCTCCTCGATGCCGACGACGATCTCCAGCGCCTCGACGCTGTCGAGCGCCAGGCCCGCGAACTCGGCGGTGCCGCTTCCGAACAACGGCGCGCCGTCTGGGATGCTCGCGGGAGCGATGCTCAGCCGCAGGCGATCCACAATCATCGACTTCAATCCGGCCTTCAGTTCGTTGATGTCTACCTGCATCGACTGCTCCTTGCGTTGAAGAGTCAACGTATCGAGCACGTCTGACATCACCGTTGGCGATGCGATGTCGCGCCAGGACCTGTTCAGTCCATTTTTCTCAAGACGCGAGTATTTGCGCCCGCGCAGGTCTCCAGCGAGGTCGGAGTTGCCTGAAGGACCCACTCCAGGGACTGGAATGACCCGTACGGTGTCCGCCTTGAACTCGGCGACCGTCGCGGTGTCTGGCGTGAAGCCCAGGGTGTCCGCCCCCGCGCCCGCGTTGGTCTCCGCGAAGGAGGGACTCAGCGCAGCGCAGCGCTGGCTCAATCAGGCGGAGGTGGAGATTTCCCTGCGCTCCCGTCAGTGATTGGGGACGCGGCGCATCTCCACGCGTGACACAAGCCTCGCCGCGAAACACAGGCATGGCGGAAGTGTGCCAACCGCCACCGGCTCCAGAGTCGAAGGCGTCTTCCTCGAAGGTCTCCAGCAGGTGGCCGCCGGGGCCGGGCGGGTCGAAGCGCGGGGTGCCGTTGGGGTGCTGGCGGGCGGGGTCCGCGGGGAGGGGCCGTCAGGACTTGCGGCCTCGCGGTGGCTTCGTGCCCCGCGTGCGCTCCGCATGGGCCTTGAAGCCGTCCAGCGGCTCCGCCCAACAGGACTCCACCTCGTCCAGCCAGCCGCGCAGGGCGGAGAAGGGCTCCGGGCGCAGGCTGTAGACGCGCACGCGGGCGTCGTCCGCGTCGGCGTGCTCCTCCACCAGCCCCGTCTGACGGAGCACGCGCAGGTGGCGGGACATGGCCGGCGGGCTCATGTCGAACGCGGCGGCCAGCTCACCGGCGGGGTGGGGCCGCCGCCGCAGCCGGTCCACCACGCCCCGGCGCGTGGGGTCCGCGAGGGCGGCCAGGGTGCGGTCGAGCGCGGAGGGGGCGGGCATCGCCTGGGGCTACGCCGGACCGGCGACGCGCTGGGTGAACCACCAGCGGTGGCCTTCGGAGTCCGTGGCGCCATAGGTGCGGTTGGTGCCCCAGTCGTCGCCGTAGTTCTTGGTCTCGGGCTCCTGGATGATGACGGCGCCGGCCGCGCGCGCGTGGGCGCAGTGGGCGTCCACGTCGTCCACGTAGACCATCAGCGTCTGGGTGTTGAGGCCGCCGTGAGGACGGGGGCTGTGATGGGCGTCGTGCTGCCGGGCGGAGCTCACCATGATGACGCCGTCGCCGTAGACCAGCTCCGAGTGCTTCACGGTGTTGCCCGGGCCCTCTACCTTGAGCCGTGTCTGGAAGCCGAAGGCGCGCTCCAGCCAGTCGATGGCGGCGGAGGCGTCCTCGTAGAAGAGGCTGGAGGAGATGCGCGGCCAGCCCTTGGGCGTCTGCTTCATGGTGGTGGCTCCTGGGATGAGTCGTTAACGTCAGGGTGAATGATTGACCCCGACGTTAACGTTCTTCAACCGGGGCCGCTAGAACACGCTGGGCTTGGACGGCCCGCTGTGACTGGGGGGCGGGGAGAAGGACGGGGGCGCGGAGGAGGGAGGCGCGGCCCGGGGCCCGAGGATGGCGGGCATGGAGGGCGTGAGCTCTCCGACATACAGCAGTCCCTGGAAGCCTTCCTCGGCGGACGACCCGGTCATCTGGATGTACGGGCTCAGCCCGGGGAGGGCCGCGACGCGGGGAGCGGGCGTGGCGCCGACGATGCCGCAGACCAGGCGGGCGTCACGGTCCAGGTCGCAGCCCCAGCGCGTGCCCTGGGCGAAGCTCATCTCCAGCACGAAGAGGGCGGGGTCCTGCTGGTGCAGCACGTGGGCCATGGGAGTGAAGGCCGGGTCCCACTGCGTGCCCTTCTCGATGCGCGTATGGGTGTTGCCCGCGAGCACGATGTGGATCTCCTCTGGCTTGTTGGCGCGGCGCTTCGTCCACACGCTGGCCTGGGCCGCGTCGCGTTCACTGCCGCGGAGCACGTCCGTGTCATAGGCCACCAGGTTCACGCGCAGGCCCGCGGTGCGCAGGGCGCGCACCCGATCGATGAGGTCCAGCACGGCGCGGCTGCTGCGCCCGTCCTGGTACGGCCGCGACCAGAAGCGGCCCTCCAGCAGCGTGTCCTGGTCCGCCGGAGCGCCGGGGCTCGACAGGTAGGCGTCCACGCGCGCCTGCTCCGAGGCGGGGAGGGACAGGCCGAGCACCACGGCGAGGCCCGTCTGGGCCGCCTGACACACGACGTGGCCCACCACCGCCGGTGCTTCGTTGGAGCCCAGCTGTTCGCCGATGAGCAGAGTCAGCCCCGGGTGGAGCAGCCCCTCCAGGCCCCGCACGGGCGTGGGGCACGGGCTCTCCGCGACCGCCTCCTCCTTCCAGCGCGACAGGTAGAACTCCGGCGTCCGCACGGCGGTGGGGCGCTTCTCCTCGATCACGTTGCCGCGGTTGACCTCGATGGAGGGTCCGGACTCCAGCCGCAGGGTGAGGGCCTTCTCCAGCTCCAGGTCCCGCGAGCCGTGCTGTGCGCCGCGCAGCATGGACAGGCGCTTGGTCTCCGTGTCGTCGAGGCTGAAGTTCACCTTCTTGGCGAAGGGGTTGGAGACCTGCTCACGGCGCTCCTCGAGCACCTTCCACCACTGATTGCGCCATTCGACGTCGTTGCCTATCGCCTGCTGCGACATCCGGAAGATGCGCACGACGGACTGGCGCGGGCTCACGGTGATGCCTGTCACCAGATAGCGGGTGAAGTCGAGGTTGCGCGTGCCGTTCCGGTCCGGGCGGGCCCATTGGGTGACCAGCTGGTTCGGGTCTTCCGTCTCCTCGAAGGTGTGTCCCTGCTCCTCCAGCAGCTGGCGCGTCGCAGCGAGCGCCTCCGCCAGGGGCTTCTGGAAGACGTGCTCGTACCGGGGCAGCTCCGCTTCGGGTCCTCTCTGGGAGTGGGCACAACCGATGGTCATCAAGGTCAGCGTGAAGACGAACCCGCGAAAGGACATCCAGCCTCCAGGCGTGAGCGGCGTTGGGTTTCCCGCAGGAGAACACATCCGATGTGCGGGAACTAAGGGGCCGTGCCGTGTGGCAAAAGGAGCTGTGCGTGGAGGGGCCGGCCGAAACTTCCGCCGATCCCATCTGAATTCTCGCCCTCCCCTTCATCGTGGGACTGGCGCATCGTGGGATTCCACTACTGGCCCCCGAGGCTCACGTCATGGCTCACGAACACTCCGTCCACCTGCATGGCTTTGGCGCGGATCGCGCCGCCCACTACGACCAGCAGGCGTCGGTCAGCCTGGCGGGTGTCCACGCGGCGTACGAGCTTGGTGTCAGCGCGCTGACCGCATGTCTCGACGGACAGGAGGCGGCGTCGTTGCTGTACGTGGGGTTGGGCACGGGCGCGGAGTTGATGCCCTATGCGCGCTTCGGCGTGCCGGGATGGCGCTTCACGGGAGTGGAGCCGTCCGACGCCATGCTCGAGGTCGCCCGCAAGCGCCTGGAGGCGGAGGGGATGCTGTCGCGCACGCACCTGCATCAGGGAGCGCTGGGCACGCTGCCCGAGGGCCCCTTGTTCGACGGCGCGCAGGTGATGGGGGTCCTTCACCACGTGGAGGGCGAGGAGGCCCGGGTGGAGCTGCTGCGGGAGGTGGCGCGGCGGCTCAAGCCCGGGGCGCCCCTGGTCCTGGGCTGCCGGATTGGCATGGACCCCGAGCTGATGAACGTGGAGCTGCGGCGGCTGCGGGCCTATGGAATCCCTCCGGAGACGCTGGAGCAGCGGCGCAAGCAATTCGCGCTGATGCGGCCCATCGAATCCGATGCGGCCCTGTTCGCGATGTTCGCGAAGGTCGGGCTGGTGACGCCGCGCCCGATTTTCGTCGCGCTTCAGTACAAGGTCTTCCTCGCGCGCTTCGACCCTGGCGCCGCGCGCTGAGCGTCGCCCTGGCGCCGCGCGCTGAGCGTCGCCCTGGCGCCGCGCGCTGAGCGTCGCCCTGGCGCCGCGCTTCATCCTGGCGGAGCTGCCGTCCATCGCCCCGAGCCGCGTCGCGCGCCGAGGTCGCACCTGAGGCCCGCCATGAGGACGTCACTCCCACTCCGGGTGTGGTACCTGCTAGCGTCGCTGGATGACCTCCCGTGCCCTGGTCTCCCTCGTGTTCTGCGCCTCGGTCTTCTGGCCGCTCCAGGTGCTCGCGTGCGGCAACTCGGTGGACCCCGCCGAGGTGCTCTTCACGCCGGTGTTCTGGGTGGAGATGGTCGTCTGGATCGTGGCCGCGGCGTTCTTCAACCGCGTCGTCCTCGTCAACGTCCAGGGGGCGACCGCGATGGGACAGCCCGGTCTGTCTGGCTTCCGGCGGACCTACTTCGTGCTCGTCGGTGCCGCGGTCGTCTTTCTGCTGGCCGCGGGTTCGACGATCGTGCCGTTCCTCAACGTGCATGGCAACGATATCGCCTACTGCTCGATACGCGGTGTCGTGCTGCTGAGCCTGGCGGTCACACCGGTGGCGCTCTTCGCGCTGCAGGCCGCGTTCCTCCACGGTCTGGGCAAGCGGCGGTCCGGCGGCACGGGACTGAGGCCCACGCTCCTGGGCGTGGCGCTTTCGTCAGTCGTGTTTGTGGGGGGGTTCGGGCTCTTCCGTGAGGAGCTCATCCTCCCGTTGATCTGCAGGGGGTCGAACCCGTTCGTATTCAGGGCCTCTCCCTACGACTGAGTCGCCCCGGGCTCTTCTTCTCGTGAACCTGCGCTCTCTTCCTCTCGCCTATCTGGCGGGTGCCGCGGTCCTGCTGGCCACGGCCGGCGGCGGCTTCGTGCTGTTCCGCGATGCCGATGTGTTGGCGGTGCGCTTCTCTCCGCCCGGAGTCCTGGCCCCCACGAAGCGCTCGCTGGAGACTCCGCGAGACGCCGTGGAGCATTTCCAGTGCAATCGGTGTCACGTGGTGCCCGGCGTCGAGCCGGCATCCGCGCGATTGGGCGAGAACTGCGTGACCTGCCATCAGGCCATCTCCGCCGGTCGGCTCGACTTCTGGTACAAGGAAGAAGAAGTCCAGCGGTGGAAGCAGCACCTGCTGCACCTGGTGCGGACTCCGGACCTGGGTTCGTTGAGCCAGCGGGTCAAGCGCGGCTGGCTCATCGGCTGGCTCCAGGCGCCGCACGTGGTGAGGCCGCTCTACGGTGCCACCATGCCGAGGATGAAGATCGGTCCGAGGGACGCCGAGCTCATCGCCGACTTCTTCGCGGTGACAGAGGAGGAGACGGGAGAGCGCGCGAGCGGTGACGTGGCCGCGGGCCGGGCGCTCTATGCGAAGAACGCCTGCGCGAGCTGTCACTTCCACGGAGATTCCCCGCTCGGGTCCCTGCGCTTCGGCGCGTCCGACTTCCGCGCCCCGTCGGCCCGGAGGCGGGCCCCGGACTTGCGTTACGTGCCCAGCCGCATGTCGCTCGCGCAGCTGCGGAGCTGGCTGAAGGATCCGCACCGCATCCTCCCCGACACGGAGATGCCCGCCTTCGAGTTCACCCCGAAGGAGATCGAGGACCTGGCGACCTTCCTGCGCGAACCGCTGCCCGAGGTGGCGGCCGTGCCGCGCCCTCGGTACCGGCCCCGCCAGTTGGAGCGAGAGGTGCACTACCCGGAGGTCGCGGAGAAGCTCTCGCGCCACCTCTGCTTCCACTGTCATTCCGACAGTGCGCGGCCAGGAGACCGGGGGCCGGGGAACAGCGGTGGTTTTGGCTACGACGGCGCCTCGCTGGACCTGGCGACGCGGGGGGGCATCATCCGAGGCGTCAAGCGGGACGGCCAGTTCCGAGGGCTCCCGGACCGGCTGGAGGATGGGACGCCAAGGCTGGTGGCCAGCCTGCTCGCCCGTCACGCGGAGATGGATGGGCAGACCCATCCGGAGGTGATGGGCATGCCCCTGGGCTTCCCGCCCATTTCCGAAGAGGAGATCGATCTCGTCTCCACGTGGATCGAGCAGGGCGCTCCGGAATAGGAGGGCGCTCTCGATGGTGTGTCCT
The DNA here is from genome assembly GCF_009909145.1 of Corallococcus silvisoli. NCBI lineage: Bacteria > Pseudomonadati > Myxococcota > Myxococcia > Myxococcales > Myxococcaceae > Corallococcus > Corallococcus silvisoli. Next base: position 367,565 of record NZ_JAAAPJ010000006.1, read on the forward strand.
GCGTGCTCAGGCGCCGGTTCGGGGCTTTCTGGCGTGGGCGAAGACCTGGGCGGGGGTGACGGTCGCGGCGACTGGTTCGGTGCCGGGCACGCCGAAGTGGAGCCAGCCTGCGTTGAACCCGTCCTCCATCTCGTCGAAGGGACCGGTGGTGCCAGGGGGCATGCACTGGGCGATGAGGGTGGCCATCCACTGCTCGCGAGGAATGGCCCGTGCTTGATGGGACGGCTGAACGTTTCGCTCATCGCGCGGGCGAGGTCCTCCGGGCTCATGGGCGAACCGAGCTCCACTACCTTCCTGCCGCTCCAGTTGCCCAGGAGCAGGCAGGTGATCTCCCGGTCGATGTCCTCCGTGGCGACGATTGGCACGGGGTGGTCTGTCGGCGTCAGGTATGTGCCGAACCACCCGGTGAAGGCCGCTGCCGCGAGGCTGAAGGTGTAGTTCTTGAGGAAGGAGCCTGCCTGGACGAAGGCGGTCGGGAAGGGCAGGTCGCGCAGTGCTTCTGCCAGCAGGTGGGGCGCGGTGGCCGCTTCGCTACTGCGACCCAATCGAGGACAGCACCACCATTCGCGGCGGAGGCGACTGGCGCAGCGCCTCGCGGAGGCTGGCGATGAGGGCCTTTGCCTCCGGGAAACTGGCCGTCGAAGTCAGCACAGAGGGCATCATCAAGATGGCTCCCTTGATTCTCGCCAGTGCTCCGGCGACAGCCGAGGTGTCGTTGAAGTCGCCCTGGCGGACGTCAACGCCGAGGCGAGGCCACTCGGTGGCCTTGCGTGGAGCCCGGGGCAGCGTGCGCAAATTATGTCCATCGCCCAGCAGGTGCCGCCCACCTGGCAAGTCATTCCCGAAACAAAAACCAGGGTCGGCTTCTCCGCGCACGTTGGCGGCGCTGGGGGTCCCAAGCCCGCCGCGCGAGTCTGTCCATGCGCCTGGATGGGCGCACAGACTGCTCAGCGGCTTTCACCGGTGTATCGATCTGTAGATGTTGAATTTCTGGTTTTGCGAGACATTTGGGGGGCTGGCGGAAGCGATTTTTGCCGTGGGCGCAAGAGCAAATTTCGACGAGGTAATTGCTCTTTGGAGGTATTTGCTTTTTGGAGGTTTGTTGGTTCGCGTGGCAGCGAATTCCGGGGATGGATGGAGCCAGATGGCGAGGGGGGTGGAAAGTTCGAGTGATAGCAATTTGGATTGACGGCTGTTGAGATGTGAGGGTACTGACATGGTGCCTGAGATTATTTGAAGTGCAGAGGGGGAGTCTGATGCAGATGGTCCGCTGGGTGGTTGTGCTGATGGTGTTGGGTGGGGCATTGGCGGGGACGGCGGAGGGGGGTGTCTCGGAGTGGAGGGGCCGGATGGCACCCCACGAGAGACCTGCCCAGCAGGATGCAGCTCGCCAGTCGCGGAGTCAGACCGCTGCGGTGCCAGTCGACCAGACGCGAGCCTTTGAGTTGGCCAGGACCGAATGGGAGGCGAAGCGGGAGCAAGCTCAGGAGCAGTTGTCGGAGACGTTGTCGCGGGCCCGCGGCATTCTCGGTCCCCAGTCGGCGTGGTGGGTACGATTCTGGCATTCGCCATTCGCCAGTGCGTCTGAGCGAGACGCGCTCAATCAATCCATTGATGAGCTGCGGCGGGCCGAGACGCTGCTGAGGAAGCTCAAGCTCAAGGATGAGGCGTCCCAGGGACGCAGGCAGCGGATGCTGCTGGAACTTGAGCAGCAAGTGGAGGCGCTGGGGGCCCTGGCGGGGGATGGCTTCTCCCGCGCATGGGAGATGGCTTGGGGACGGCCACCACAAGAGGGAGTCGCGCGGCTTCAGGAGAGGTATTTCCTGCTGGAAACCGGCCTCGCGGTGGAGGACGTGACGCTGGTCGCCCGCATCGAGAAGGTGGCGACGACGGATCTGCAAGAAGGAGTCGTCGGGCAGCCCCTGCCTCAGCCTCTGAAGGTGCGGGTGACGACCGCCAACGGAGAGCCGGTGCTTGGGGCGGTCGTGACCTTCAAGCGAGCGGGTTTCTCCCAACCCGGTTTCTTGCCCGTCAATGGAACGGGGCAAGCCCAGGCCCAGTTGCAGGCGATCACGGATGAGAATGGACAGGCAGCGGTCAAGATGCTGCCCGACACCATCATCTCGCGCGAGTCCTTCTTGAGGCAGGGAACCCCCTCCGCCCAGCGGCTGGGGTACAACGCGGTGACGGCGGAGACCACCAATGGAACCCAGTCCTTTGGACTGAGTTCGCCCTTTGTCGAAGTGGGGCTGCCGGATGTGCCTGCCCAGATTGCAGTGCCAGGAAGCGTTCCCGCGACGACCGAAGCAGGGTTGCAGATGATCGCCCCCTTCGCGGGGCGGGTGCTGGATCGCTACGGAAATGCCCTGGCCAATCAGCAGGTGACGTGGACGCAGTCTCCGGCAACCGGTCGATTCTTCCGCTACCAGGATTCGGCGACTCCGCAGGTGCTTGATCCCACCAATCCCATGCAGTTGCTGGTGATGCAGGAATGGTCGGACGTCGACGGGTGGCTGAGCGCGGGGTACATCCCAGGGACGACGGCGGGGTACTACGTCGTGACGGCCTCGGTGGGAACCCTGGCGCGTCAGTTCGGCGTGTCGGCCTTCATTCCCAGCGCTCGATACACATTGCGGACGACGTACAACGGCGACTTCAACGGCGTCTACCAGACGGCTGGCCCCCAGGTGTTGGTTGCGCAGATCCTGAGGTGGCCCGTGGGCGCGCCGGGCTGGGTGCCGGTGAGAGGTGACGAGCCAGGGTTGGAGGACGTCGCGGTCGGCATCTGGACGCTCGCGGAAGATGGAACCGAGCTTGATTTCACGATGGCCGCTCCGGTCGAGACAGGGCCTGAGCCCCTGGACGATGAGACCTCGGTGGCCTTCCGTCCCAGGTATCTGGTGAATGAAGGAGGGCAGTGGATCTACTTCGCAGGCCAAGCCTTCGAGCGCCGCGCGAATGGACAACTCGTGGAGGTGTGCTGCGGACAGGAACTCTATACCTGGCAATACTCAACCGTCCCCACTTTGCAGGCCCTCCGGCAGTTGCCGGGCGGTGGGGTGGTCCAACCTGGGGGGCAGGCGTCGACGTCGGACTCGGGTTTGGGATTCCGGGTGGTCAACAAGAGCTCTGACAACCTGTATGTCCGGGTGACGATTCAGCACAACGTGCCTGGGGATGATGTTCTTGTCCTGTCCTCCAGCCTGCCCCGCGACGTGGGTGGGGACATCGTGCTGCCAGCGTCCTCCAACGTCCAGAGGGTGCTCCCGTTGGTCGCTGGAACCCAGGGTGGGCGGGTCCGCTTCGAGTTGTATGCGAAGGATTACGCTACGTCGCCCGCCGTGAAGGTGTTGCAGGCGACCGAGAACGTGGACGTGCGCCCGCCGGACCCCGGCCTGTTCGTGGCCGGACTTCCCTTGCGCGCGCGCTGGGTATTGCCGGCCTGGGACTTCGTCTCCGCTCAGAAGCCCATTCCGGGGCAGCCCACGCCGGACGATGCTCAGTCGCCCATCGCCTATGGCGCTCCTCTTGGCGTGAAGGTCTTGTCGAATGGGCGATTGGTGATCCACCGGGGGGGCACGGAGTTCGCCAGCGCGCAGGTGCAGGCGGATGACCTGGGCATCACGCAAGTCTCACCCCTGGGCGGTGCTCCCATCATCCTGGGACAGCAGGGCTTCGCGGTGGTGGAGCTCCCGCCCGGCGCTGTGGGGACGGAGACGGTTCGCGTCACGCTGGTGCCCGCGAATCCCAATCAGGCGTCCCTGAACAGGGAGGTCCCGCTCACGACCACGGTGGGGACGGTGGGGAAGCTGCCGGTGGGCCACACCTTCGTGAAGGGGGTCAGCGTGGTGGACGGCCACCTGGTGAAGCAGGCGGTGGACGTGGAGGCGCCGAGCCGGGGGCTGGGTCTCTCGTGGCAGCGCGCCTACGCCAGCGGCGACTCCGAAGAGGGCGTGTTGGGCCTGGGGTGGACGCACGCATACGAGGGCGTCGTGCAGCCGCTGTTGGGCGGCTTCCGCTACGCGGTCACCAGCGGTGAGGGCGGCGGGCAGGTGTTCACCTGCACGGGGGATGGCACGGGGTGTGTGGCCCAACGCGGATACCACGGCACTCTGCGCGCGGAGGGGGCGGGGGCCGCGCGGGAGTATGTCTTTCGCGCGAAGGATGGAACGGAGTACCGCCACGGACGGCTCGACAGCGCGAGCTTCCCGGTGAAGTACCGCCTCACCTCCGTCGTGGCGCCCGCGGGACACCGGGTGTTGCTGCGCTATGGCGATGCCTCGGTCGAGGGGGCGCTGACTCGGGTGTTCGACGAAGCGAGCGGGCGACTGCTGCAACTGGGCTATGTGCGCGAGGCAGGCCATCTGCGAATGCGCACGATGGAGCTGCACCACGCCAGCGCGGCGGATGCGACGTCCACGACCTTCCTCGGCGTTTGTGTCCGGTACGACTACGACAGCCAGCAGCGCCTGGCTTCCGTGGCGCGCTACGACGGCACGTGTGGGAGTGGAAGTCCCCTGCGGACGGAGTCCTACGCGTACGAGGACGGGTCCTCGGAGGCGGGAAGGACGCGGCTGGCCCGGTACACGGGGCCAGGTGGCGAGGTGACTCGCTACACCTACTACGGCAGCGCGGAGTCGATGCCCGGGGAGGATGACTTCCTGCTGCTGATGGACAAGGACGAGCGGGTGAAGCAGGTGGTGGAGGTTCTGGAGAGCCTCCCCGTGAGGGAGGCCACCACCGCGTTCACCTATTCCATCGCGCCGGAGCAGCGCAGCGTGCTGGGGCAGTCCCTCACCACGTACCGCACAGCGGTGAAGGGCCCCCGGGCCGAGGTTCCCGAAACCCTCTATTGGATGACAGCGACGGGGGCCGTGGCGGAGACGGAGAGGCCCCTGTCGGCCGGCGTGGTGGCGCGCAGCGGGGCGCTCTGGGATGAAGTCCACCGGGTGCGTGAGATGGAAAAGGACGCGCGTGGACGCGTCACGCACTTCGCATACGACGCTCGAGGCAATCTGGTTGAGCGCCGCATCGAGGGGGCGGCACTCCCCGCCTTGGACGTGGCGACGGCCACGCTGCCAGTTCTGGATGCACAGGGGCAGCCTGTCGCGGAGGTGGTGGAGAAGTGGGGCTACGAAGCGGGCTTCAACGCGCAGGTCTGCCACGTGGACGCGGAGGGGTACGCGACCGTCACTCGGGTGGACTCCTCCGGGGATGCGCCCGAGGACGTGCTGCCGGTGGGGACCGGCCGAGTGCTGGAGACCCGGCGCTACGGGAGCCGGGTGCCACGCACGGTGCTGACCTCCTCATCGAGCTGTGAGGCGGCGGTGGCCTCCTTGCAGGAGTCTCCCCAGGATGTCGTGCTGAGCTGGCGTTACTGCGGCGTCGAAGGCGCGGCGTGCCCGCCGCTGGCTGTCACCGGAGACTGGGTGGAGAGCGTGGGGGCGGATGGGCACCGGGAGAGGGCCACGGCCTACGACGTTTACGGCCAGCTGCGGACCAAGACGCTCCAGGTGAGCGGCGCAGCCACGGTGACGGTGCAGACCGCCTACGACGTCCGCGGGCGACTGGAGGACGAGCAGGATGGCCTGGGACGTCATCGACTTCAGCAGTGGGATGGGCTGGACCGGGTGAAGCGTGAGGAGTGGGCGAATCCGCAGGGAGAGGGAAGTGTGCGCACGGCGCAGTACTACCCGGGCGGTCAGCTCCACACCGAGACCCTGGGGGCGGACTTCGTCCGCGAGCACTGGCTGGATGCCGCGGGGCGGCGGGTTCGGACGGTCGAGTCCGGAGGAGGTCTCGCTGCCGCGTTGGAGACCCGCTATGGCTATGACGACGCGGGCAACCGTACGTCCGTCGTGGACCGTCGCGGTGTCCGCACGACCACTGTGTATGACTTCGCGGATCGCCCGGTGGAGGCCCAGGTGTCCGTGGCGGATGGCGCTCGGTTCACGTCCCAGGGAGGAAGCAGCGACGAGGTGAGCCAAAGCTACACGCTCTCCCGCGTCACGTACGATGCCGTGGGCAACAAGGTGGCGGACAAGGATGTGTATGGCTTCGACCGGAACTACCGGCTGGACTCGCTGTACCGCGTCGTCCAGGAGCAGAGCCCCGAGGTGCAGGGGGCGAGTCATGATGCGCCTTTCGTTCGCTATACACAGACGTCCAGGTACGACCTGACGGGCCACCGGGTGCGGCAGGTGGATGGGAACGGCAACGCCCAGACCATGGAGTACGACCTGCTGGGCCGCGCCACGGTCCAGACGGACGCCGTCGGCCGGGTGGAGCGGCGCGCCTATGATGGACGAGGCAACGTCACGGAAGTGCGCTGGGAGGCGGGAGGCGTCCAGCATCGGAGGCGCATCACGGCGTATGACGGCTTGAGCCGCGTGCTGTCCGTAACGGAGCGGGTGGCGACAGATGCAGGGGAGGCTGTCTACACGACGCAGACCGTCCACGACGACGTGGCGCAGGTCGAGTGGACGCGTGACGCGCGGGGCTTTCTCCATGCTCGGCATCTGGATGGACTGGGGCGTGTCTTCAAGGAGGTGGACGACGCTGCCTCGGGGCCACTGTCACGCCAGCCGGACGATGCACGGGTGGGCGCGGCACTCGGGTTGACCCGTACCGTGGAGTACGACCGCTACGGCCATGAGTCCGCGCGGGTGGATGCGCTGGGCCGGCGGACGGAGACGGTACACGACGCACTGGGCCGGCTCCTGGAAGTGCACCGCCCCATGGAGGTCTCCGAGAGTCAGTCGCATGACGGCGAAGGCCATGTTGTCCGCTCCATCGAAGGGCGCGGTGTGGAGCGGTTCTTCACCTACGACGCGTTGGGACGGCCGCGAAGCGAGACCTTGATGGAGAGTCTGTCCCAGGGCGGGCAGTCCCTGACGGTGAGCGAGCGGACGTATGTGGATGCACCGGACGTCGAGGCCCTGACGCGCGAGCAGATCCGGGACGCGCGGGGGCAGCTCACAGTGACGTACCGCGACGGACTCCGGCGTGTCGTCCGCCACACGGATGCGGCGGGACATGCTTCGGACACCTGGTTCGATGCTCTCTACAAGCGCGAGGAGAAGAACGCGAAGGGGCACCTCACTCGCTTCGTCTACGACGCAGTGGGCCGGATGCTGAGCCAGTCCGAAGCCGCATCGGTGAGCGGCTCGGTGGCCTATGGTCAGAGTTGGCAGTACGGAGATGCGACCCGCGAGCGGACGTACCGGGACCGGCGCCAGGTGGCTACGGTGCACCGGGAGGACGGCCTGGGGCGCAAGGTGTACTCCTCGCGGGGGCAGGGCCAGGAGGTGGCGGAGGAGTCCTGGACCTATAACGCCGCGGGGCAGGCGGTGCGGGTGGTGGATGCGAATGGCTACGCGACCACCCGGCTCTACGATGGAGCGGCGCGTCTGGTGGAGGAGACCCAGGGCGCCGGAACGGCGGAAGCGGCGACAACTGCGTTCCAATACGACGCCGCCGGTCAGTTGACGCAGAAGAAGGGCCCCCGCGCCACGGGCGTTCTCTTCGATGCGCGCTACACCTACGACGACCTGGGTCGGCGCGTGCGCGAGGAGAATGCGCTCGGGCAGGTCACGGAGTGGGCCCATGACGCAGCGGGCAACCGTGTGTGTATGAAGCAGCCGCTCGGCGCTCCCTCGCTTTCGCATGGTGGTGCGGTCGGGCTGACGCTGGCGCAGGTGGAGGATCAGGTCTGCGCGGGCACGTACGTGACGAGCTACGCCTATGACGAGCAGAGCAAGCTGCTGTTCGTCACGGATGCCGCCGGTGGGCTCACGTCATATGTTTACGACGCGAATCGCAACCTGGTGGCGAAGCAGGACGCGAACGGGAACCTCACGACCTATGAGTACGACGTGCGCAACCTGCGCACGGCCGAGCATCAGCACCTGGACTCGCATGCGCGGGTGACGGCGGCTCAGCGGAGCCAGGTGCCGCTGTTCGAAGCGGGCGCGACGCCGTCGGGCAGCGTGGGCACGCTGACGTGGCGCCACACGTATGACGCGAACGGGAATCCAGTCTCCATGACCGACCCGAAGGGGCAGGTGTCGGTGTCTGGGTATGGGCTCCTCGACCGGCTGGAGTCACGCGTTTATTCGCAGCATGCGCAACCGCGAGAACTGCCGTCGGTGAACGCGGAGGGTTTCGCGTATGACGGTAACGGGAACCTCCTGCGTGAGTCGCTGCTCAAGCAGACGCCGAGCGGCGCGGTGGAGGATGCGACGACGTACACGTATGACGCACTCGATCGCGTGAAGACGCGGCTGAGGGAGCAGGACGGAAAGCAACTCTCCTTCGAGTACGACGCCATGGGGCACCGCACGCGCGTGACGGACTCGGACGGAGTTGTAACGGGGTATGCGTACGATGCGTTGGGACGCCTGCGGCAGGCGACACTTCCGGTCGGCGTCGTGGAGTACCGGTCCTGGCCGGACTCCTTGCCCAAGGGTGTGGTGTGGCCCAACGGCTTGTCAGAAGGACGCTGCTATGACGCGGCCGGGCAGTTGCTGGAGTTGGTCACTGTCCGGGGCTCGGTCAGCGATACGTGTCAAGCGAATGGGCCGGTGGTGAGCCAGTTCGCCTACACCTACGATGCTAACGGGAACCGGCTGACGCAGGTGGAGTCCCGCACATCCCCCTCAACGCAGGTCCTGGGAGCCAGTGAGACGACCCAGTACGGCTATGACGTCTTGAACCGGCTCACAGGAGTGGCCTCGTCTGACAAACAAGCCACGTTGTATCGGCTGGATGCCGTAGGCAATCGCACGGGCGAGCGGCGGGCTTCGATTCGATTTGTAAAGGGACTCGGACCCGAGGCCTACAGCGTGCAACCCAAGGCGCTCACGCGCGATGTCACCGCGACTTTCAACCAGGTGAACTGGCTGAGCGGGTTCGTGGACGCGAAGGACGCCTCGCGGAACACGGTGCTGAACTACGACCTCATGGGCAACCTGGTGGAGAAGGTGACACAAGAGGGGACCCGAACCTTCGCCTGGGACATCCGCAACACCCTCACCGCCGTGTATGACAACGGGCAGGAGGTGGGGAGGTACGACTACGACAACAACCTCCAGCGGACGAAGCGGAAAGCGGCGTCTGAAGATGTTGCGTATGTGCTTGATGATGGCTTCGTCCTGCAGGAGTTGGATGGAGCCCAGGCCACGCACCCGTCGAAGCGGCGCTATCACTATGGCGGGGGCCCGTTGGCCGTCAGCGAAGTGACTTCCGCGGCAACGAACTTCCTGGGAACGGATGCGCTGGGGAGCGTGACGGACGCGCTGTCCACGAGTGGTGCTGTCACTGCGGCCCGGCAGTACGACGCGTGGGGTAACCCCCGCAGCGGCACCGCGCCGACTGTCAGTGACTTCAAGCTGGGCTACACGGGGCACCAGTACGACGTGGAGACGGGGCTCACGTATGCGCGGGCCCGGTACTACGACAGCGAGCTGGGGCGGTTCCTTTCGAGAGATAGTCATGAGGGAATGCTGGATGTCGCTCAAAGCCTGCATCGATATGTCTATGCGGCAAGCAATCCGCTTCGGTATTCGGATTTCAGTGGACATTGCTTCTGGGATGACAAGTGTCTTGAGTACATCAAGGAGGATTGGGGTGACACGCTAGTGGCATTGGGTTTGCGGGAAGCTCCAGTGGATGAGCGTGCTTACAGGCCTGTTTCTCGAACTGGGGCTGGTCAAGGCATTGCTCGAAAGCAAGTTGCGCTGAAAGAGTTTGTATCCGCTGAGGGGCGAAGTGGTCCAGGGGTGACGGTTGTTCATGAGAAGCGGATTAAGGGATACGACCCTCAGAGGGTGTTTAAGGGGGAGTTCGATAGGTTCCATGAACAGCGGATTGCGAGAGAGGAGTTTGAACGCAAAGTGCTGCTGGTGGGCGCAGGTGTTGCCATTTCAGTTGTTGTTCCAGAGGCAGCGCCCCTCTTGATTGAAGGTGGTGTGATATCTGCGCCTGCGGTAACCGGGCTGGTTGCTGTGTCGGATTTGGGTGCAAACACGCTGGTAGAGTATGGGCTGACTGATGAAGTGTCGCCAATGGGATTTCCCCTCGGTATGGTTGGGGCTTGGTCAGGAGCGGCGTCGAGAGCGGAAAGACTATTGAGTGTGTCGCGCCCTCAGGTCGATGAGGCGGTGTGGTATGTTGCTTCAGGTGGGATGCGAAATGAGCTTTCGCTCACACCCGAACAGATTGCTGCAGCCCGGGGCTATGCTATGGAGCTTGGGGTGCCTGCGGAAAATATCCATTATTATGAAAATATGAATACGGCATGGGGTGATATGTTTGGGCAGGAGCGCCTTCATATTGGTACGGATGTGCTGCCATCTGCTCGGACGAAAGTCTCGCTGTCCCCGAACGAGCGAGTAAGTATGCGAGGGGCTATTGCTCATGAAGTGGTGGGGCACCGTGAAGCTGCCCTTGCAGGACGCACTCAGAACGAGGTTTGGGCAGAGGAGGCGCAGGCTAGTCTTCGGGCTGCGAAGTTTGCTCCTGGATTAAGCAATAAGGAGCGAAAGGTCTTGTATTTGGATGCAATGGACCGTTTGCGGAAGGCGGATAAGAGTCTGAAGGATGCGTCGCTTTTTCTGGAAATCAGGTGAACTGGAGGGGTGACAGTCAAATGCGTGACTATCCACCAGAATATTTCGAGCAAGTGGAGAGGGCCGCCTTGAATGGGGACTCGTCTGCAATGCTGCAAATGGGAGTATGGTTGCTCGGTGTCCCTGGGAGCAGGCTAAAGCGCGATCCCGTGGGAGCATTGCGGTGGCTCCGACGGGCAGCTGAAGAGGGAGGTCATGCCTATGCCATGGAATTGCTGGCAATGGAGGCTGATTCCAGATTGGGGAGTAGTCCGGATGCTGCTGCTGAGGCGGCAAGATGGTATGAACGAGCGCTTGGTGCGTATGAACTTGAGGTTCAGCGAGGTGTGCCTGGGGCTCGTGAGAATGCTGAGGGTCTGCGTCGGAAGCTGGAGTCGCGCCTTGGGTGATGTTGGGTTGTGTTGAGTGTTGGGGTGGGTGATGTGGAGATTTAGTCCTACGGTTGTAGCTCGGAAGAGGCCGCAGTCGCCCTCCTGTTGAGGGAACAGGAGGGGGAGGAACCAGACTTCCCATGCAGCAGTCATCCACCGTCGAAGGTATCCGTCCGGCCAACGACGTGCTGAGAGGCGTTGAGTGAGGCGTCGGGGCGGTGGACCCTGGGGTACATGTCGAAGCCAGTGGAGAAGCCGGAGTGGGCGCGCGTCGCGGAAGCGTTCGAGGCGAGCGGGCTGACGCAGAAGGCGTTCTCAGCGCAGCGAGGCGTGCGGCTGAGCACGTTGCAGTCGTGGGTGTACCGGGCACGACGTGCCGCGACGACACGAGTCGAGCCGGTGAGACTCTTGCCGGTACAGGTGGCGAGGAGTCCCGCGGCGACGGAGTCCCTGCTGGAGGTGGTGGCCGAGGGCGGAGCGCGGGTGCGCTTCGCCGTGGGCGCGGACGTGGCGTACGTGGCCCGGCTCGTCGCGGCGCTGGGGCGGTAGGCCGTGTTCGCCCTGCCTGCGTCGGTGCGCGTGGTGCTGGCGGTGGAGCCGGTGGACATGCGCAAGTCGATTGATGGCCTCATGGCGCTGGTGCGCACGGCGTGGGGCGAGGACGTCTACTCGGGCCACCTCTTCGCCTTTGTCTCCAGGCGGGGCGACCGAATCAAGGTGCTGACATGGAACCGGGGCGGCTTCGTGCTGCTGTACAAGCGGCTGGAGGCGGGGAGATTCCGGCTGCCACCGGTGGATGAGGGCGCGCAGGCGGTGACGCTGGATGCCACGCAGTTGGCCATGCTGCTGGACGTCATCGACGTGGCCCAGGTGCGTCGCCAGCCCGCCTGGACGCCTCCCGGGCGCACGGGCACCTGACGCACCCGGTCCGGGACGCTGAACGGCGGTGGCGTGTTGAGGCCAGGTGCCCCGAGAGCTGCCTCAGGACCACTTCTGCCCCTGGCGCGAGGAGGCGGAGGAACTCAAGGAGCGCCTGACGTCGCTGGAGGCGAAGATGGCGACGCTGGAGCGCCACGTCTTCGGCAAGAGGACGGAGAAGCTGCCCCCGGTGGCGACGGAGCTGCGCGGGGACGCGGACTCGACGGCGGCCCTGGCCGAGGCCGCGAAGCAGAAGCGGCGCGAGCGGGCCGCCCGCGGGGCCGAGGAGGCCCCGGCGCGGGAGATTCGCCACGCGGTGCCGGCCGAGGAGCGCCACTGCCCGGCGTGCGGCAGCGAGGACTTGAAGCCGCTGGGCCAGGGCCGCACCTCGGTGGTGTACGAGTACATGCCGGCCCGCTTCGAGAAGCAGGTTCACGTGCAGGAAGTCCTCGCGTGCGCGTGCGGCCGGGGCGTCATCACCGCTCCGCCTCCAGCCCGGGTGGTGGACCGGGGCGAGTACGGCCCCGGCTTCCTCTCCCACGTGGTGACGTCGAAGTGCGCGGACGCCATGCCCCTGCACCGACTGGCCCAGCGGATTGAGCGCGGTGGGGTGCCCATGAGTCGCAGCACGCTGACGGACCTCTTCCACCAGGCCGCCTCGGTGCTGATGCCTCTCTCCCAGCACCTCTTGCAATGCATTGCGTCCGCGGACGTGGTGTGGGCCGACGAGACACCCGTGCGCGTGCTGGACGTGAAGAAGACTCGCCAGGGCTACCTCTGGACTTTCCTCACCCAGACGCCCGAAGGGCAGTGGCTCATCGGCTACCGCTTCAGCCTGGGCCGCGCCAGCACGACGCCCAAGGACGTGCTGGGCGACACGAGGGGCGCCCTCGTGGTGGATGCCTATACCGGCTACAACGCGGTGACGCTGCCCGAAGGGCGCGTGCGCGTCGGGTGCTGGGCTCACGTGCGTCGCCGCTTCTTCGAGGCGCTCCCCACTGCGCCCGAGGCCCGCGAGGCCCTGGACTTCATTCTCGCCCTCTACCGCGTGGAAGCCCTGGCGCGCGACGCGGGCGTCATGCGCACCGACGCGCACCGAGAGCTGCGCCAGCAGCAGAGTCTCCCCATCCTCCTGGCACTACGTGGCTGGCTGGAAGCACAGGCCCCACGCCACTTGCCCAAGGGCCCCATGGGCCAGGCCCTCTCCTACGCGCTGAAGCAGTGGGACGCCCTGACGCGCTTCGTCTTCGACGCGCGTCTTCCTCTCGACAACAATCGCTCGGAAGCAGCGCTGCGCAAGGCCGCCCTGGGCCGAAAGAACTTCCTCTTCGTCGGACATGAGGCTGCGGGGGCCAACCTCGCAGGCCTCTACGCACTGGTGGCCACCTGCGAGGCCAACGGCGTCAATCCCGAGGCCTACCTCGCTGACGTGCTGCTGCGCGTGCAGACACACCCTCACTCGCGCATCGGTGAGCTGCTACCCCACGAGTGGATGCGGCGACGCACCGCCGACCCGCCCAAGTCGCCCCTCCAGCCCAGTCCCTGAACAGCTCGCGCATCGCGGCGCCCGCCGAGCACGATCGTGGTCCGTCTTCAATCCCTCCGGCACGTCGTTGGCCGGACGGTTACGGAGAGCGGACCGCTGCAGGTGTGATGCTCGATGATGCTGAAATTGGTCGGCTCAAGCGGGAAGTGCTTGAGCTGGAAGCGGACCCGGAGATGTTTCACTTCAATGCTGGTAGGAATACTGGGTATGTGCAGCCCAAGGAGGGGGATTCCGGGCCTGGCCGGATCCATGTTCGTGGTGATGTGCTCCCAATGGAGGGGGCGGTTCATCCCCGCTCCTCAATGAGTACAAAGGCCGTGCTCGCTCACGAGTACTGGGGCCACGCTCAGTATCCGAGGACAAAGCTGGAGCCGAGGGAGTGGAACGATGAGTTCCGTGCGAGCTACACTGCTGCTGCAGAAGCGCCGAACCTGACTTTCCGGGAACGTCAAGATCTTATGCGGGATGCGGTCAAGCGAGCAGAAGAGGCGAATCGTTCCATTAAGCCGAATGCACTGATGCGGTACTTCTTTAGTGATGGCTATTCGGATCCACCGACTTGGTGGACTCCCCCGAAGGGGTTCAAGCCGCCAGGCGAGGAGTAGTTGACTGTGGACGTCCTTCCGGAGGGCCTTTATGGTGAATGATTTGGCGACCTCTCTTTCCCCGAATGGGCGACACGTTGTCGCCCGAGAGCCTACGAGAGAGGAGTCACTTGGACGTCCGTTGTTTCGGCTTTGGCTGAATGGCGCTGTGCTGGATTCACGGCGAAGTATTGGCAAGTGGCTCTTTGGTGAGGAGGTGGTTTGGTCCACTGACTCTCGCTACCTCGCGGCCCAACGATGGGATCTCCCGGACCGTGGTCCACAGACGTCGATCTTGCTGATCGACCTTGAAGAGAGACTATGGCAAGTCGTCGGGCCGGGTTATCGAGCAGTCATGAGGCCTGTCTCGTTCCATGGAACTGAACTCGACTTCGAAACATTGGATTTGCGCACGGGCGAGACGACTCGAGGGCGTGCCGAGTGCGCATCTGCCTTGACTCGATGGGGGGATCTACAGGACGTGATGTTGTCGGTGGGCGATTCGGCCTGAAAGAGGTGTCGGGTACGATGATTGAGGGCGGCGTCTCTCCCCGTGAGAACGTCTCGTGTTTCTAGTCCTGAGCCTGAATGAAGTCTGTGGGTTGGTGGTGGAACTTTGCTCAGGTCTTCGGCACGGTGAATCGCCAGCGAATCCGGATTCGCTGGCGGTTGGCCCACGTCTGCAATGCCTATGTTTCCCAGTGGAGCTTGCCAGGCGTGGGGATGTGCCGCGTCCCCGCGCACTGACGGGAGATCTGTAACCGTCCGGTGGACGTCGTGCCGGAAGGCTTGATGACAGACGCAGACCGTGCTCGGCGAGCGCCGCGAGGAGCGAGTTGTTCAGGGACCGGGCTGGAGGGGCGACGCGGGCGGGTTGGCGGTACGTCGGTGCATCCACTCGTGGGGGAGCAGCTCACCGATGCGCAAGCGGGGATGCATCTGTACACGCAGCAGCATGTCGGCTAGGTACTCCTCGGGATTGACCCCATTGGCCTCGCAGGTGGCGACAAGGGCGTAGAGGCCAGCGAGATTTTCCCCCGCGGCCTCATGGCCGCCGAAAAGGAAGTTCCTCCGGCCCAGGGCCCCTTGCGCAGCGCGGCTTCGGAACGGTTGTTGTCCAGGGGCAGGCGCGCGTCGGAGGCGAAGCGCGTGGGCGTCCCACTGTTTCAGGGCGTAGCAGAGGGCCTGGCCCGGGGCCCTTGGGCAGGTGGCGCGGAGTCTGTGATTCCATCCACGCACGCAGCGCCGTGAGGACGGGGAGACTCTGCTGCTGGCGCAGCTCGCGGTGCGCGTTGGTGCGTACGAGGCCCGCCTCAAGGGCCAGGGCCTCCAGGCGGTAGAGGGCCAGAATGAAGTCCAGGGCCTCGCGGGCCTCGGACGCGGTGGCCAGCGCGTCGAAGAAGCGGCGACGCACGTGGCCCAGCACCCGATGCGGATTCTTCCCTCCGGCGGCGTCACCGCGTTGTAGCCGGTATAGGCATCCATCACGAGGGCGCCCCGGGTGCCGCCCAGGGCGTCCTTGGGCGTCGTGCTGGCGCGGTCCAGGCTGAAGCGGTAGCAGATGAGCCACTGTCCTTCGGGTGTCTGGGCCTCAGTGGTCACCCAAAACCGGCCAATGAAGGTCCCCTTAGAGCCTATTTCGGTAGGAGCGAGTGGAACCAGGTGATGATGCCCAGCGCGAAGTGCAGCATCGCGACGTAGGTGTCCTCTCGCTTCTCCCAGCGCACCAGCAAACGTCGGAAGCGGTTGAGCCAGGAGTGGGTTCGCTCGACGACCCATCGCGGCGAAGGGCGTCGACGCCGCACGCGCTTGGAACCGAGCTGGGAGCGTCGTCTCGGTGCCTGGAGCGTGAAGCCATACTCCTGAGCCAGCTCGCGTACGGGCCTGAAGGCATAGCCCAGGTCGACGCATAGCGTCTGACGACGGCTCCGACTCGGGAGGGGCCTTCGGACTGGAATCGATTCAAGCGTGGAGCGCGCCAGCTTGAAGTCGTTCGTGTTGGCTCCAGCGACCACGAGGCCGAGGGGGACGCCGCGCGAGTCCGTCAGCAGACTGCGCTTGGTGCCCCGCTTCGCTCTGTCGGTGGGATTGGGGCCGGTTTTTTCCCCCACCCAGCGGCGCTTTGCCCTGGGTGCCGTCCAGCGCCAGCCAGCGCCAATCAATCTTCGCCAAGCCATCATAGGCCAGCAGCCCCTGACGCCAGAACTCACGGAAGACGCCCGCGGACAACCACTCCCGGAAGCGTCGGTAGGCAGAGGACGGATGGCACAGGGCCGTGGCTTTCAACGCGCCCCACTGCATCCCCGTGCGCAGCACCAAGAGGATTCCATCCAAGGCCTGTCGGTCAGGCACTCGCGGGTTATGGCACCCCAGCGGGTGCTCCGGACGTGCCGGCAGCAGCGGCTCGATACGGCGCCACAGCTCGTCCGGCACCCGCCAGCCGTCGTCCTTCTTCACTACCCCATGGCCGCACCCTCCTACCGCTTCAACACGGCTGGAGGCCGACCTTCTTCCCTACCGAAATAGGTTCTAAGGGGTCGGAATGACAGTCGATTTTGGAGTGGCGACACAGGATGGTCCGCAGATGATTCGCCTGGAGGCTACGTTGCCGGTGCTAGTGTGGGTTCGACGGCTGTGTATCCGGATTTTCGATGGTGAAGGTGGAATTGCCGGCAGAGTTATTGAAGGGGTGGACGTCATTCGGCAATACCTCAAGAGGTAACAGATATGGGAACTCGATACGGAGTCCGTGATGGTCCTGATATGCACAGTCTCGTTGGTTGCGCGAGAAGAGTAGCCGGGGCGGTGTCGGTGTCTGGTGTAGCTGACGAAGACCTGCTGCAGAGGCTTCGTGATATATTGTATGGCGAGAAGGATGCATGGGGCATTGCAGGTGATGCGTTGATGACTAGTAGGCTGTTGAAAAACTCTTCGACAGCCACAGCGACCCACTACGGGATGGATATGACTTTGGGCGTTCGCCCCATAGGTTGTAGGCCGAGAGAGGTCCCGATCCTTTTTCAATAGCCTGCTAGGTCCGAGGCAGCACGGTTGGTGCTTGCGAATCTGGAGTCGTGGCTGATTGAGCGATCTGGCCGGGCTTGGCCCTCTCAGGTGGAGTGGGACCTGGAGTTCCTTGTGCTTGATGTGGAGGATGCACTGTTTGGCTCGCAAGGGCACTCATAGGTGTTATGTGGTTTGTATTGGCAGAACAGCCCCCTGGTCCACAGTGGTGGCGCGTACTTCACCCCAGTCCGGGCGCGGCAGGCGGCTATAGTGAGTGGGCCATCTCCGCTGGTGCGCCACCTGATTGACCAAGAGGACCGACGTGTCGGAAATCTCGCGCCAAATTCTAATCTGGATGTTGGATTGCTATATCCTGTGGTTTGTCGGCCACCTCAATGCTGCAGACGAAGCGAGGCGTGAAGCAGTCAGTCCGAAGCTGCGAGCGATATTCCACGCCGAGGGTACTTGGCAGGAGGTACTCCGGGCTGCGATGCGGTGGGAGCGAGATCCAGCCGCAGAGATCGTTGTGATCTGGAAGAAGAGCGAGGACCAAGCACGTCAGTGGGGTGAAGTGATTGACCCAGACGACTTCGCCAAGAGATTTGTGGGCATGAACTTCATTCCAGAACCACCTTGAGTCGCCAGGATAGCCGAGCATGTGCGTGTCACGGAGTGGTTGATGTGTTCTGCCAGGGGAGCCGATGGCGAATTCACCTACTGCTACCCAGTCTCTTGAGTCCAAGAAGTATTCATGCGCTACAGTTGGGACGACGCCGTCCTCCTTGCACGAGTCTCCCCAGGACGTCGTTCCGAGCGTAAACGCGGTGTGGAAGGTGCGGCTTGCCGTCCGCTGGCTGTCCCCGGAGACTGGGTGGATGTTCATGGCACTTACGAAAAGTCGCCAAGCTGAGCAGGTTGTGCGCGACTCAATCTGCACTGGGGTGGTCACGTCTGATGGCAGGGTGATGAAATGGCAAGGTAGAATTGGCGGAGAGTGAAGATGAGTGACATGGGTGTGTTGAAGTCGCTGGTTCAGCGGGCGACTACTGTGGTGCGAGCTGACCCCGTGTGCGATCTTTCACTGGGTTTGCGACAACAGATTTGGATGTCGATGGGGCATGAGCGAGGCCTTGGGCCAGGGCATGCTCGGCGTATGGTGCTCGCGCTCGAGACTGCGCGGCATGTGCTTCCTCTGTGGGAGTCGAAGTACTTGCAGGATCGAACGCCGCACACGGCGCTGGACTTCGCGGAAGAGATGAGAGTGGCAAGATGTGAGAAGAGTGAAGGCCAGGACCTCTGGCAGCAGGCCTGGAATCACATGGTTGAGTTGTCGTGCTCAGATGAGGAGGATCAGCGAGGGATAGCGGCGGGATTTTCTGCTGTACAGGCTTTGCGCACCTGTATTGAGGACGAGTTGTTCCCGCTGGCTGAGGTGGATGAGAAGCTACGCGACAACCAAGTCGATGCCGAAGACATGGATGCTTCGGCGTTTGCATCGGCTGCCTGCGCAGGCGGACCCGTTTGGGACGTATTGTCCGACTCTGCGCGTCGGCTTCAATTCTGGGAATGGTGGCTGTCAGAAGCCGTGCCCAATGCGTATCGCCTGGAGCGCACTCCGAGATGATCGCGTTGGACAAGGCGCTTCATGCTCGGGAGGACGGTGACTGCTGATGCCCTTGTGGACTCGCTCTTCCAC
This sequence comes from Corallococcus silvisoli, assembly GCF_009909145.1. NCBI lineage: Bacteria > Pseudomonadati > Myxococcota > Myxococcia > Myxococcales > Myxococcaceae > Corallococcus > Corallococcus silvisoli. Next base: position 386,314 of record NZ_JAAAPJ010000006.1, read on the forward strand.
AATGGGTCACTGCGGCGCAGCCAAGGTGCTCGGTGTTCCTCCGCCCTGCAGTAACTGCAGGGCGATTCTTCCTCCGGCTATTGCAGTGCTGGGAGGTCCGTGATGCAGCGAGTGCAGTTCGACGACCTGATGGTGGGCGACGACCAGTTGATGTTCTGGGGAGACCGCCCGTTCTCAGGCGTGGCCTTCGAGCTCTTCCCCAATGGCCGCCTCGCAATTGAAACAGGCTACGCGGAAGGTTTGATGGAGGGGGGAAGTCGCACGTGGAGTGAGTTGGGTGTGGTGGTCGAGGAAGTTCAGCACTGGGGCGGCGTCCGCCATGGGCCGTCTCGGTCGTGGGATGAGGAGGGGAGACTCCGCGTTGAAGCGGTTTATGAGTATGGAATTCTGGTTGCGGAGCAGCGATGGAGTGAGAGTGGCGAGAAGGAAGGGGGATGGCGCATGGGACCCGATGACAAGCTCTTCAGGATGCTAGAGCTCAATCGGGACAGATTCGGCGGACGTGCACCGCCTGTGTGAATTGGCTTCGGTGCGAGAACAGCATGAGCTGCTTGTTGGAAGCCGATCTTCTCCCTCGCCGCATTGAGTATGTCAGAGATCGGGTATGCGGACCGTGTCGGGTCGGCTGAACGGATCTCATTCGCTGAGCCATCAGGCTGGCCGTTGGCGGCCGTTTGCCCTGTGTCCGCACGCGGAGAGAGGGTCAAGGGCTCAGAATCGTTCAGGTTTTGGCGAAGCCCACCCCTGACGCTCCAAGCACGCGGACTCCTTGCTCTGAGCGAAACCGCGATCCGCGTGGGTGACCCGCGAGCGACCCGATAGGACGGTCCATGACAGCTCCATCCAACTCGTGAATCAGGCCTGCTCGTACCGGCACGCGAGCGCGCTGCCAAGCTGTTGGCGGACGAGCCGTACGATGTCGCGTGTGGCCAGCTCGGAGCTCGCGGCGAGCGCTGGAAGGGTGCGGTCGACCGCGCCCAACAACTTCGCCAAGCGCGTCTTCTGTGCGTCTACGTCACTGATGGCATCTGACAGATGCTCGTTGAGATCCAGCGCCAAGAGCAGCGCGTCGACCGCGCTCCGTCCAATGCCTTCACGCAGGCGTCGCCCGAGGAACGCCGCCTCCGAACCTGCCACGGCCGGCTTGCGCGCGGCGGCTGACAGCGCCGGAAACGGCTCGGCGAAGAGGGGATGCTTGCGATCATGCGGATCGTACATGTCCTTGGCCAAGAGCATGCCCGGGAGCGCCTCGCTCTCCTCTCTGCCTCCTTCGTCGCATGCAGCAGTTCGAGATAGGTCGGTTGCGGAGCCCCTTCGCTGCGGAGCAGGGCCAGCACCTTATCCGCCGGGCCCGTCGACTGTGTGTACACGCGCTCCGTGGCCGCGACATCGAGCTCCATGAACACGCCTGTGAGCAACGAGAGGGGCGCGGACACCCTACTTCGCAGCATGCGAGGCTCGCGCGGCAGGCGGAGTTCGAGCGTGCCCTTGGTGAGGGTGATCTTGCCAAGCTTGGGATCGGCCGCTGGCAGATGCAGGACCATCGCCTGCATCCATTCCAGGAATGCGTCGATCATCGCCTTCTTGCTACCTCGGGGTGTGGCCACGTTCTCTCCGTTGTGATGTCTCGTATCGTCTGGCGCCCGGTCGCTGAGACCTCTGGTGGGGCGCGCTCGGTTCGCTGACTTCCCCAGGGACTCCCGCCGGAACGGACTCGACGATGGAGCTTCGTCGGGAACTCGGTGGCCGAAGATAAGAGTGAGCGTCGTCTTCGCTTGCGCGCGTCGCTCAGGGCTCGGCGACTCCTTTCAGAGCTGGAGACTGTGGGGGCGCGGTCGCAGCCCCACGTTCGCAGGTGCTCTTGACTTGGACTCATGTGCGCGAGGCGCGGTCCCTTGCCTTGTCACTCCGCGGTGACAAGCTCCTCCGGGTTCCAGGACACCCAGGACCACCGTGAGGTTGCTCTTTTCCATGCCTGACATTTCGCGGCCAGCCAACGCACGACGTCGTGCGCTGCATGACGCGCTGAGTATCGCGCCAGCGCTTTGAATGGCTACACTTTCAAGGCCGTGCGAATCCCATCATTTCATGGAGAGAGAAATGCAAGCAATTCGCTTCATGGGCTGTGCGCTGCTCGTGGCCGGATTCCTCTCGGGGTGTGGAGGGAATGAGGCCGACGCGACCATTCCGCCGGAGGAGATGCGTGAGCAGGGGCAGCGTGCCGCGCAATGCGCTCCGGGATATACCGGGTATTATGAGATGGTATGCACCTACGCGCCCAGGTTCACGCCTCCCTGCTACAATCACTTCAACGGCAGTGACTTTATCGAGCACCTCTACTGCCGCTCCGATACGAATCCGGCGGATGTCTATGATGCCGGAGAGACGAGCTACAGGTTCTGCGGCGAGTGTTTCTGAGGAGAGGACCGGGTGCCGCGCTCCTTGCGTGGCACCCAGCACCCCCAGGCCCACCCTCGACGCCAGGGCGGCAATCCCATCAACTGTCGTCGCTCGCCCACTTCGAGCGAATGTTGGCGATCATCTTCAAGACATCGGCATCGGAGGACGACTGGGCCATGGCTTCGGCGCTTGCCAGGCACGAACGTGCGCTGTCTGCCTGTCCTGACCGCCAGCGAACGTCCGCCAAGGCGAGCAGCAGGAGCGGGTCGTGCTCCGGGGGCGCGACTGCTTCTTCGTAGTAGAGCGCTGCCTGCGATAGCCTCCCGGCTTCGTCGCAGAGGAGTCCCGCAGTTCTTGCTAGCAGGGTGTTGAGCAACCCCTCCGAGGGAGCGACACCCCGCACCGTGACGTGGTGTCCTCCGCGCATTGGAAGCAGGGATGCGCGGACGGCCCAAGCAGCAGACGACGCTGTTCGGCTTGAGGACGCCGGGAGACCGGGTGCCCGCGGGCCATCCGCTGCGCAGGGTGAAGGACATGGCGGACGCCGCGCTGGCGGCGCTTTCGCCGACGTTCGATGAGATGAGATGTACAGCGGCACCGGCCGGCCGAGCATCCCACCAGAGCAGTTGCTGAAGTCCTGCCTCCTCATGGCGCTCTACCAGGCGGAGCACTGGTCTCCGGATGCGCTTCTGGCAGGACCCCAGGAACCGCGCGCCGTCGCGCTACCATTCAGACTTGAAGCTGTTGCGGGTGCGCGTGACGTAGTGTCGGTCTTCGGAGTCGATGCAATCGTGCCGATACCGGCCGATCCATTCGAACGTCACGTTTCCCCACACATCCCAGGTCCCCGTCCCCGGCTCGAGGGACCCGCTATCTCCAATGAAGAACTGCCACTCGCAATCCTCCCCGCCGGAATAGGGAGCGAACGTAGACGCGGGCATTTCAAACGTGCCGTCCTCGAAGACGTCCACGAAGATGCCGGGCCAGGAGTCGATGGTAGGCGGAGGGGAGCTGACTTTTCGGACCCGCATCTGGGTGTCATCCACCCTCTCCATGTAGAGGGACATGGGCACATCCCAGAGCTTGGTGGTCGGCGAATGGCCAGGCACCGTCTTCTCCTCCAGGCCGACGTACTTCCCCGGATGATGCCCGACGAGGAAGTCCACGGCGGAAGCTGGAGGGGCGTCAGGCATTCGGACGCCCGTCAATTCATACGTGGTGCGCCATTCAGACGACCAATGCTGGCCCCAGGGAGGCCCGTTGCACTCCTGTGCCAGGCGTTCCACCCAGGACAAGGACAGATTGCCCTCCTCATCCCAGGTTCCCGCTCCCGCGACGGGGGAGGCCGCGTCGCCCAGGAGGTACTGCCGGATGCAGTACTCGTCATAGGGGGTGCGAGCGGAGGCAATCGCCGGAAGGGTGAGTGTCCCATCCTCTCCGACGTCCACCAGGACCCCCGCGGAGAAGCCGCTCACGGGTGTGAGTCGGACCTGGGTGTCGCTCACCACCGCTAGCGTGTACGGCCAGGGCTGGGATGAACCGGAAGGACCGCCGGGGGATGTGACGGAGGAGAGGACCGAGTCATAGATGCCCGCCATCCGCCTCGCGGCGGGGGCCCGGCTCACGGTGAAGGTGAATACGCCGACCTTCGACGAATCCGCCTGGGACACCGCCTGGACGGTCACCCGCGTGTCCTCTCGGACGAAGGGGGCTGTGTATGCGACAGACGAACCTCCGACGGAGGAAAGCCTGCCCGGGCCCGACATGATGCTCCACGTCACGTCGGCGGAGAACGTCCCGGTCCCCTCCACGACTGCCCTGAGCACCGTCCGGGCCTTGAAGGCGATAGGGTCCGCCCCGGTCACGGAGACGCCGGTGACCGCGTCCAGGCCGACGCCCGCATCAGCAGGCCCGGACGCTCCACCTCCGCCACACCCCGACAACGAGACCAGGAACAGCAACAACGCGCACAGGGGTTTCATGGGCGATTCCGGCAAGTCAGCGGTGGATCGTCGGGAGTGCCGAAGGTAGCACCGGACGATTCCTGTCACTTCCGTATTTTTGTGAGAGCTGATCAACCCTCGTCGCTCGCCCACTTCGAGCGGATGTTGGCGATCATCTTCAAGGCCTCGGCATCGGAGGACGACTGGGCCATGGCTTCGGCGCTTGCCAGGCACGAACGTGCGCTGTCGGCCTGTCCTGACCGCCAGCGGACGTCCGCCAAGGCGAGCAGCAGGAGTGGGTCGCACTCCGGGGTCGCGACTGCTTCTTCGTAGTAGAGCGCTGCCTGCGATAGCCTCCCGGCTTCGTCGCAGAGGAGTCCCGCCGCCCTCGCGAGGGTGGATGTGTTGGCTGGCCTTTCCTTGCTTGACCGAGTGCGCGCCAGCGCGGACTCCAGGCAGGCGATGGCCTCGGCGGTCCTGCCTGCTTGGGCGAGGTTCGACGCGGTACGCAGGGGATTCTCGTCATTCGCCATGACATTCCCTGGCGAGGGGATGCGCTCCGCCTGGCTTCCACCGCTGCAATCAGCGCGCTGGTGGCTTGCCGGTGATGTGGCCGCGAAGTCGGATCAACGCGACGGCGGATACTTCTGCAGCTTGCGCTGGAGCGACCTCCGGTGGATGCCCAGCTTGCGCGCGGCCTCGGAGATGTTTCCGGCGCTGTCCGCGAGCACGCGGTGGATGTGTTCCCACTCCGCTCGGGCCAGGGATGGCGCCTGCAACGTCTCCGGCGCCGCCACGTTCGGCGCCTCCTCCGCTCTCGCGAACGCCGCCAGGATGTCGTCCGCGTCCGCCGGCTTCGGCAGGTAGTTCACCGCCCCCAGCCGGATGGCGTCCACCGTCGTGGAGATGCTGCCGTACCCCGTGAGCACGATGACTCGCGTGGACGCGTCCACCGCCAGCAAGTCCCTCACCAACTCCAACCCGCTGTGCCCCGGCATGCGCAGGTCCACCACCGCGTACTCCGGTGACTCGCGCCCCGCCACCACCATCGCCTCCTCGTGGTTGCCCGCAGTCGTCACGTCCCAGCCGCGCTCCCGGAACGCCCGCGCCAGCCGCTCGCGCAGCGTGTGGTCGTCGTCCACCAGCAGCAGGCTGGGCCTGTGGTCCACCGGAGTCGTGCTCACGCCGCCACCTCCCGCGCGCCCTCGCCCGGCAGGCTCAGCCGCGCCGTCGTGCCTTCTCCCGCCTTCGAGCGCAGCTCCAGCGACCCGCCCAGCTGCTCCGCCAGCGAACGCGCCAGGAACAGCCCCAACCCCATGCCCTCTCCCGGCGCCTTGGTGGTGAAGAACGGCTCCCCCGCTCGCGACAGCACCGCCTCTGGCATGCCCTGGCCCTCGTCGCGCACCTCCAACCTCGCCCCCGTCCCGTCCCCGGTCGCGCGCAGCTCCACCGGCCGGCCCACGGGCGTGGCCTGGAGCGCGTTCTTCACCAGCCCTCGCAGCACCCGGGCCAGCGCCCTCGGCGGGCCGTGCACCGGGTACGTCCTCAGCGCGTCCGGCACGTCCACCCGCACGCGCTCACGACCCGGCAGCTCCGCCAGCGTCTCCTCCACCAGCCGCTCCAGCGGAATGGCCTGGAAGGGCTCTCCCGTCGTCTGGCCCGCGTCCGCGGACATCTGCACCAGCACGTCCCGGCACCGGTCCACCTGCTGGCGGATGAGCCTCAAATCCTCCCTCACGGTCTCGGACGTCTGGGACACCGCGAGCGCCCGCTCCAGCTCCTTCGCCACCACCGCGATGGTGGACAGCGGCGTGGACAATTCATGCGCCGCGCCCGCCGCCAGCGTCGCCAGCGAGGCCACCTTCTCCTGACGCGCGTGCCGGGTCCTCGCCTGCGCCAATTCCTGCTCACGCCGCGCCAGCGCCCGGGTCACCCTTTGAATGAAATACACGATGAAGCCCGCCGCCACCGCGAACGCCACCCACATGCCGCTCAGGTGCAGCCGCATCAGCTCCGCGTGGTCCGGCCGCTCCAGCCCCGGCAACGTCACGTCCTGCAACACGAACAGCGAACCGAACGCCACCAGCGTGAAGCCCAGCATCGCCCACGTGCGGCGCGGCGGCAGCAACACCGTCCCCAGCGCCACGTTCACCAGGTACAGCGTGGTGAAGGGGTTGTGCGTCCCGCCACTCAGCGCCAGCAGCCCCGTCAGCACCAGCGTGTCCCAGAGCATCAACCCGAAGATGGCCGCCTCCGCCACCGGCCTCGCCTTCGCGAGCCCCGCGCGCACCGCCGCGTTCGTCAGCGCTTCCACCGCCAGCAGCGTGCACAGCGCCGGCACCGGCAGGTCCAGCTTGAGCCCCCAGGCCGCCACCGCCACCAACACCGCCTGACCCACCAGCACGCCCCAGCGCAGCCGCAAGAGCCACACCAGGTTGATGCGGGCCCGGAGCGAGGGTTCGGACGTCGGAGGCGGAGTCGTCATGGCGCGGCGGAGGACATCGCCACGGAGCGGGCCACCGTGTCCAGCACCGCGCCCGCCACTTCCTCGGACTCCACGTCCACCGTCGCCAGCCACGAGTCCCAGGCGAGCACGAAGGTGCGCTCGGCCGCCGGCTCGTCCTCGGAGAGCGTCAGCCCGTCCAGCACCACGTCCACCGTCGCGATGCGCGAGCTCACCAGCCGGAAGGGCTGGGGCTCCCCACCTCCCGCGGGCACCCGCGTCCCTTCCAGCCACAGCGTGCGCCCCTCCATGGCCACGCCGCTGTCCGCCGCCGGCATCCCTTCCGCGTCCCCGTCCGCCGGCTCGAAGGTGAGCCGCGCCCGGCAGTACCGCCCCGGCGGCGGGCGCAGCGTGCCCAGCGTCAGCACGTTCCCATCCGGCCGCTCCAGCCCGCTCACGTGCGGCGTGCCCAGCTTCAACGGCGACCCCGTCGAGTGCGCGTGCGCGGTCCCCACCGGCGACAGCGCCCGGAGCAGCCTCCACCCCAGCGCCTCTTCACAGGGCCTCAGCTCCACGCTGCCCAGCGTCACGTAGCCGCGCGTCAGCGTGAGCGTCTGTCCATCCGCCCGCGTGATGGTGCGCGCGCCCCCCGCCGCGACCACGCCCTCGGCGGTGGCCTTGTGCTCCAGGCCCAGCGTCACGTGCACGCCGTCCACGCGCTCGCCGCACGCGCACAGCGTGAGCACCAGCACCATCAGCGAAGGCAGGCGCATCACAGGTCGTACGCGAGCGAGAGCTGCGCGATGGGCGTGGACGACACCCGGCGCAGCTGGTTGACGAACGGGATGCGCACCCCGGCCTGCACCACCACGTCCATCCCCGGGCTGAAGAGCACGTCCGGTGACGCATACGCGATGAAGCCTCCGCCGGACTCCTCCGGCGCGCCGTGCGTGTCCGCCGCCCGCTCCGCCCGGCTGTCCACGCCCAGGCGCACCGCCCACTTCACGGAGGGCTGGTACTGCGCCGCCACCTGCGTGCGCACGGACGCGCCCAGCCGGAAGCCCTCGCGGCCTCGCGTGGGCAGGAAGCCCAGGGCGCTCGCCAGGAACGACCAGTTGCCCCGGAAGCCCTGCCACGCCAGCCCCGCCATCGGGTCCACGGAGCCGCTGCCCGGCTGCGCGTCGATGCCCAGCGCCGTCCCGTCCCGCGCGTTCAGCCGCGGGCCCGTGGGCAGCTTCAGCCCGCCCACCACGCTCACCAGGTGGTCCGGCGAGAACTGCTTGTCCTTCCACACGAACGCCTTCGCGCTCACGTCGATGTCGCCCAGCCCCCAGCCGCGCTCCCGCGCGAGGCTCACGTCCCGCACCTCGCGGGCCTGGAGCGGCAGGTTCACCGCCAGCACCAGCCAGGGCCGGGGCGCGTACGCCACCGCCACGTCCATGCGCAGCTCGCGGAGGCGCTGGGCATCCACGCCCTCCCGGCCCTCCGTGTGCCCCCAGGCGCGCAGCATGGTGGACAGCCGCAAGCGGCCCTCGAAGGGCTGCTCGCCCCCCATGGAGGTGAGCGTGGGGTCACCACACGCGCAGCTCGCGCACGCCCACGCCCTCGAGGCGGGCATGAGCAGGAGCGCGACGCACAGGACGGCCAGGGACAGGGTTCTCAAGGCGTGGCCACACTAGCCTCCCCCTCTCCTGGCGGACTGCGGCGTGTTGTCGCAGTCCGAGGGGACGTCACCCCGGGGACGGAGCCCCCGCCCCCAGGTACGGGGAGCGGGCGGGAGAGCGGGGCCGCCTGTGCGTCCCCCCGTCCATGCCTATCTGGAGAATGACACCCGCCCGTCCGCGTTGGGGCGGGGCACGCCGGAGGCATGGAGGTCATTCATGGGGTTGCTCGCGCCGCTGGGACGGCTGCTGTTCTCGGTCATCTTCATCACCAGCGGACTCAATCACTTCATCCAGCTCCAGGCGCTCACCGCCTACGCCCAGGCCTCCGGCGTGCCCGACGCGCGGCTCGCGGTGCTGGTGTCCGGTGGCGTGCTGGTGGTGGGCGGCCTGTGCGTCCTCTTGGGCGTGTTCGCCCGCCTGGGCGCCGCCATGCTCGCCGTGTTCCTGGTGGCCTCCGCCTTCATGGTCCATCACTTCTGGCGGATGGCGGATCCGGTGCAGGCGCAGAACAACCTCATCCACTTCATGAAGAACCTCTCCATGGCGGGGGGCGCGCTGCTCATCGTCTACTTCGGGCCTGGCCCCTTCAGCCTGTCGCGCAAGAAGCGCGAGGCCTCGCTCGGAGGGATGAAGCTGGGCGCGCCCCTGCGCTGAGCGTCCTCAGGGCGCCCCGACGTGGGCCGCCCGCGCGGTGCGCAGCGTGAAGAAGGCGACCTCCGGCGTGCTGCCCCGGCGCAGGTACGGGCCTCCGAAGCCGAAGCCCAGGCCCTGGTTCACGTACAGGTGGTTGCCGTTCACCCGGTAGTGGCCGCGGATGTACGGCTGCCCCGCGCGGCGGAAGAGGGCCTCCGTCAGGCCGCGCACGACGAACTGCCCGCCGTGGGTGTGCCCGGAGAACTGCACCAGCCCCGCGTGCGCCGGCAGCTTCTCCGCGGTGGGCGGCGTGTGGGCCAGCACCAGCCGCGTGCCGGACGTGGGCGCCCCCCGGAACGTGGCCTCCACGTCGTCCATGCGCGTGAGCCCGTCGTCGACGCCCAGCACCGTCACCGGCGCGCCCTTCACGTGCACCACCCGGTGCTCGTTCTGGAGCACCGTGTAGCCCAGGTCCTCGAAGCCCGCGCGCAGGTACGCCGCGTCCACCCAGTGGTCGTGGTTGCCCAGCACCACGAAGACGGGACCCTGGAGGCCCTGGAGCAGCTGGCGCACGCGCGGCAGCGGCTTGGGGCTGTGCGTGACGTAGTCGCCCGTGAGGAACACCAGGTCCGGCGCCGCCTCGTTCACCGCGGCCACCGCGCGGCGGATCCGCACGTCCGACGTCGCCTGCCCCACGTGCACGTCCGACAGCTGCGCGATGCGCAGGCCGTCATGCTCCGCGGGGATGCTGTCCAGCTGGAGCAGGTGCTCCGTCAGCACGAAGTGGTCGCGCCACCGCAGGCGCTGGTCCGGCCGGAAGGGATCCGGTCCCCGCGCCTGGAGCTCGTTGCGGCCGTGGGGCTCCAGCGCTTCGGCCTCCGCCTGGGCGACGGTGGAGGCGGCACCAGCGGCGTGGCGGCGGCGGGCGAGTCTCAGGCGCATGCTTTCGGATTCCTCCTGCGAGACGAGGGCGATTGTAGAGAACGGCGCGGACATGCGTGAAGCCCGGCCGCCCGGCCCGCCTGCTCCCTCGCGGTCAGCAGGAGGGCGGAAGCAGAACCGGGCCGGTTTCTGGAACATTTCCGCGCGCTTCCAGGCGAGCTCGCCGCGCCCCTCCGGTGCGACATGCGCCGCGCCCCGGCGCCAGGGTGGGACCCGTCTTCCGCCGGGGAGGCCCCCTCGGCGCCAGCGCGGCGTGCCGAGGGGCCCTTGATGGCGGTGGCGCGCGCCGCCGCGGTCAGTTGCCCCGCAGCACCGTCAGGCCCTCCGAGGTGAGCACCAGCAACATGCCGGGCGTCGCGGAGCCGTCGTAGACGAGCTGGAGCACCTTGCTGCCTCGCACGCCCGTTACCTTCTCCAGCGTCTTCGCGGGGGTGAGCCGGTACAGGCCGCCCGCGTTGGTGCCGATGAAGAGAGAGCCGTCGTTGGTGGACGCCAGCGAGTTGATGGCGTCCAGCGCCGACACGTCCGCGCCGATGCGGGTGCCCTTCTGGTAGGGATTGCCGGCGGAGATGATGGTCATCTGCCACAGGCCCAAGGACTTGCTGCCCAGGTAGTAGACCCCGTCGGTCGTCTGCTGGAAGCCGCGCCACGAGTCGAACTCCGCCTGCGAGTTGACCTCCGGCAGGAAGGAGGACTTCACCTTCTGCTGGTTGATGGTGGGCGTCTGCGTGTCGTCCCAGGTCTCCACCTTCGTGGAGGGCGTGACGGTGCCGAAGTTCCACTCGTTCGCGATGAGCACGTCGCCGTCCGGCGAGATGCCCAGGCTGTACGTGTAGCCCGCGTACTGCGAGCCGTGCGAGTCGAACCACACCGGGTGCCGGTGCGCGTTGTACGTCAGGCCGCGGATGCGCACGACGCCGTGGTTGGTGCCGAAGAAGACGTCGCCCTTGTTCGCGCCGCGCAGCACCGACGTGCAGCTGAGCATGGCGCGGTCTTCATCGAAGTGGTGGTCGTTGCTGTTGCGGATGCCCAGGCTGACGCCGTCCACGACGCGGGGGCCGGTCTGGAGGATGGGGTTGCCCTGCGCGTCGGTGTTGGCGCGCACCGACTGGTTGATGTGCTCCTCCAGGACGACCTGGCCGCTGGCGTCCAGCTTCACCGCGTCCACGTCGCCCTGCCGGTAGAGCTGGAGTCGACGCTCGCTGAAGGGGTAGCAGGTCTGGGTGCTCACCGGGACTTCACACGGCTTCGCCGTGACGATGAAGTTGGTGTGCAGCCCCGGGAACTCGGGATCCACCTGGAGGTCCGGCGCGCCGTAGCCCACGTAGGCCCGCCCCGCCTCGCCGCCGCAGATGACCGTGGAGCTGTTGCCCTGGGCCGCCTGGCCCACCGCGCCGGACACCCAGACCAGCTTCTGCGTGTCCGCGCGCACCACGCCGATGCGCTCTCCGTCCAGCACCCAGATGTTCCGGCCCAGGTCCATGCCCACCGACCGCACCCGGCCAATGCCATAGCGGTCCGAGTAGTTCATCACCGCGTCCGTCGGCCACGGGTCCTCGGTCGTGCCCCCGTCGCTGCCGCCGTCCGTCCCCGCGTCGGTGCCCGCGTCCGTGCCCGCATCCATCCCCGCGTCGGTGCCACCGTCCGTCCCCGCATCCGTGCCTGCGTCGATGCCACCGTCCTCCGTGCCCGCGTCGGTCCCCGCGTCAGTCTCTGGCGGAGGATCGATGGGGTCCGTGCCCTCCGCCGGGTTCGAATGCACATCCCCCCCGCCACATCCCCCCGCCGCCAGCAGCATCGCCCCCATACACACGCCCAACAATCGTCGTTTCACCATGGTCTCCCCACACAGCGGCTAAGCAAGCGGTGTACCCACCCACGGAGCGACCGGGCGTGCGGGTCTTGGTCGGTCGCGGGGCAATCCCTTTCCCAGGAGGGCGTCTCGGGTGCCCAGGCTGGGTAGCAAAAAAGCCGGGCCCGCTTCTCCGTGGAGGGGAAGCGGGCCCGGCGGTGCGTCACGAGGAGACGGTCTGTGATTACTTCTTCGGCGAGCTGGCCCTCAGCTCCAGCGCGACGGAGTCATCCCCCTGCAGCTGGAACTTCGCGCGCACGCTGGCGCCCTCCGGCAGCTCGTTCGCCTTCACCGTCTTGCCGTCCAGGGTCACGACCGTCGCGTCACGCACCTCCAGCTTCACCTCCGGAAGCGTATCGGTGCGGGTGATGGTGATGTCTCCCTTCTCCGGCTTCTTCACGGTGCCGCTCAGGCTGTAGGCGTCCTTCATCTTCCACACGCCGGTCTTGTTCGCGGCGTCCGCCTTGTCCTTGGACGTGTCCGCGCCCACCGCCGACTTCGCGGCGTCACCGATGGCGGGGCCCACCTGCTGGGCCTCCACGCCCGTGGAGGGGCCATTGTACTGCTGCGCGCTGGGCGCGGTCGGGGCCGGGTTCTGCGGCGTGCCGGTGCGCTCCTGCGCGAACGCGGCCGTTCCCAGGCACAGCACAGTCGCGACGATGAGCTTCTTCATGGTCCGCTCCCTTTCGTGGATGGAGGCGATGTCTGGCCAGAAGGGTGGGGCGGACATGCTGCCGCGCCAAGCGGCCCCTCGTGGCCAGTCCGCCCCGTCGAGGGGGGAGCAGGCAGGCGTTCAGACCGGCAGGCAGAGCTGCTTCACGGTCAAGAGCAGCGCGGACAGGTCCAGCGGCTTGCGCAGGTAGCCCGCCACGCCCATCCCGTCCACGGTGTCCCGCACGTCCAGGTCCGCGCTGGCCACCAACACCGGGATGTCCGAGCACGCGCGCTCGTGGCGCAGGGCCTCGCGGAAGGCGACGCCGTCCATGCGCGGCATCATCAGGTCCAGCAGGATGAGCTGGGGCCGGGGCTCCGAGGAGCGCAGCCGCTCCAGCGCCTCCAGGCCGTCCGCCGCCAGCTGCACGGCGTACCCTTCCAGCTCCAGCGCGTCCTGGAGCGCGTCCCGGATGTCCATGTCGTCGTCGACGACCAGCAGCGTGTGATGGGCTTCCATCAGTCCCCCCTGTGAGCCTGGGAGCCGCCGCTCCGTCCCCCGAGCCAGGACGGCGGGGCCCCGCCTTCGCCAGAACGAATCTGTGCCCGGGTCCAACGAAGCGGAAGTTCTGGTGTGGGCGTGTGCCTACCAGTGAGCACACCCTGAACGGGCGTCTCCATGCCTGGCGGGAGGGGGAGGAGGGGGGACTACTCGCAGCGGTCGCAGAGGCCGCGCAGCTGCACTTCCACGGCGCGCTGGGACACGGCGCGAGGGACGCCGCGGGCGGTGGTGAGGCGCACGGACTCCTCGGGGAGGCAGGCCACGGTGCCGCAGTCGGTGCAGGTGAAGTGGGGGTGGCTGTTGGCGTGCTCGGTGCCGCCGGCGCGCTTGAGCTCGAAGCGCCAGACGTGGTCGCCCAGGTCGGCGCGCACGACGAGGCCCGCCTCGGTGAGGTCGGTGAGGTTGCGGTAGATGGTGACCCGGTCGTAGCCCTCGCCGCCCAGCTCTTCCACCAGGTCCGCGTGGCTCATGGGCGCCGTGGCGGTCTCCAGCTTGCGCAGCACGGCCACCCGAGGCGCGGTGCTGCGCAGCCCCGCGGCGCGAATCCGGTCCTGGAACCCGGTCAGTTTCTCCTGCGCGGTGACTTTCTTGGCACCCATGCGCGGTCGAATAACACACCCACCGCGTTACGTCCCGGTGCCAGTGCAAGTCAGGTGTACCTGTAGCCCGGTTGTAGCTGTGACGCGCCGAGCCAGCCGTGGGCCGACTCCCCGGTCCGTGCCCTTCCAACTTCCAACACTTCCGCACGGTTGCCTTGACTCAGGGGGCCTGGTCCCCACACTGCGCCTCTTCCCAGCCTGGACGTGGGCCGTTGGGGTCCCACCTTTCCAGCACGACCTGTCGCCCGCGCCCGTTCTTCTGGTTCCCCGCCCCGATGAAGCCCACCCTGCTGCTCGTCGAAGCCCCCGGACCCCACCGGGAGCTCTTGTCCCTGGCCTTCCAGAGCCAGGGTTGGAGGGTGCTCCTGGCGGTGGGGCTGGAGCCGCTGGTGCGGGCGCTGCGGGAGTCCGCGCCGGTGCAGCTGGTGCTGGTGACGGCGGGCCTGCTGGCGTCCGCGGGCGGGCCGCTGACGGCGCTGCGCGAGGCGCTGGGGGCCTCTGGCGCGAGCCTCTGGGTGGAGGCGCCGCTGGCGGAGCAGGAGGCGCTGGGCCGCCTGGACGTGCCGGTGGCGGGCTTCCTCACGCCGCCCCTGTCGCTGGGCGCGCGGGTGGAGGCGGTGCGCCAGGCGCTGCCGCCCGAAGCGCGGGACGCGGGGGGCGCGCCTCCCTGGCGGGTGCTGGTGGCGGAGGACGACCCGGTCTTCCGCAAGCTCCTGCAGCTGGCGCTGGCTCCGTTCCGCTTCGAGGTCCTGCTGGCGGAGGACGGCCTGTCCGCGCTGGAGCTGGCGCGGCGGCGGCGGCCGGACATCGTGCTGGCGGATGTGTTGATGCCCCGGTTGGATGGCTTCCGACTGTGTCTGGCATTGCGCCAGGACCCAAAGCTTTCACGGGTGCCCGTCGTCCTCACGCACGCCACCGCGCCGGACGAGCTGGACCTGCGCATGGCGGCCAACGTGGGCGCCAACGGCTTCGTGCGGCGCGCGCAGGGGGATGACGCGCTGGTGGCGGTGCTGCTCCGGGAGTCCGGCGCGGAGGGGCCGCTGCCCGCGCCCGTGCCGGGCGAGCTGTCCACCGAAGCGCACCTGTACGCGATGGTGCGGCAGCTGGAGCGGCGGGTGGGACTGCTGGAGCAGGCCGAGCGCGTGGCGCGCGAGAGCGAGGAGCGCTACCGGCTGGTGGTGTCCGGCTCCTACGACGGTGTATGGGATTGGGATGTGCGCCGCCAGACGATGTACTGGAGCCCGCGCCTGCTGGAGATGCTGGGCCTGAAGCCGGAGGACTTCCCGGGCACCCCGGACGCGTTCCTCGCGCGGGTGCACCCGGAGGACCGGGACGCGGTGGCGGCCGCGTTGACCCAGCACCTGGAGCAGGGCTCGCCCTATGACGTGTCCTTCCGGCTCAAGCACGAGGCGGGGGGCTACCGCTCGTGCGTGAGCCGGGGGCGCGCGCTCCGGGACGGACAGGGGCGGCCCGTGCGCATGGCGGGCATCATCGGCGATGTGACGGAGCAGCTGCGGCTGTACCGCGAGACGCGTGAGGCGGTGCGCGCGCGGGACGAGTTCCTGTCGGTGGCCGCGCACGAGCTGCGCACGCCGCTGGCCGCGCTGCGCCTGCGCGTGCAGGGCACGGCGGCGGCGCTCAAGCACGAGCAGCACGTGGGGCCGGAGCGGCTGGAGCGCGCGCTGGTGGCGGCGGACCGGCAGGTGCAGCGGCTGGCGGACCTGGTGGAGGGGTTGCTGGACGTGTCGCGGCTCCAGAGCCACGCACCCCGGCTGAACCTGGAGGCCGTGGACCTGGGGCGGGTGGTGCGGGACGTGGTGCTGCGCTCGGAGGAGATGGCGTCGCGCGCGGGGTGCCTGCTGGTGGTGCGCGAGGCCCAGCCGGCGGTGGGCCGCTGGGACGCGCTGCGGCTGGGGCAGGTGGTGACGCACCTGTTGTCCAACGCGGTGAAGTTCGGGCCGGGCAGGCCGGTGGAGCTGGAGATCCAAGCGGACGCGGACTCGGCGCTGCTGGTGGTGCGCGACCACGGCATCGGCATCGCGCCGGACCGGGTGGATGGGCTCTTCCGCCGCTTCGAGCGCGCGGTGCCCGCGCGAAACTACGGTGGCCTGGGCCTGGGGCTGTACCGCTTGCAGCGCATCGTGGAGGCCCACGGCGGTCAGGTGACGGTGTCGAGCACCCCTGGAGCGGGCTCCGCCTTCAGCGTGCGCCTGCCGCTGGCTGGACCTCCCGTCGCCGCCGCCTGATTCACGGCCTGACGGAAGGTGTCGGGCGCCGCTCTGGGACTGGCTACAGCGAGGCCGTGATCCCGGCGAGGATGAGGTCGATGCCGGCGAGGAACTCGGCGCGGTCGTCGTGCTCGCGCAGCTGGGCCGCGACGCTCCGGGTGAACGGATACGCGTGGGCGTCGAGCTCCTTCCACTGGGCCGACACCGTCTCGAGGAAGTCAGCGCGGTCCACGGACGGCTCGAACAGGCGGCCGTTCGCGGCGTTCTGGACGCTCACGCTGATGATGTAGCTCAACAGCGCCGACGCCGACGTGAACCAGGCGCCGCGTGGGACCCGCAGCGCCTGGAGCTGGCGCCCGATGCGCTCGAAGAGCTGCAGCATCGCGGTCCGCCACGGAGCGTGAGAGAGCTGCGCGCCCACCCACGGATGCGCGTCGATCATCTCGAACACCCCGACGGCGATCCCGCGGATCGCCTTGTGCGGCGTGGCGAAGGCGGGGACCTCGCTCATCGCGCGGGCGACGACCGCGTCACTGGCGGCGACGAGCAGCTCGCTCTTGTTCGCGATGTGCCAATAGATCGCCCCGGGCCCCGTCGCCAGCCGCGTGGCCAGCGCGCGGAAGGTCAACCCGTCCTCGCCCTCGTCGTCGAGCAGCTGGATCGCCGCGTCGACGATCCGCTCGCGTGAGAGCGCGTCCTCACGTCGTTCCGACCCGCGCGTTGCCTTCGCCATGGCCTCATCTTGACAGGTCTGGAACGGCGTTCCAGTATGATTCATGGAACGGCGTTCCAGAGTCCGGCGGACGTGCCGGCGAGCGGCCTCTCCTTCGAAAGGAAGCACGATGACTTCGATTGCCATCATTGGCGCCGGCCTCGGCGGGCTGACGCTCGCGCGCGTCCTCCAGGTCCACGGCATCGCCGCCACGGTCTACGAGGCCGAGGCGTCCGCGGGGGCGCGCACGCAGGGCGGGATGCTCGACATCCACGACTACAACGGGCAGCTCGCGCTGAAGGCGGCCGGACTGTTCGACGAGTTCCGCCGGATCATCCATGAAGGCGGCGAGGCGACGCGGGTGCTCGACTCACACGGCACGGTCCTCTACGACGAGCCCGACGACGGCGGCGGCCGTCGCCCCGAGGTGCATCGCGGTGAGCTGCGGCGCATCCTGCTGGACTCGCTGCCCGAGGGAGCCGTCCAGTGGGGACGCAAGGTCACCGCCGTCCGCCCGCTCGGCGGCGGGCGTCATGAGGTGACGTTCGCGGACGGGTCGACGGTCACGACGGGCCTCCTGGTCGGCGCGGACGGTGCCTGGTCGAAGGTTCGGCCGCTGCTGTCCGACGCGAGGCCCGAGTATGTCGGCCTCTCGTTCATCGAGACCTACCTGCTCGACGCCGACGCGCGTCACCCGGCCAGCGCGAAGGTCGTCGGAGGCGGGGCCATGCTCGCCCTCGCGCCCGGCAAGGGCATCCAGGCCCACCGCGAGACCCACGGCGCCCTGCACACCTACGTCGCGGTCAGCCAGCCACGGGAGTGGATCGCGGGCATCGACTTCACCAACGTGAAGGTGGCGAAGGCTCGAATCGCGGCGGAGTTCGACGGCTGGGCGCCCGAGCTCACCGCGCTGATCACCGACGGCGAGACGGACCTCGTCCCCCGGATGATCCACACGCTCCCGGTGGGACACCGGTGGGAGCGCGTGCCCGGCGTGACGCTCCTCGGCGACGCCGCGCACCTGATGCCACCGTCCGGTGAGGGCGCCAACCTCGCGATGTATGACGGCGCGGAGCTCGGCAAGGCCCTCGCCGCGCACCGGGGTGACGTTGAAGCCGCGCTCGCCGAGTACGAGGAAGCCATGTTCGCCCGGAGCGCGAAGGAGGCTGTCGACTCCGCGAACATCCACCGGTTGTGCTTCGGAGACGACGCTCCGCACGGGCTGATCGCCTTCTTCACCGGCGCGGAGCCGACCGCGGCACCGCCCACCGCGGAGCACGGTCGTCCTGTCCCCGGCAGCGACTAAAGGCGCATCAGGCAGGCAGTCCCTTTCCCGATGGCGTCCCCCCGGAGTCTTCAGGGCGTGACACATCACGCCCGGAGGAGGCGGGGGATTCCCCCTGGCTGACTGAGCGCGGAGGACGGGGATGCGTCAGTGGCGGTTGTCGTACTGGATGCCATCCCGGACGGAGGTGATGGCCTGCTCCGTGAGGCTGATGGCCTTCACGCGGTAGCCGCCCTTGTCCGCGCTCGCGGCGCGCAGGTCGGCCAGGGCGGACTCCAGGTGCGCGAGCGCGTCGCGCATGCGCGGCTGACGCTCCGCGTACGCGTGGTTGGCGGCACAGCCCAGGAAGAAGGCGACGGTGGCGGTGGCGGCGACAATGGAGCGGCGCATGGGAACTCCGGAAGGGGCGGAGGAAAATCCGCGGGGTCTTCCAGGGTGAACACGCGACCGCCGGAAGAGTTGCGGGGCATCGTCTACGATGGGCCCCCAACCCCCGGGTTCGCCATGAATACAATCCCTTCCGGTCCCGCCTACACCGTCCAGACCGAGCACGCCCGCCTGTGCTGCTGGTCCCCGGCGGATGCGGGGCTGGCGCTGCGCGCCATCGAGTCCAGCCTGGACCACCTGCTCCCCTGGATGGAGTGGGCCAAGAGCTACCCGATGGATGTCACGCGGCAGGCCGGGCACCTGCGCCGCATGCGCGGTCTCTTCGACCTGGGGCAGGACTACGCCTATGGCGTGTTCGCCCGCGACGGCATCGAGGTCCTGGGCGGCACCGGCCTGCATCCCCGCGTGGGGGAGGGGGCCCTGGAGATTGGCTACTGGATCGCGGCCGCGCACGTGGGCCGCGGCCTCGCGACCGAGGTGGCGGGGGCGCTCACCCGCGTCGCCTTCGAGGTGGAGCGGGTACGAAGGGTGGAGATCCACTGCGACCCCCGCAACGTCCGGAGCGCGGAGGTGGCCCGCAGGTTGGGGTTCACCCACGAGGCCACCCTCCAGAAGCGCCTGGTCGCGCCCGACGGCCTGCTCCGGGACACGATGATCTGGACCTTGTTCGCGGACGCGTATCCCGGCAGCCGCGCCGCCGGGATACCGGTCCAGGCCTTCGACGTGCTGGGGCAGCCCCTGCCGGGCTTCACGACAGCCGCACGACCTCCTTGATGCCGCTGCGCTTGCGCAGCATCCCCGGCGCCTCGTCGATGGTCCGGTGCGCGGTGATGATCCGCCGCACGCTGTCGGGGAACAGCGCCATGCACTGTCCCAGCAGGCGCAGGGCCAGGGCATACGCGCTGCGGCTGGCGTTGACCGTGCCGAAGATCAGCTGGTTCTCCAGCACGATGTTCCGCATGAGCTGGTCCGCCGGCAGCGGCGAGGGGCCGCCCAGCGGCGGGATGCCCGTGAAGATGAACAGCCCGTTGGGCCCCAGCGACTCCAGCGCGGTGAACGCCAGATGAGAGCTGCCCACCGCTTCGTAGATGAGGTCGATGTTGCCCAGCCGCTTGCCCAAATCCTCCGGGGCGCAGTCCTGGCTGCAGATGTAGCCCGCGCCAAACGAGCGCACCAGGTCCGCCCGGTCGCTGTCGCCGCTCTCCATCGAATACACGTGCGTTTCGAAGTTGTTCGCCACCATCGTCATCGCGCCCAGCAGCCCCACCGGCCCGGCGCCCAGCACCACGGACCGCTGGCGCGACGGCTCCCAGGGCAGCCGCTGTTGCAGCGTCTTCACCTGCTGCATCGCCTTCGCCGCGATGGTCAGCGGCTCCGTGAGCACCGCGACGTCCGCCAGGTCCGGAGGCACCAGCGTGAGGTTCGCCTCGTCCTCCACCGTGGACTCCGTGAGGAAGCCGTGCGTCTGCTTGATGCCCCGCTCCCGGAAGTCGCCGGTGACACAGAAGTCCTGCCGTCCGGAACGGCAGGCCAGACACTCCGCGTGCAGACACGGCCGGCGCACGGAGGGGATCACCAGGTCCCCCGGCCGCAGCTTGGTCACCTCCGGCCCCACCGCCACCACCTCGCCCAGCGCCTCGTGCCCGATGATGAGGTGGTCCTCGCCCGGCGGCGGTTCGCCGTACTCGAACGCGGCGACCTCCCGGTCCGTGCCGCAGATGCCGACCTCCCGCATCCGCAGCAGCACCTCCGTGCCCCGGATCACCTGGGGCTGCGGCTCGTCAATCACTCGCACCTCATGGGTGCCCGGAAACACGGCAACGGCCTTCATGGCGGCCCTCCTCGTTCATCCATCCGTGAGCGCAACAACACACGTGCCGGCGCCCCGTCTCCATCCGCGAGCCGCAAGGGCAGACACATCATCTCGTAGTCGCCGGGCTCCACCTCCGTCAGGTCCAGCCCTTCGATGATGCACACCCCCGCCTCCAGCAGGAGCCGGTGGGTCGTCTCCCCTTCGTCCATGCCCGCGATGGACAGGTAGTCGATGCCCACCGTGCGCACGCCCGTCTCCACCAGGTAGCGCGCCCCGTCGCTCGACAGGTACGTGAAGCCCGGCTGGAAGTCCGCCGCGTGCCACGGGTGAGAGGAGTTGCGCGTCTTGAAGAGCAGGCGCTCGCCCCGCCGGGGCGCATGGGCCTTCAGGGCCTCCACCGTGATGGCCGGGCCTCGCGGCAGGGACACCACCCGCACGTCGCCGAGCAGCCGGTCGAGTGGCATCGCGTCCACCCCCATCCCGCCTGGAATGAAGTGCACGGGCGCGTCCACGTGCGTGCCGGAGTGGACGCCCAGGGACAGGTGCGAGACGTTGGCCGCGTCCCCCTTCGACAGGTCCAGGTGGTGGCGCACCTGGATGGGCGGGTTGTCCGGCCAGTGCACCATCCCGTCGTGGACGGGCACCGTCACATCCACCCAGGGGGCGGCGTTCCCGATGACCTCCAAGGTCGAATGCGTGGGCATGTCCCAAGCCTAGGCACGCGGTGTCACCGGATGGACGCGGCGGGGGATGGCGTGCTCCAACGGTTGCCCTGGACCCAGGGGACGCCCGGCCGTGCGGCCTCATCCCCCGTCCGCCTGCCCGTCCCGTCCTCGCGGAGGACGCACGTCATTGCTGGCGGCAGTGGGGCGGCCTGCGTAGGCTGTCCGCCGTGGTGACCCCGTCTCCTCGCTCCACCATCCTCATCGTCGACGACGAGCCCGACCTGCGCGAGGTCGTCGCGGAGCTGCTGGAGATGGAGGACTACACCGTGCTCCAGGCCGCCAATGGTCAGGCCGCCCTGGACGTGCTGGCCGCCACGTCCCAGCCGTGCCTGGTGCTGCTGGACCTGATGATGCCGGTGATGGATGGACATGAGTTCCTCCACCGGCTGCGGCAGGACGACCGCTACCGCGAGCTGCCGGTGCTGATGCTCACCGCCCACTTCTCCGCCAAGGCGCCTCCGGGCACGGTGGGCCTGCTGCGCAAGCCCGTGGACATCGCGGAGCTGCTGGCCACGGTGGCCCGGCACTGCCCCGCCGCCTGAGCGGGCCCGCGCGCGCGGCGTCCGCTCAGGCTCCCCCTCGCGGCAGGGTGAGGGTGAAGACCGTCCGCTTCGCGTCCGAGGCCACGTCCAGCGTGCCCCGGTGGCCGCGGATGATCTGCTCGGAGATGAAGAGCCCCAGGCCCAGGCCGGACGGCACGTGGGCGCCCGTGTGCGCGCGCTGGAAGGGGTGGAAGAGCAGGGCCAGGTCCTCCGGGGCGATGGGCTCCCCGGGGTTGCTCACCCAGGCCACCACCCGCTCCGCTTCGCCCCGGAGCGTGAGCTCCACCGTGCTCTCCGCGGGGCTGTACTGGAGCGCGTTGCCCAGCAGGTTGCTCAGCACCTGCGCCAGCCGGTCCGCGTCCCACCGTCCCGCCAGCGGCCCCATGGCCGTCACCTTCACGGTGCGGTTCGGGTGCGCCAGCTCCAGCTCCTCCACCACCTGACGCGCCACCTGCCCCAGGTCCGTGGCGCCCGGCGTCAGCGGGATGCCGCCGCCCAGCCGGCTGCGCGTGAAGTCCAAGAGCTCGGTGATCATCCGCGTCATCCGGTCCGTGCTGGTGATGATGCGGCTGGCGGTGCGCACCAGCGCGGCGGGCATCTGTTCACTGGCCAGGAGGAAGCTGGCCGCCATGCGGATGGCGTTGAGCGGGTTGCGCAGGTCGTGGCCGACGATGCCCAGGAAGCGCTCGCGGAACTCCGCGGACGCGCGCAGCTCGCCTTCCGCCTGCATGTGCCGGGTGACGTCCACCACCACCGCGCCCACGCCCAGCACCTCGCCCCGCGCGGTGCGCACCGGGTGGTAGCTGCCCATCAGGTGCAGGTCGCTTCCCGGCCCATCGGGCGGCACGCCCGGCCGCCTCTGCGTGAAGGGCAGCTCCTCGGTGGCCTCGCCCGTCTCCAGCACGCGGCGGAGGACGGGCTCCAGCCTCGGGGCCCGCAGGGGCAGCACCTCCGCCAGGGTCCTGCCTCCGTAGGCGTCCACCGACAGCCCGTCCATCCTCGCCATCCGCGCGTTGACGCGCATGAAGCGCAGGTCCCGGTCCAGCAGCGCCATGCCCACGGGCGCGGACGTGAGGAGCGCCTCCAACTGCGCGAACACCTCCGCCTTCTCCCGGTCCGCGCGCCGCACGTCGTCCATCAGCCGCTTGGTGCGCACCAGCGCGTTCACGCGCGCGCGCACCTCCTCCGTGCGGAAGGGCTTGGCCACGTAGTCGTTGGCGCCCGCGCGCAGGCCCTGCACCAGGTCCTCCGGCCGGCCATGCGCGGTGAGCAGCAGCACCGGGAGTGCTTGCGTCTCCGGCTCGCCGCGCAGGAACTGGCACACCTCCAGACCGGACATCCCCGGCATCTCCCAGTCCAGCACCACCACGTCCGGCGCACGCCCGGCGTGCAGGCGCTCGAGCATCCCAGCGCCATCCGGGAACGTCTCCACCTTGAATCCCGTTCCCAGGGCCGACGTGATGAACCGCGCCTCGCTCGCGCTGTCATCCACCACCCAGACGCAGGGTGGGGTGCTGGTGTCACCGGAGGGGGCTCCCGGAGGGCGGGGGAAGAAGGTGTCGGACGGTGGAGGCATGGACGGGGGTCGATTCGCGGGATGGACGCGGCGGGTGCGCGAGGAGGGGGGGATGTTCACGCGACAGGCGTCATCCAGTAGGGGGCCACGGGGATTCGTCCGGAGCATGCGTGGAGAAGCCAACGTTCACCGTGCCCTCCATGACTCATTTCTTTCAGCGGGTTGGAATCGGTCTAGCTTGGCCGGTCGTTTCCAGAGGACGCCATGCCCGAAGTACTCGTCGTCGATGACAGCAAGGTGATGCGCGACATGGTGGTCGCCTGCCTGCGCCCCTACCCGGAGAGCCGCTTCACCCAGGCCTCCAGCGGCCTGGAGGCCATCGAGCAGCTGTCGCTCAAGCCCTACGACCTGCTCGTCCTGGACCTCAACATGCCCGATATCGGCGGCATCGAGGTGGTGGAGTTCGTGCGGGGGCAGGATCACCTGCGGGCGCTGCCCATCATCATCGTCACGACCCGAGGCGACGAAGCCTCCCGCGAGCGCGCCCTGCGGGCCGGCGCGGACCGGTTCATGACCAAGCCCTTCACGCCGGACTCCATCCAGGGCGCGGCCCGGGAACTCCTGGAGAAGCGCCCGGCCGAGGCGCCGCGCGGGTGACGGCATCCGGGGAGTTCGCGGAGTTCCTCCCCGCCTACCTGGCGGAGGTGGATGAGCTGCTGGCCTCCGCGCAGAAGGACCTGCTCGCGGTGGAGGAGGCCGTCCGCCGGGGTGCCGCCCAGCCCCGCGCCGTGCGGGAGCTGTTCCGCGCGGTGCACACCCTCAAGGGCCTGTCCGCCATGGTGGACGTGGAGCCCATCGTCGCGCTGGCGCACTGGATGGAGGCCTCGCTGCGGCTGGCGGATCAAGCCGGTGGCCGTCTGCCGGAGGCCAGCGTGGAGCCGCTGGTGGAGGGCCTGCGCGCCATCGAGCAGCGCGTGCGGCAGCTGGGCGCCGGGAAGCCGGCCTCGCCCGCGCCGGTGGGCCTGCTGGAGCGGCTGGAGGCGCTGGGTCCCCAGGTGTTGGAGTCCGCGCCGCGCCGGACCCGGGCCGTGGCGCTGGACGTGGAGGCCGCGTTCGCCTCGCGCCTGACGCCGTCGGAGCGCGAGCAGCTGGAGGGCGGACTGTCCGGAGACCAGCGCGCGGTGCGCCTGGACTTCGTGCCGTCCGCGGAGCGCGCCGCGAAGGGCCTCACCATCAACACCGTGCGCGAGCGCGTGGCGAAGCTTTCGGACATCGTGAAGGTGCTGCCCCTGTCCGGCGCCGCCGCGGCGGGCGCGTCGCTCGCGTTCGCGCTGCTGCTCGTCACCCGCGCGGAGGACGCCGCGCTGCTGGAGGCCGTGGGCGGCCCGCCCGCCACGGTGCGCTCGCTGGCCGCCGCCGCGCTGGAGGAGGCCGAGCCGGTGGCCTCCGTGGCGGCCCTGGCCTCGGGTGGGGTGGACACCCCGGCCCCGCCCCTGGCCTTGGACGACGCGCTGAACGACGAGCCGGAGGCGCGCCGGGGCGGGGGCCTGCTGCGCGTGGAGGTGTCGCGGCTGGACGAGGCCATGGAGTGGCTGGCGGCGCTCGTGGTCAACCGCTCCCGGCTGACGCGCGCGGTGGCGGCGCTCACCCAGGCGGGGGCCCCCACGCGGGAGCTTGTCGCCATCCTCCAGGAGAATGGCCGGCAGCTGCGCGACC
Organism: Corallococcus silvisoli; assembly: GCF_009909145.1. Taxonomy (NCBI): domain Bacteria; kingdom Pseudomonadati; phylum Myxococcota; class Myxococcia; order Myxococcales; family Myxococcaceae; genus Corallococcus; species Corallococcus silvisoli. Next base: position 410,927 of record NZ_JAAAPJ010000006.1, read on the forward strand.
TGCGCTCGGCCATCCTGCGGCTGCGCATGGTGCGCGTGGGCGACGTGCTGGAGCGGCTGCCCCTGCTGGTGCGCGGCCTGCGCCGCACCACGGGCAAGGCGGTGCGCCTGGAGCTGGACGTGGGCGACGCGGAGCTGGACAAGGCCGTGGCGGACCGGCTCCTGCCCGCGCTGGTGCACCTGGTGCGCAACGCGGTGGACCACGCGCTGGAGCTGCCCGAGGAGCGTCAGGCCCTGGGCAAGCCGCCGGAGGGGCTGGTGCGCCTCACCAGCCACGCGCGCGCCGGGGGCCAGCTGGAGATCACCCTGCGCGACGACGGCCGGGGCGTGGACGCGAAGGCGGTGGCGAAGGCGGCGAACGCCCCCGTGCCGGAGTCGGTGGACGCGCTGCTGGACCTGCTGTGCCGGCCCGGCCTGTCCACGCGCCAGGAGGCCACGCGCACCAGCGGCCGGGGCATGGGCATGGACATCGTGCGGCGCATCGTCGTGGAGCAGCTGGGCGGCGAGCTGCGGATGGAGACGCGCAAGGGCGCGGGCACCACCTTCAGCCTGCGCGTCCCGCTCACGGTGACGCTGCTGGACGCCATCGTCTTCGAGTGCGCGGGCCTCAAGTACGCGGTCGCGGTGGGCACGGTGGAGGAGCTCATCGACGTGGGGAGCGTGGTGCGCCCCGCGGGCGTGGACGGCGTGGGGCTGGTGGAGCGGCGAGGCGCGGCGGTGCCGCTGGTGTCGCTGGCGCGGCTGCTGGACCCGGCGGCGCGGCGGGCGCCTTCGGAGGCGGACGCGGGCCCCACCCGGGAGTGCAAGGCGCTCATCGTGCGGCAGCGCGGGGAGCCGGTGGCCTTCGCGGTGGACCGGCTCCTGGGCCAGCAGGAGATCGTGCTGCGTCCGCTGGAGGATCCGCTGGTGCGCGTGCCGGGCGTGGCGGGCGCCACGGACCTGGGCGACGGCCGGCCCACGCTGGTGCTGGACCTGGGGGCGCTCGGCGCGGCGCACCTGGGCCGCCGCGGGCGCAAGCCCAGGGCAGGGGAGTGGGTGTCATGAGCGTGTTGCACGTGTTGTTCAAGGTGGACGGGACGGAATACGCGATGCCCGCGGCGGACGTGGTGCAGATGGAGTCCTTCACCGGCGCGACGCCGGTGCCAGGGGCGCCCGCGCACGTGGCGGGGCTGGTGCAGGTGCGCGGCCGGGTGGTGCCGGTGGTGGACGCGCGGGCCCGCTTCGGGCTGCCGGCCGGGACGCCGTCGCTGGACTGGCGGGTGGTGGTGGGCCAGCTGGGCGAGCGCACCGTGGGGTTGCTGGTGGACAGCGCCCGCGAGGTGCTGAAGCTGGACCCTCGCACCATCCAGCCGCCCCCGCCCATGGTGGTGGAGGGCGCGAAGGGGTTCGTGAAGGCCGTGGCGCAGGTGGGCCCGCGGCTGGTGATGCTCATCGATTTCCCCCGCGTGGTGGGGGAGGAGGCGGCGGATGTCGACGGACAAGGGTAGCAGCGGACTGCGCCTGGAAGACGCGCGCGCGCTGGCGGAGCGGGCCTCGCTCCAGGTGGAGGAGGGCGCGGGCCTGGTGAAGTCCACCGAGCAGCTGGCCACGCGGCTGGCCTCCGCGGGCAACGAGCAGGCGGCGGCGGGCGAGCAGGTGCGCATCGCCATCGAGTCCGTGGCCGCCCAGGTGGAGCAGACCAGCGCGGCGGTGCAGTCGCTGGTGAAGAGCCAGGGCGCGGTGGGCACGCTGGCGAAGGGCGTGCAGCAGGAGGTGGAGGCCACCGCGGGCACGATGCAGGAGATCACCGCGTCGGTGTCCGGCGTGCGCAAGGACGCGGGCGTGCTCGCCACGAGCGCGGACGCGACGGCCACCACCCTGGAGGAGGTGGCGCGCTCGGTGAAGGGCGTGAGCGCCAACGCGGAGGAGCTGGCCGCCTCCAGCGAGGAGCTGCTGGCGAGCATGCAGGAGATGACCGCCACCGTGGAGGACCTGGTGGTGCGCAACCAGACGAGCGCCGCCACCACGGAGCAGGTGGGCGCCACCGTGGAGGAGATGTCCAAGGGCATCACCCGGCTGTCGCAGGACGCGCAGGGCGTGGGCGAGCGCATGGGGCAGGTGTCCGGCGCCGTGGTGTCGCTGGGCAAGGCGCTCCAGGAGGTGGGGCGCGACGCGGCCACCATGGCCGCCAGCGTGGAGGACACGGCGGCCACCACCGAACAGGTGGCCCGCAGCGCGCGCGGCGTCGCGGACCACGCGCGCACCCTGGAGGCGAGCGCGGTCGCCACCGCGTCCACCGTGCAGGAGGTGGCCGCCAGCGTGGAGGAGGTGGCCGCCACCGCGGAGAAGAACGCGGCCGTGGTGGACGCCAACGCGGCCACCATCGAGCAGCTGTCGCGCTCCGCCCAGGCGGTGGCGCGCGCCGCGGAGAGCATCAACGGCCTGGCGTCCACCAGCGCCACCGCGTCCGCGCAGCTGGAGGCGTCCACGCGCCGCGCCGCGCAGATGACGGAGGAGGCGCGGCTGGCCGCCGAACGGGTGGGCACGAGCGCGCGCGAGGGCGGCGCCACGGTGGCGCGCTCCATCGCGGGCTTCGGCCGCATCCGCCAGTCCATCGTGGAGTCCTCCGGGGTGATGAAGGAGATGGGCCGGCGCGCGGAGGAGATCGGCGACATCGTGCAGGCCATCAACCTCATCGCGGACCGCACCAACCTCCTGTCGCTCAACGCCAGCATCGAGGCGGCGCGCGCCGGGGAGCACGGCCGCGGCTTCGCGGTGGTGGCGGAGGAGATCCGCGCCCTGGCGGACCGGGCGGCGGTGGCCAGCGCCGACGTGGCGAAGATCGTCCGGGGCCTCCAGACGACGGCGCGCGAGGCGGCCGTGGCCACCGGCGAGGGCGTGCGGGCGGCGGACGAGGGCGCGGCGCTGGCGGGGGACGCGGAGCGGGCGCTGGGCACCATCCTCAAGGGCGTGGATGACCTGGGCCAGAGCGTGCGCGAGGCGTCGCGCGCGTCGGCGGAGCAGGTGCAAGCCGTGCAGTCGCTGGTCCTGGCCACGGCGAAGGTGAGCGAACAGGGCCGGCTCATCGCCGCGTCCTCGGTGGAGCAGGCGCAGGCCGCGCAGGCCCTGGCCCAGGGCGGCACGGAGATGCGGCGCATGGCGCGGCAGACCACCCAGGCCACGCAGGACCAGGCCAAGGCGCTGCGCGACGCGGTGCGCTCCAACCACCAGCTGACGGAGGTGGCGGAGAAGGTGTCGCGCGCGATGCAGGAGCAGGCGCAGGCCGCCACGGACCTGGCCCGGGGCACGGTGCAGATGCGGCAGCTGGTGCAGGGCGTGAGCGGCGCCGTGACGGCGCAGGGGCAGCAGGTGGCCGTGATGGGGGCCACGGCGCAGGAGGTGGCGTCCTCCACGCAGCGCACGCTCACCGGCGTCGCGGAGCAGGCCAAGGCCGCGCAGGAGGTGGCGCGCGCCATGGAGGCCACGCGCAAGGAGGTGGCCCAGTCCACGCGCGCCATGGCGGAGCAGGCCCGCGCCCTCAAGCAGGGCGAGGTGGCCAGCCGCCAGGTGGCGAACCTGGCCAAGGAGGTGACGCGCGCCACGGGGGAGCAGGCCCAGGCGCTGACGTCGCTGGTGCGCGGCGCGGAGGACGTGCGCCGGGTGGCGAAGATGACCGCGCGCGCGCTGGATGAACAGACGGAGGCCCTGAGCCTGCTGTCCACGTCGGCCGCGAAGCAGGCCTCGGGCGCGGCGGCGGTGGCGAAGGCCGCGCAGGAGCAGGCGTCGGTGACGGAGCAGCTGGGGCGGTCCGTGGAGGAGATGCGCACGCGAGCGCGGGAGATCGCCGTCACCACCGCCGAACAGGCGCGCTCCACGGCCGTCAGCGCCCGGGAGGTGCGCGAGGTGGCGGGCCGGCTGGGCCAGCTCACGCGGCTGCAAGGCGAGCAGGTGGAGGGGCTCTCTCACTTGAGCGGGCTGTTGGGCGCGGCGGAGCCGGCCGCCGCCCGGAACCCCCGGGAGCAGCCCACGTGACGGGCCCGAGCACGCGGCACCACCCGCTGTCGCTGTCCGCGGAGGACCGCGCCCGGGTGGAGGAGGTGGAGCAGCTGGCGCGCCGGGGCCCGGCGAGCCTGCCGGTGCTGGTGGCCGGGCTGGACGCGCCGTCGTGGGCGGTGCGCCGCGCCGTGGTGTCCGCGCTGGCGCGGCTGGGCACCCCCGCGGTGGAGCCCCTGTGCGACGTGCTCCGCCACTCGCGGGACAACGAGGCGCGCCTCGCCGCGGCGGTGGACGCGCTGGTGGCCGCCACCGGCGACGTGGAGCGCCCGGTGGAGGCCCTGGGGGAGAACGCCAACCCCGCCATCGTCTGCGACGCCGCCCAGGTGCTGGGGCGCCGCCGCAGCCGCCAGTCCGTGCCGCTGCTGTCGCGGCTCATCGTGCACCCGGACGACAACGTGGCGGTGGCCGCCATCGAGGCGCTGGGGCGCGTGGGCGGCGGCGCCGCGGTGGACGCGCTGCTGGAGTCGCTGGGCAGCGGCAACTTCTTCCGCATCTTCCCCGCCATCGACGTGCTGGGCCGCTCGGGCGACCCCACCGTCGTGCCGGCGCTGATGGCGCTCCTGTCGGACCCCTTCTACGTGCTGGAGGCGGCGCGCGCGCTGGGCCGCACCGGCCAGGAGGCCGCGGTGCCCGCGCTCGTGGGCCTGCTCCAGCGCGGCAACGACGCGGTGGTGCGCGTGGCGGCGGTGGCGCTGGTGGAGATCCACGACGCGCAGGTGCAGCGCTTCGGCGGCGCGCGCACGGTGCCGTCGGTGCTGCGCTCCGCCTCGGCGGAGCCTCACCCCACCGGCCGCCGGCTGGCCCAGGTCATCGCGGGCGCGGACGCGGGGGAGAAGACCTCGGTGGCGCGGCTGCTGGGCTGGGTGGGCGGCGCGGACGCGGCGACCGGGCTCCTGAAGCTGCTGGACTCACAGGACCTGGGCGTGTCGCGCGCGGCGGCGGCGGCGCTGGGAGAGCTGGGCGCGGACGCGGACGCGCAGATATTGCAGGCGCTGCGCGACGGCGACAGCTCCCGGCGCCGGGTGCTCCTGCCATTGGTGGGCAAGCGCTCCGCCGCGGTGCCGGACGTGCTCCTGTGCCTGGAGGACCGGGACGCGACGGTGCGCGCGCTGTCGGCGGAGACGCTGTCGCGCATCGGGGACACGTCCGCGGTGCCCGCCCTCTTCGCGCGGCTGTCGGACGAGGACCCCCGCGTGTCGCAGGCGGTGGTGGGCGCCATCCAGTCGCTGGGCAGCGACACGACGGAGGCCCTGGCGCTGGAGGCGGCGCGCTCACCGGACACGCGCCAGCGGCGTGCGGCGCTGCGCATCGTGGCGTACTTCGGCTACCCGCGCGGCCTGGACGCGCTGCTGCTGGCCATGCGGGACCCGGACGAGCGCCTGCGCGACGCGGCTATCTACGGCCTGCCCTTCATCGACGACCCGCGGGCGGTGGACGCGCTCCTGTCCGCCGCGAGCCACGAGTCGGAGCGCACGCGCGCCACCGCCATGCGCGCGCTGGGCCAGACGGACAAGCAGGCCCGCATCACCTCCACGCTGCTGGGCGGCCTGAACGACCGCGACCCGTGGGTGCGCTACTACGCGTGCCAGTCGCTGGGGAAGCTCAACGAGGAGGCCGCCGCGGACGCCATCGTCGCGCTGGCCAACGACGACGCGGGGCAGGTGCGCGTGGCGGTGGTGGACGCGCTGGCGCACCTGCACACGGAGAGCGCCATGGCGGCGCTGCGCCGGGCCGCCGCGTCCGCGGACGCGGACGTGCGCCGCGCGGCGCTCCTGGGCCTGGGCGTGGCGCGCCGTCCGGACGCGCTGCCGGTGCTGCTGGAGGCGGTGCACTCGGAGGACCCGGCCACGCGGCTCGTCGCCCTGTCGGCGGTGGCGGAGTACGACGCGCCGGAGACGCTGCCCGCGCTGCTGCGCGCGGCGGGGGACCGGGACGACAGCGTGCGGAGCGCGGCGGTGGGCTTCCTCGCCACGCGCACGGGCACGCACGCCACGCAGTCGCTGGTGTCGCTGCTGGGGGACGTGATGCTGCGCGAGCAGGTGGTGGGCGCGCTGGCGCTGCCGGTGGACGGGCGGCTGCCCGGGCTCTTGTCGGCGCTGGAGGTGGCGGACGACGCGACCGCGCCCCTGCTGGTGGCGGCCCTGGCGCGCATGCGCCGGGCGGACGCGCGGGCGGCGCTGATGCAGGCGCTGGCCTCCGCGAGCTCCTCCGGACGGCGCGCGGCGGCCCCCGCGGTGGCGGCGCTGGGCACGGTGGAGGCGCGCGAGGCGCTGGACCGCGCGGCCCACCGCGACGAGGACGCGGACGTGCGCCGCGCCTGCCTGCTGGCGCTGGGACGTTGAGCCCCCACCGCCCATGAGCACGCTGCCGTTGTCACCGCAGGTCCTGGCCATCCTCGCGATGCTCATCGAGCAGCGCGCGGGCCTGCACTATGGCCTGGAGGACCGGGAGCTGCTGGCGGAGAAGCTGTCCACGCGGGCCATCGACGCGGGGTTCGACTCGCTGCTCGACTACTACTACTTCCTCCGCTACGACCCGAAGGGCACGGAGGCGCTGGACGCGCTGGTGGAGGCGCTGCTGGTGCATGAGACGTACTTCTTCCGCGAGCCCCAGGCGCTGGAGGTGCTGGTGGACGAGCTGCTCGTGCCCCAGGTGCGCGCCGGCCGCCGTCCCCGCGTGTGGTGCGCGGCGTGCTCCACCGGCGAGGAGCCCCTGACGCTGGCCATGCTCCTGGACGCGCGGGGCGTGCTGGGCGACGTGTCCCTCCTGGCCACGGACCTGAGCGCGCGGGCGCTGGAGCGCGCCAGGACGGGGGAGCACAACCTGCGCTGCATGCGCGCGCTGCCCCAGGGCGTGGAGGGCCGCTGGCTGGACGTGGTGAACGGCCGTCCGCGCGTGCGGCCGGAGCTGGTGGCCGCGGTGGAGTGGCGGCAGCTCAACCTGGTGGACACCGCGGACTTCCCCCCGCCGGAGAGCTGCGATGCGGTCCTCTGCCGCAACGTGCTCATCTACTTCCAGGACGCCACCGCGCGCCGCGTGGTGGACGGCATCACCCGGACGCTGAAGCCCGGCGGGCACCTGCTGGTGGGCACGTCGGAGTCGCTGATGCGCTTCGGCACGGCGCTGCGGTGCGAGGAGCGTCGCGGCGCGTTCTTCTACGGCAAGGCGGGCCCATGACGTTGCGCGTGCTGGTGGTGGATGACTCGGCGTTCGCGCGCAAGGTGCTGCGCAAGGTGCTGTCGGAGGCGGAGGGCCTGGAGGTGGTGGGCACCGCCCGCGACGGGCTGGACGCGCTGGAGCGCGTGGCGGAGCTCAAGCCGGACGTCATCACGCTGGACCTGGTGATGCCGGCGCTGGACGGCCCGGGCTTCCTGCGCGCGCTGTCCGGGATGCCGGACGCGCCCCGCGTGGTGGTGGTGAGCAGCGCGGACGCGGACAGCGACCTGGCGGTGGCCGCGCTCCAGGCGGGCGCGGTGGACCTGGTGCACAAGCCCACGGCGCTCGCCACCGACCGGCTCTACGAGCTGGGCGCGGAGCTGGTGGAGAAGGTGCGCATCGCGGGCCGAGCGGTGCCGCGCTACGCGCAGGAGCTGGCGGCCGTGGGCGCCCGGGCGGCGAGGCCGCTGTCCCCGGCGGCGTCCCCGAAGCTGCTGGCGGTGGGCACGTCCACGGGCGGGCCGCAGGCCCTGACGCGGCTGTTGGCGGCGCTGCCCCGGGACTTCCCCGCGCCGGTGGTGCTCGCGCTGCACATCCCCGCCGGCTACACGGAGGCCGTGGCGAAGCGGCTGGACTCCCAGAGCGCGCTGGAGGTGGTGGAGGCGACGGACGGCCTGGAGCTCCGGCCGGGCCGCGTGGTGCTGGCCCGCGCGGGGTTGCACCTGCGGGTGCAGCGGCACGGGGCGCTGGACCTGGCGCGCCTGGACCGCCAGCCGCTGGGCACGCCGCACCACCCCTCCGTGGACGTGCTCTTCCAGAGCGCGGCGGAGGGCTGGGGGCGGGACGCCGTGGCGCTGGTGCTCACCGGCATGGGCGAGGACGGGCTCCAGGGCGCCCGGGCCGTGCGCGCCGCGGGCGGCGTGGTGCTGACGGAGGCGGAGTCGTCCTGCGTGGTGTACGGCATGCCGCGCGCGGTGGCTGAGGCCGGGCTGTCGCACGGCAGCGCGCCGCTGGATGAGCTGGTGCCCCTGCTCGGGCGGTACATCCCCTGAGGTGTGGCCTCGCGGGCGCCGGCTTCAGGGCCGGTGCGCGGGGGGCGGGGGAGGCGGCTCGGGCGGCGGCCCCTTCTTGGGCGGCGCGCGGCGCGGCAGCGTGACGGTGAAGGTGGTGCCGTCGTCCTCGGTGGAGGTGACGTCGATGGTGCCGCCGTGGGCGTGGACGATCTCCCGCACGATGTAGAGGCCCAGGCCGTAGCTCATCTTCAGCGTGCGCGTCTGCTGCGGACCCTGGCGGAAGGGTTCGAAGAGGTGGGGCAGGGTGGCCTCCGGGATGGGGCGGCCCTCGTTGTGGACGCTGACCACCACCTTGTTGCGCAGGCCCCGCGTGGACAGGCACACGGGCGCGTCCGCCGGGCTGTACTTGAGGGCGTTCTCCACCAGGTTGGACACCACCTGGGCCAGCCGGTCCGGGTCCCACTGGCCCTGGGTGTTGCCCTTGTGCTCCACCTCGATGTGCCGCTTGGGGAAGGCCACGCGGAACTCGTGCGCCACCTTGGCGAGCAGCTCCTGCGTGTCCGCGCCGCGCGGTTCAATGACGACGCCGCCCACCAGCCGCGCGCGGGTGAAGTCCAGCAGCAGGCGGGTCAGCCGCTCGATGCGCACCGCCGCGGTGGCGATGCGCTGGCTGGTGCGCGCCGTCTCCTCCGCGGGGCCGCCCGCCGCCAGCACGCGCGACCAGTTCATGATGGCGCCGAGCGGGCTGCGGATGTCGTGGCTGATGATGCCCATCAGGTGTTCCTGGAACTCGGAGTGCCGGCGCACCTCTTCTTCCGCCCACTTGCGCTGGGTGATGTCGCGGCTGATGCCGAACAGGCCGAACACGTTGCCTTCGGGGTCGCGCAGGGGGCCCTTGGTGGACAGCCACACGCGCACGTCTCCGTCGGGGCCCTGCTGGGAGTCCTCGTAGGTGAGCGGCTGGCCCGCCTCCAGCACGTCCCGGTCGTGCCGGAGGTTGACGCGGGCCTCCTCGGGGGGGAACAGCTCCGCGTCGGTGTGCTCGCGCACCTCGGACACGGTGCGGCCCAGGGCCCTGGCGCCCGCGGAGTTGATGACCTGGTAACGGCCGTCCAGGTCCTTGATGTAGATGGCGTCGGTGGTGCCCTCCATCACCGCCTGGAAGAGCTGGCCGGCGCGCTGGAGCTCCTGCCGGGCCATGTATTCGCGGCTGATGTCGCGGCAGTGCACCAGCAGGCCGCCCTCCACGGGGCGGGCGCTCACGTCGAAGCAGAGGTCGCCTTCGGGCCAGCGGTGCTCGTAGCGCACGGCGGGCTGTCCGGTGGCGGGGGCCTCCAGGCGCAGGTGGGGCCCCAGGCCCAGCAGGTCCGCCACCTTCTTGCGCACGTCGTCCCCTGGCTGGGCGCGATCCGCGAGCAGCTCGCGCATGCGGGGGCTCAGGTAGGTGACGCACCAGTCGGCGTCCACGCCGAGGAAGGCCTCCGGCAGTCCCTCCAGCAGTGCGAGCAGACCCAGGCCAGGCGCGTCCGACGAAGGCGGAGCGGAGGAGCGGGAGCGCGGGCGGGCGGGGACGTGGGCCATCGTGGGGTCGGCGGGAACTTGGGGAGCAGGCCCCTTCAGGGAGGAAACACGGCGCGTGGGCGGAGCGTGCCCGGCATCAGGTCCGGGGAGCGGGAGGCAGGGTTGCGTCCAGACAGGCCGTTACGGGAAGGGCACGCTGGTGGATTTCCGAGGGTAGGCAGAAACCTCCGGGATGAAACGGGTCGGCGGTGCTCCTGTCGCTCCCTTTCCGCACGAGGTCACTCAGGCGACACACGGAACGGGGCTGGAAGGGGACGGGGCGCATCCGTCTGAACCATACCGCGCCCAAGGCGAAGCGGGGGCTTCAGCCCGGGGGACGGCTGGCTTCCGCACGGTGCGTCCCACCCAGGGCCTTCAGCCGTGCGCTGATGGCGGACGGTTGCGGCGGGAGCGGATGAAACAGGGCCGCTCGGGTGCCAGGGATGGGCGGGGTCCAGGAAACCCGGGTCAGAGGTGTCGCCGGAAATACCGCCCGATGGAGAGCAGCCGCATCGTGCGGAGGTCCACGGCATAGAGCACGACCTCCTGGAGGGGCTTTCCGGTGGTGGCCTCGACAGACTGAGTGGGCTCTGGCGGACAGCGTTGAGCGTTGGCGACGAGTTGCACCAACACCACACCCTCGGGACCTGGCGCCGCGGTCACGTCATAGGAGTCCCGCTGATCCAGGCACGCGGGCTGACGGGATGAAGGCGCATCCCACGGCAGGAAGTGCTCCATGGCGAGCTGGATGGCGGCGGTCGTGTTGCCATCGATGTGGAGGAGCCCCTGGCGCGGCAGCTCGATGGGGAAGGTGAATCGCGCTGCGTCCTCGGCGGAGGCGTGGGGAATCCCCCCAGCCGTCCGGCAACCCCCCAGGGCGAGCAAGAGCAGGCACGGCATCCAGGGCTTCACGGAAGGCTCCTTCTTGTTCGGAGGCTCACGGGCGTTGAACCGCGATGATGCGTCCGTGTCGTGGATCCACGGCATAGGTCGCTCCCATGTCCGTGACCGGGCCTTCTTCGATGCATGCACCCGGGCTCAGGGAGAAGCGCACCAGCACGACGTCTTCATTCCAGGGCGCCGCCTGCACGTCGAACGACTGACGCTGGAACAGGCATGCTTCGACGGGATCGCCTCCACGAGGAGGCTTCGTGCCAAGAGGCCGGAAGTCTTCGAGCGCCAGCTGGATGGCGGCGGCCGTCGCCGCCGGTACCACGACCTGTTCCGACTCATTCAAGGTCGAGGGGAACTTGAACCAGGCTGCTTCCCTGGCGGGAACCCGCGCGGGAAGCGACGGCCGGGGAGCGCATGCGCCCAGGAGCGCGCAGAGCAAGAGCATCGAGGGCTTCATCGCCGACCCCCGTGCATGTCGTCCGGGCCGGGCCCGGGATGCGGCGAGTTCCTCATGGCTCCTCCACGGCGGTGATGCGTCCAGTGGCCTTGTCCTCCGGGAGGATGCTTCCGACGCGCCTCCAGCGGCGCCCTTCGCGGACATAGATTTCGCCTGGCAGGTTGTCGTCCGCATGCGGCACCAGCTTGTGGATGATGCAGTGGGTGTCGAACTGGATCCGGAGGGAGTACCACTGTGTATCCGACTTCCGGTCCTCCTCGGAAAGGCTCGAGGGGAACCAGGGGTGGCTGTGGAAGTCAGCGAGGATGGAGGCCCTGCCCCGGGGATCCCGGACCTCCATGGGAGGACGACAGGATTTGCGCCGGCTCGTCCCCACCTGGACCCGCGTGGCGAGGGGAGAGGGATTGCTCGCGTAGTAGACGCCCTGCCCCAGGCTGTAGATGACGCCGCAGTACTCCATCCCGTAGTCACCCAAGGTGGCGGCGGGCAGGGTCATGATGGCGGGGCAGAGTTGATCGATGACGTCATCGACGTCGCGTGAAGGTTGGACGCGCTCCCAGGGGCCGCGCGCCCACACGCGACGAGAAGTGGCGTCCACGAAGCCGTAGTCGCTCCTGCCCTGTTGAGTGCTTCCACCAGCGCAGCCTGACAGCAGGGCGCAGAGGGTCAGGCCCTTCCGCGCTCGTTGTGGAAGACGCATGGTCCGCTCCCGCGGTCCGCAGAGCGTGGGAGCATAGCAGGCTGCCGTCGCGGGAGATGCCGGGCCTCACCCCTCCCCGATGAGGCGCGTCACCGCTCCGCAGAGCACGTCCAGGTCGAACGGCTTGTCGAAGACGAACGCGGCGCCCAGGCGCATCGCCTCCGCGTGGGTGGCGGCGTCGCCGAAGGCGGTGATGAGGATGACCGGCGTGGCCCAGTCCACCCGGCGCAGGCGCGCCAGGGCCTCCAGTCCGGTGACGCCCGGCATGCGCACGTCCGTGATGATGACGTCCGGCGCCGCGCCCTCCACGCCCGCCAGGCCCCGCGTCAGCGTGCCCAGCAGCTCGCGCCCGTTGGGCACCTCGTGCACGTCACAGCCGCGCCGCTGGAGCGCGCGCACCAGCATGCGGCGCATCTCCCGGTCGTCCTCGGCGATCAACACCCGGGGCCGCGTGGCGGGGGCCTCGTAGCCCGGCGCCCACGGCGTCTCCTCCTGCTCCGCGTCGTGTGTCGTGTCCTGGAACGCCATGGGGTGCTCCTCCGGGGTCGCGCTGTCCGACCGCGAAGAGGAGCATCCGCCGTGCCAGCGTCAGGGCTTCTTCGCCTCGCGCGACTCCTTCGCCTCCGCGTCGCCGCGCTCCAGCTTGCGGTAGAGCGTCTTGCGGTCCACGCCCAGGATGCGCGCCGCCAGCGTCCGGCTGCCGCCCACCGCCTCCAGCACGCGGTGGATGTAGCGGCGCTCCAGCTCCTCCAGCGTCACCAGCTCCGACGCGTCCGTGTTCTCCGGCACCACGCGCGGCGTGCTGTAGTTGCGGATGCGCTCCGGCAGGTCGTCCACCGTGAGCTGCTCGAAGGACGTGAGCGCCACCGCGCGCTCGATGCAGTTCTGCAGCTCGCGCACGTTGCCCGGCCACCCGTACGCCAGCAGGCGCTGCGCCGCCGCCGGTGACAGCCCGTCCACCTTCTTGCCCGTGCGCGACGCGAACTGCTCCACGAAGCGCTGCGACAGCAGCAGCACGTCGTTGCCGCGCGCGCGCAGCGGGGGCAGCTCCAGGCCAATGACGTTGAGCCGGTAGTACAGGTCCTCGCGGAAGCGGCTCTCCTCCACCGCCAGCTCCAGGTCGCGGTTCGTCGCCGCGACGATGCGCGCGTCGAACGGCGTCTCCGTGTCCCCACCCACCGGACGCACCACGCGCTCCTGCAACGCGCGCAGCAGCTTCGGCTGGAGCGTCATGGGCAGCTCGCCCACCTCGTCCAGGAACAGCGTGCCGCCGTTGGCCTTCACGAACAGGCCCGTGCGCGAGGCCTTCGCGTCGGTGAAGGCCCCCTTGGCGTGGCCGAACAGCTCGCTCTCCAACAGCTGCTCCGGCATCGCCGCGCAGTTGATGGCCACGAAGGGCCCCTCCTTGCGCCGGCCGCGCGCATGAAGCGCCCTCGCGGCCACCTCCTTGCCCGTGCCGCTCTCACCGGTGATCAGCACCGTGGCGTCCACGTCCGCCACCCGGTCGATGAGCGCGTACGCCTGCTTCAGGGCGGGGCTCTCCCCCACGAGCACGCCGTCGTCCTGGCGTTGATCCAACGCCTGGCGCAGCCGCCGCACCTCCGCGCGCAGGGCGCGGTGCTGCACGGCGCGCTCCAGCACCAGCACCAAGGCGTCCAGGTCGATGGGCTTGGTGATGAAGTCATAGGCGCCCGCGCGGATGGCGGCCACCGCCGTCTCCAGGCTGCCGAAGGCCGTCACCACCACCACCGGGATGTCCGGCCGGTTGAGCACGATGCGCTCGCACAGCGCCAGGCCGTCCATGCCCGGCATGCGCAGGTCGGTGAGCACCGTGTCGAAGTCCTCGCCGGACAGGCGCTGGAGGGCCTCGTCCGCCGCGGCCACGGCCACGGGCTGGAAGCCCCGGCGCTGGAGGCCCTTCTCCACCATGGCGCGCATCTCGCGCTCGTCTTCGACAATCAGGATGCGGCCTGGCATGCGTGCGTCCCCGGCGGCAGATAGATGGAGAAACAACTCCCACGGCCCGGCTCGCTCTTCACGTCAATCCAGCCGCCGTGGTCCCGCACCATCCCATAGGAGACGGACAGACCCAGGCCCGTTCCCTCGCCCACGTCCTTGGTGGTGAAGAAGGGCTCGAAGACGTGGGGCAGCACGTCCGGCGCGATGCCCGTGCCCTCGTCCTCCACGTCCAGCCGCACCCAGTCCTGCTCCGGCCCGCCCACGTCCGCGGGCGGCGTGGCGCGCAGCACCTGCGAGCGCACCCGCAGGGTGCCCGGCCGGTTCATCGCGTGGAGGCCGTTCATCACCAGGTTGGTGAGCACCTGCTGGAACTGCCCCGCGTCCACCTCCACCGTGAAGCCCTGGGGCACCTCCTGCGACAGCGCGACGCCGCGCTTGGTGGCCATGGGCTTGAGCAGCGCCAGGGTGCGCTCGGCCAGCAGCGACAGGTCCTCCGGCGCGCGCGACGGCGCCCTCCGCCGGGCGAAGTCCAGCAGCTGGCGGATGATGCCGGTCATGTGCTGCGCCTGCTGGAAGATGATGCGGGCGCACTCGCCCACCTCCTCGCCCTCCGCTTCCCCGGAGGACACCATCTTCGCGCGGCCCATCACCACGTTGAGCGGCGTGCCCAGCTCGTGCGCCACGCCCGACGCCAGCTTGCCCACCGTGGTGAGCCGGTCCGCGTGGCGCAGGTGCTCCACCGTGGCCAGCCGCGCCGCCGTCTCCGACGCCAGCCGCGCCCGCGTCTCCTCCAACTGCTCGCCCATCCGGTTCATGGCCACCGCCAACGTCGTCAGTTCGTCGCCGCGCTCGTTGCGCAAGGGCACTCGCGCCGTGAGGTCGCCCTCTCCAATGCGCCCCGCCAGATGCACCAACTGCTCCACGGGCTGCCCCACCAGCTTTCGGCCCATGGCCATGGCGGCCAGCAGGAAGAACACGGAGAGCGCGGCGGTGGCGATGACCGTGCCCACCACCGTGGTGTGCACGTGCTGCTCCTGCTCGGACAGGGACTCGGTGATTTCGATGGCGCCCGCGCGCCGGCCCAGGAACACCGGCGTGTACGAGCGCAGCACGCCCGGGCTGCTGGACGTGTCCATCAACCAGCCGTCGTGGCCCGCGCGCAGGCTGAGCAGCAGCGCGGGGGGCAGCGCCGGCGCGAAGCCGGAGCCCGGCCCGCCGTCCAGCCACACCCAGCGCAGCCGCACCTGCTCCTGGAAGCGGTTGGCCTGGTTGAGGAGCGTGAGGGCCTCGGCCTCGCCCGCCAGCTGCCACGCCTTGCCAATGGAGCCGGCCAGCGTGTGGCCGAGCAGGCGGTGGTCGTGCTGCGAGTCGATCTCCGACCGGGTGAGCTCCTGGTGGACCTGGAACGCCTGGAGCCCGGCCATCACGGCGACGGCGAGCAGCACGAGGGCCAGGGTGAATTTGCGAGCGAGCTTCACGGAAAAGGCAACCCCCGGTTCGTGCGTGAGGGGGAAGGAACACACGGACCGGGGTGGTACGCTACGGGTACCGCGGGTGCTGCGTCACTGCGACAGATGGCTAGTTGCTGCCCGAGCTCTCGGACGGGGTGGTGGCCGCCTTCTGGCTGGCCGCCGGCTTCGCCTTCTTCGCCTTGGTGGGCTTCGCCTGGGTGGTGGGGGCAGCGGCCTTGGGGGCCTTGGGGGCCGCGGCGAAGGCGCCCATGGAGGCGAGGGACAGGGACAGACCGAGGACGAGGGCGGAAGTGCGCTTCATGGAAGACTCCGGTTCAGGCCCGCGAGAAGTTGGGTGCGGGGCTGACCGGGCCTAGAGCATTGCTCGTGCCAACTCCCGCTCCAGAGGGACGCACGGGCGGACGGGGGGCCTGATACCCGCGAAATGCCTGGGGCGTATTGCCCCGAGAGGGGCAGGATGCCCCGGAACATGCGGGGCCGGACGGATCCCCGGACCCGGAGGGTGCGTGGCATGGGCCATGCTCCTGGGGGGCGAAATGACCAACGCCCCCCCGCATGAAGCAGCCGCGTCCCCCGTGCGCATCCTGGTGGCCGAGGACGACGACGCGATGCGGGCCATGCTCGTGCGCACGCTGGTGCGCGCGGGCTACACGGTGGTGGAGGTGGAGGACGGCTTCGAGCTGGGGGACTACGTGGCCATGATGCAGGGCCAGGGCGGCACGCTCGCGCCGCCGGACCTCATCGTCAGCGACGTGCGCATGCCGGGCCGCAGCGGCCTGGAGGCCCTGAAGCGGCTGCGCGAGCAGGGCATCGCGTGCCCCGTCCTCCTGCTCAGCGCCTTCGCGGACGACGAGACGCACGCGGAGGCCCTGCGGCTGGGCGCGCGCCAGCTGCTGGACAAGCCGGTGGACCTGGACGTGCTGAAGGCGGCGGTGCGTGAAGCGGTGGCGCGGCCCTAACCGGGCATCTCCTCGGGCTCGGCGCCGGGCGCCTGGGGGGCGGGCAGCGGCTGGCCGTGGAGCTCGGCGTGGAGCCGGTCGCGGTCCAGCTCCCCCTCCCAGCGGGAGACGACGATGCTGGCGACGCCGTTGCCGATGAAGTTGGTGAGCGCGCGCGCCTCGCTCATGAACCGGTCGATGCCCAGGATGAGCGCCAGGCCGGCCACCGGCACGGACGGCACCACCGCCAGCGTGGCGGCCAGGGTGATGAAGCCCGCGCCCGTCACGCCGGAGGCGCCCTTGGACGTGAGCATCGCCACGCCCAGCAGCGTGGCCGTCTGGGTGAGGGTGAGGTCCACGTTGAGCGCCTGGGCCACGAACAGCGCCGCCATGGTCAGGTAGATGTTGGTGCCGTCCAGGTTGAACGAGTAGCCGCTGGGCACCACCAGCCCCACCACGGACTTGGAGCAGCCCAGCCGCTCCAGCTTCTGCATCAGCGGCACCAGCGCGGACTCCGACGACGACGTGCCCAGCACCAGGAGCAGCTCCGCGCGGATGTAGCGCAGGAACTTCAGGATGGAGAAGCCCGTCAGCCGCGCCACCACGCCCAGCACGCCCACCACGAAGAGGCCGCACGCCAGGTAGAAGCAGCCCATCAGGCGCAGCAGCGGGCCCAGGCTGGTGACGCCGTAGGCGCCCAGGGTGAAGGCCATGGAGGCCCCCGCGCCAATGGGCGCCAGCTTCATCACGGTGCCAATCATGTGGAAGAAGGCCTTGGACAGCGCCTCCAGGAGGACGACCACGGGCCTCGCGGTGGCGCCCAGCGCGGTGAGGGAGAAGCCGAACAGCAGCGCCAGCAGCAGCACCTGGAGCAGGTCGCCCTCGCCGGTGAAGGCGTCCACGAAGGTGCGCGGGATGATGTGCAGCAGGAAGCCCGTGGTGGACTGGTCGTGCGCCTGCTGGGCGAAGCGGGCCACGGCGCTCGCGTCCAGCGTGCGGGGATCCACGTTGAAGCCGGACCCGGGCTTGAGCACCGTCACCACCAGCGCGCCGATGAGCAGCGCGAACGTGGAGATGACCTCGAAGTAGAGCAGCGCCTTGCCGCCCACCCGGCCCACCTTCTTCATGTCCGCCACGTTGGCGACCCCCAGCACCACGGTCAGGAAGATGACCGGGGAGATGAGCATCTTCACCAGCGCGATGAACGCGTCGCCCAGCGGCTTGAGCTTCACCGCCGTGGCCGGGAGGAGGTGACCCAGGAGGCCCCCGGCGAAGATGGCCGCCAGGACCCACAGGTAGAGGCGCGAGGAGGACTTCGGGTGTCCGGCTTCCGCGGTGTCGGCGCTCATGGTCCTGTCGTCCTCAGGCTGACTTCTGTTCGGCTTCGTCCTTCTCGAACAGCTGCTCCAGCTCGCGGCGCGCGCGGACGATGACCTCCATCATCTTCTTCTCGTCGCGGAACACCTTCGCGCTCTCCAGCATCAGGGCCTCGTCGTGCTCGCGGAAGCGCTCCACGGAGCGGCGGGCCTCCCCGAAGGTGAGGCCCATGGCCTGGAGCACGTCGTTGGCCATCACGAGGCTGGCGTCGAACGTCTCACGCACCAGGTGCGTGACGCCCAGGTCCAGCAGCCGGTACGCGTGCTCGCGGTTGCGCGCCCGCGCGTAGATGGTGAGGTTGGGGAAGTGCTCCTGGACCATCTGCGCGGTGCGCAGGGACGCGGCCATGTCGTCGATGGCCAGCACGAACACCTTCGCCTTGTCCGCGCGGGCCGCGCGCAAGAGGTCCAGCCGGGACGCGTCGCCGTAGAACACCTGGTTGCCGAAGCGCTGGATGAAGTCGATGTGCTCCGCGCTCGCGTCAATGGCGGTGAAGCCGATGCGCCGGGCGCGCAGCAGGCGGGCCACCACCTGCCCCACGCGGCCCATGCCCGCGATGATGACCGGGTGGTCCTGGTCCGGGGACACGTCGTATTCGCGCTGCGGCCCCTTCTTCTTGAAGCGCGGCGCCACCCAGCGCTCGTGGATGACGGACAGGAACGGCGTCACCGCCATGGACATGCCCACCACCAGCACCAGCAGGTCCGCCTGCGGGCGGTCCATCACGTGGAAGGCCACCGCCAGGGAGAAGAGGACGAAGGCGAACTCACCGCCCTGCGAAATCACCACCGCCAGGTTCAGCGCGGAGCCCGGCTTCTTCAGGCCCACGCGCCCCAGCCCGTACAGCACCAGCGCCTTGAGGAAGGTGAGGCCCAGCACCAGCGCCAGCACGCGCAGCGGCTCATGCGCCAGCAGCGTGAGGTTCACGGACATGCCCACCGCGATGAAGAACAGGCCCAGCAAGAGGCCCTTGAACGGTTCGATGTCCGCTTCCAGCTCGTGGCGGTACTCGGACTCCGACAGCAGCACGCCCGCGAGGAACGCGCCCAGCGCCATGGACAGCCCCACCGCGCTGACCAGCGACGCGGTGCCCACGACCACGAGCAGCGCCGTCGCGGTGAACAGCTCCTGGCTGTGCACGGACGCCACCGCGCGGAACACCGGCCGCAGGAGGTAGCGGCCCGCCACCACCACCAGCACCACCGCGCCCGCGGCCTTCAGCGCCGTCAGCCAGCCGGCCTCCGTGGCGGGCGCCTCGGAGACGCCCAGCAGCGGCAGCAGGGCCAGGAGCGGGATGACCGCCAGGTCCTGGAACAGCAGGATGCCGAAGGCCAGCTGCCCGTGCTCCGCGGCGAGCTGGTTCTTCTCCCCCAGCAGCTGGAGCGCGAACGCGGTGGAGGACAGCGACAGGCCGAAGCCCGCGATGATGGCCGCGCCCCAGGCGAGCCCCAGCGCCCGCCCCACGCCCGCCAGGAGCAGCCCCGTCAGCACCACCTGCGCCCCGCCCATCCCGAACACCGACCGGCGCAGGCTCCACAGGCGCGACGGCTGCAGCTCCAGGCCAATCACGAACAGCAGCAACACCACGCCCAGCTCCGCGATGTGGAGGATGTTCTCCACGTCGGAGATGAGGCCCGCGCCATACGGCCCGATGGCCGCGCCCGCCGCCAGGTACCCCAGCACGGAGCCCAGCCCCAACCGCTTGAAGAGGGGCACGGCGATGACCGTGGCGGCCAGGAACACCAGCGCCTGATGCAGGAATGACATAAGGCGCCTGCATGGCACGCTTAAGGCGGTGCGGCAACTGGAGCCGAGGGGGCTCTCACCTGCTGGGTGGGCAACAGGGTGAGGGGCGCGGACGCGGGCGCGTCAGTGCTCGTAGGCGTCGCGCGGGCGCGTCAGGGGGCCGCCGGCTCCCGCCTGCTGCGTGACGGTCGCGGGCGCGGCGAGGTGCGCCACGGGCAGCGTGAAGGTGAAGACGCTGCCGGTGCCCAGGGTGCTCTCCGCGCGGATGCCGCCGCCGTGGGCTTCCACCAGTCCCTTGGCGATGGCCAGGCCCAGGCCGGTGCCCCGGCTGGCCGCGTCGCGCGCCTGCCAGTAGCGGTCGAAGATGTGCGGCAGCGCGTCCGGGGTGATGCCGTTGCCCGTGTCGCGCACGTCGAAGGACACCTCGTTGCCGCGCACCGTCGCGCGCATCGACAGGGTGCCGCCCGGCGGGGTGAACTTCACCGCGTTGCCCAGCAGGTTGCCCATCACCTGGAGCACGCGGCTGCGGTCGCACTTCACGCGCAGCGACTCCGGGGGCAGGTCCGCCTCCAGGTGCAGCCCCTTGGCCTCCGCCAGCGGACGGATGGCCTCCAGCGCCTCGGTGGCCAGCGACGCCGCGGGGTACTCGCCCAGCTCCAGCGGCAGGTGCCCGGCTTCCAGGCGGCCCCAGTCCAGCAGGTCGGAGATGAGCCGCGACATGCGCTCCGCCGCGTCGTTGATGCGCGTGGCCTGCTTGGCCACGGCCTCGCCGCCCGGCTTGCCCGCCGTGCCGCGCAGCAGCAGCGCCGCGCCCAACTGCACCACGCCCAGCGGGTTCTTCAGGTCGTGCGACACGACGGCGAGCAGGTCCTCGCGCGCGCGGGCCGCCCGGCGCGACTCGCCCACCAGCCGCGCGTTGTCGATGGCGAGGCTCGCGCGCAGGCACAGGTCCTCCGCCAGCGCCAGGTCATCCGGGCCGTACCGGCGCCCGGAGCCGGAGCTCACGAACGTCACCGCGCCCAGCGTGTGGCCGCGCGCGCGCAGCGGGATGATCATGTACGAGCGCGCCTGGAGCGCCTCCAGCATCGCCGGGTGCGCGGGCTCCGCCGCCGCGGCGCGCAGCAGCGACTCCGTCACCGCCGGCACCAGCTCCGGCTCTCCGGTGCGCAGCACGCGCAAAAGGCCCACCGGCGCGTCGTCGCGCACCTCCGTGCGCATGGGCAGGCCCCGGGCGCGCTCCTGCTGCGTCGGGTCCAGGCACGCCACCGCCGCGCGGCCCACCCACGGCCCATGCTCCAGCGCGTCCACCAGGCACCAGTCCGCCAGGTCCGGCACGGCCAGGTGCGCGAGCAGCGTGTACATGCCCTGGGGATCCGGCGGGTGGGTGAAGAGCGTCGTCATCGCCTGGTAGAGGAACGAGCGGCGGCGCTCGGCCGTCTCCACCTCCGCGCGCGACGCCAGCTCCAGCTCCAGGGCGCGCGAGTAGACGGCCTCCGCCTCCGTGAGCGCCCGCGCGGTCACCAGGACGGCAGGGGACACGTCCGCGTCCGTCCCCAGCGGCGTGAGCACCAGCGCGTGCGGCCGCAGGCCCTGCATGCCCGGCCAGGGCGCCTCCACGGTGGTGGACTCGCGCAGCGTCATCACCCGGACGCGCGCGGCCTCCAGCGCCCTCAGCGCGTCCTGGGGCAGGCCCAGCTCGCTCCAGTGCCGGCCGGCGAGCTCCCCCTCGGTCCGCCCGAGCGCCCGGGCGCCCGCGGCGCTGCACGACACCAGCCGCCCCGAGCCATCCAGCAGATAGGCAGGATCGGGGATGGCGGCGAAGGCCGCTTCATAGGCCGGACCAGTCGTGGGAGCGCTCATCGGGGAGGAGGGGACGGGGAGATGTCCCATTGGACTCGATATTGACACTCCGTGCCAGGGACGCCATTCCGCCCCGGAATCCAACCGGATGAGTTTCACTCAACCAACACTTCAGGGCGTGCGGCCCGCCGGCTGGTAGAGCGCCTGCAACCTGCGAGCGATCTGCCCCAGGGGGAGGACTTCGTGCGCCAGGTTGGCGCCCACCACCACCGCGGGCATGCCGTAGACGACGGACGTCGCCTCGTCCTGGGCAATCACGCGCCCGCCCGCCTGGTGCACGTCCCGGATTCCGTCCAGCCCGTCCTGGCCCATGCCGGTGAGCACCACGGCCAGTGACGTCTGCCCATACGCGCGGGCGACGGCGCGGAACAGCCAGTTGGCGGAGGGGCGGAACCCCTGGATGGGGGCGGCGCCGGACACCTGGACGCGGTGGTCCGTCGTCACGCCCAGGTGCTTGTCGTCCGGGGCCAGGTACACCGTGCCGGGCAGGAGCGGCTCGCAGTCCTCGGCCACCTTCACCCGCAGCTTCGTGGCCGTGCCCAGCCACGTCGCCAGCCCCGACCCGAAGCCCAGCGCGATGTGCTGCACCACCAGGATGGGCGGCGGGGGCGTGTCCCGGCCGTTGAGGTCGGACAGGATGCGGTGGAGGGCGGCGGGGCCGCCGGTGGACGCGGCCATGGCCAGCACGGACGGCGGGCGCGGCTGGGGGGTGGACGTGGGCTCGGCCGGGGGCGGCGGCGGGGCGGCGCGGTCCGGCCAGCGGCGCACCACCTTCACCTGGGCCATGGCCTTGAGCGTGTCGCGCAGGCGGCGGCTGTCCGCCTCGAAGTCCGGCGACTCCGGGCCCACCGGCTTCTGGAGCACCGCGAGCGCTCCGGCCCTCAGCGCGGCCATGGATGTCTGGATGTCGCGCTCCACCAGCGTGGACACCACCACCACGGGCGTGGGCACCTCCGTCATGATGCGGCGGGTGGCGTCCAGGCCGTCCATGCGCGGCATCTGGATGTCCATCGTCACCAGGGAGGGCTGGAGGCGCTGGCACAGCTCCACGGCCTCCAGGCCATCCTTGGCCTCACCCACCACGGTGAGCGCCGGGTCGGTGCGCAGGATCTCCACCAGCAGCCGCCGGGCGGTGGGCGAGTCCTCGGCCACCAGGATGCGCAACGGTTCGGTCTTCATAGCAGTCGCCTCAGCGTCTCCAGCAGGCTCGTCGGGTCAAACGCGCTCTTCACGATGTAGGCGCTGGCGCCGGCCTGCAGTCCGCGCGCCTTGTCCTCGGGCTTCTCGCGCGACGTGACGAGCACCACCGGCACCCGCCCGAAGCGGGGCGACGCGCGCACGGCCTCCGTGACCTGGAAGCCATCCATGCGCGGCATCTCCACGTCCAGCACCAGCGCGTCCGCGCCGCCCGCCTGGAGCCGCTCCCACGCCTCCGCGCCATCCGCGCACGCCGTGACGTCGAACCCGGCGCCCTCCAGGATGCTCTGCTCCAGCATGCGCGTGGTGGGCGAGTCGTCCGCCAGCACCACGCGCTTGCGCACCGCCTTCTCCCGGGGCGTGGGGAAGAAGTGGGCGGACGGGCGCCCGCCCGCGGCCCGCACCAGCGAGGCCGGGTTGAGCAGCAGCGCCATGCGGCCATCCGGCAGCACCGCCACCGCTGCCACGTGCCGCGCGCGCTTCACGCGGCCGCCCAGCGAGCGCACCAGCACCTCCTGCTCGGCGATGACCTCGTCCACCACCAGCGCCGCCTGCGCGGTGCCCGCGGACAGCACCACCGCGGACGGCCGCGCCTTGGGCGCGCCCGCGGGCAGGTCCAGCACGCCCGCGAGCGACGCCAGGGGCACGAGCGCGTCCGGCGTCACCCAGGACATGCGGCCCTCCACCTCGCGCACGTCGGAGGGGGACAGGCGCAGCAGCCGGTCCACGCCCTCGCTCGCGAGCGCGAGGATCTGCCCGCCCGCGGTCACCAGCAGCACGCGCAGGGTGCTCAGGGTGAGGGGCACGTCCAGCGTGAAGCGGGTGCCCTGGCCGGCCTTGAAGGCCACCTCCACGCTGCCGCGCAGGGCCTCCACCTGGGCGCGCACCACGTCCAGGCCCACGCCCCGGCCGGACACCGCCGTCACCTTCGCCGCGGTGGACAGCCCGGGCATGAAGACGAGCCGGGCGGCCTCCTCGTCGTCCTCGGGCGCCTCCAGGCCCCGGGCGCGCGCGCGCTCGCGCAGCGCCTCCAGGTCCAGGCCGCGCCCGTCGTCCTCCACCGCCACCTCCACCCGGCTGCCGCGCAGCCGCGCGGACAGCACCACGCGGCCCTCCTCGGACTTGCCGTGGCGCACGCGCTCCTCGGGCGCCTCCAGGCCGTGCGCCACCGCGTTGCGCACCAGGTGCAGCAGCGGCTCGCGCAGGGACTGGAGCAGCGAGCGGTCCAGCTCCAGCCCGCCGCCGTGCACCTCCATGCGCGCGCGCCGGCCCAGGCCGTGCGCCACGTCGCGCGCGGCGCGCTCCAGGCCCGTGCAGCCCTCCTCGAAGGGGAGCATGCGGGCGCGGCGCACCTCGTCGTCCAGGCCGGTGGAGGACTGGAACAGCGCGCGGCGGTCCTGCGCCAGCACGCGCGCCACCCGCGCCAGCTCCATCTCCACCCGGCGCAGCGTCGTTTCAGAGGAGGTGCCGCGCACCGTCCCGCGCAGGCTGGCGGCGTCGTCGCGCAGCTGCTCCAGCGACTCGGCGTGGCCTTCCAGGCGCAGCATGGCCACGCGCAGCTCGCCGCTGCGGCTCAGGAGCGCGTCCAGCTTCTGCCCGGACACGCGCACCGGCAGCGCCTCCCCGCTGGCCTGCGCCGGGACCGCGGGCTCCGGCTCCGGCTCCGCGTCCGCGGCTTCGGGCGAGGGGGGCCTCGCGCCGGCCCGGGGGGGCTCCGGCGCCCGTGCGGGCATGCCGTGCGCGGCCTGCTCCAACTGGGGCAGCAGCGCCTCCAGCGGCGAGCCGGGCAGCTCCTGGCGCGACGCCAGGCGGCGGCCCGCGTCGTCCAGCGCGTCCACGGTGGCGAAGCACAGCTCGAACAGGTCCGGCGTCGGGGCGCGCCCGTGGAGGAGGGACTCCAGCACCTCCTCCATGCGGTGGCAGGCGTTCTCCACCATGCTGGCGCTGGCCGCGCGCGACGCGCCCTTCACGCTGTGCAGCGTGCGCAAGAGGCCCGGGATGAGCTCCCGCGCGCGCGCCGGGGCCTGCTCCAGCGCGAGCAGGTCCCGGTTGAGGGACACGACGTGCCCCTCCAGCTCCTCCAGGAACGAGTCCAGCAGTGCCTGCGCCAGCCTGTCGCGATCCATGATTTAGCGCCCGAACTCCCCGAGCAGCCCCTTGAGCTTCTGGCCCATGGCGTTGATGTCCTGCATCGCGCGCTCCGTCTGCCGCGACGAGGTGAGGCCCTGCTGCGTGGCCTGGTTCACGTCGTGCATCGCCTGGCGGATCTGCCCGATGCCGGTGGCCTGCTGGTTGGCGGACGCGGCGATCTGCGCGGCCGTGAGCGAGGCCTGCGTGAGCAGGTCCGCCAGCTGCTGGATGGTGGTGCCGGCCTCCGTGACGACGCGGGTGGCGGACGACACGCTCTTGGTGCCCTCCTCCGTGGTCATCACCGCGCCGTGGGTGGCCTTCTGGATTTGACCGAGGATCTGCCGCACCTGCGCGGTGGCCTTCTTGGACTGCTCCGCCAGGGCCTTCACCTCCGAGGCGACGACGGCGAAGCCGCGGCCGTGCTCGCCCGCGCGGCTCGCCTCGATGGACGCGTTGAGCGCCAGCATGTGCGTCTGTTCGGAGATGTCGTTGACGGTGGTGATGATGTCGCCAATGGCCTGGGCCTGCTCGGCCAGGGCGAGGATGCGCGACGCGATGGACTCCACCTGGTCGCGCACCGCGCCCATCGCGGACACGGCCTCCTCCACGGCGCGGCGGCCGGAGCGGCCCACCTCCTCCGAGTGCCGGGCGGACTCGCTCACCGCGCGGGCGCGGCCCGCGGCCTCCTCCGACGTCTTGGTGATCTCCTCGATGGTGCTCACCGTCTCCGTCACGGCGGTGCCCTGCTCCTGGGCGCCGGCCACCTGTTCGGTGGTGCTGGCGAGGATTTCGGAGGACGCGCCCGCGAGCTGGTTGACGAACTCCGCCACCGTCTTGAGGGTGTGTTCGCGCTGTTCGGCCTGCCGGGCCAATTGGACTTCCGCTTGCTGGCGGCGGTCGGCCATGGCGTTGAAGGTGTTCGCCAGGTCCGCCATCTCATCACGGCCGCGCACGTCGATGCGGTGGGTGAGGTCGCCCTTGCCCAGCTGTTCGGCGCCGAAGGTGAGCTTGCGCAAGGGACCGGTGATGCCCCGGGTGATGACGAAGCTGCCCACGCCCACGATGGCCAGGCCCAGCAGGGTGCCCAGCGCCAGCACCCAGATGCTGCGCTGCGCGGCCCGGGTGGCGGCGTCGGAGTGTTGCTGCCAGCGCTCCTCTTCGGTGTCGCGCATCTCGTAGATGATTTCGCGGATGGCATCCATGTCGCGCTGGCCGCGGTTGGTCTTCACCAGGGCCAGGGCCGCGTCGAAGCCCTGCTCGCGGCGCAGGCGGATGGTCTCCGACATCTCGTCCAGCTTGTTGGCGACCAGGGGCTCCAGCTTCTGGAGGCGCGCGCGCTGGTCCGGGTACTTCGCCATCGCGGGGCGCAAGGCGTCCAGGTCCGAGCGCAGCTCGCCCAGGGCGCTCTGGTACGGGCGCAGGTAGGAGTCGTCGCCGGTGAGCACGTAGCCGCGCTGGCCTGTCTCCGCGTCCACGACGAGCGCGCGCACCTCGCGCAGCAGCTTGTAGTTGTTGTGGGACTCCAGCAGGCCGTCGGTGGTGGCGGTGAGTTGCTGCGCGCCCTGGAAGGCCACGCCCGCGATTACCAGCAGGACCAGCAGGGACAAGCCGAAGCCCAGCGCGATGCGATTCCCGATGCTCATGCGACTCCTTCTTCGGACAGCTCGAACACGAGACGCTCGTCACCGAGGAGGGCTTCTCCCTCCAGGACGAGCGTGCCGTCGGGGCTCACGCCGGACACCAGCGCGCCCGCTTCCTCTTCCAGGGAGGGGGGCGCGGGCAACAGCTCCGTGCCCGTGAGCACCGCCACCTCCGACACCTCGTCCGTGCGCAGCCCCAGCTCCGCCCGCGCGGTGCCCACCACCAGCACCGGGCCGCTCGCGTTGGCGGCGGGCCGGCCGAACAGCGGCGCCAGCTCCACCACGGGCAGCACCTCGCCGCGCAGCAGGGTCAGGCCGCGCAGCAGCGGCGGCGAGCCGGGCAGCGGGGTGAGCTCCGGCGCGCGCATCACCTCCAGGATGAAGCGCGACTCCAGCGCGTACGTCTGGCCCGCGGCGCGGAAGCGGACCACCTCGCGCTGGCTGCCGGGCAGCGCGGGGACTTCCGGCGGACGCGCGAGGGTGAGGGCGCGCGCGTCGAGCTGGGCTTGGGCCGCCGCGTCCGTGAGGGAGTCGCGCGCCTCGGTGGCGCGCTCCAGCGCTTCCAGCCGGGCCCGGACCTGCTGCCAGTCGATGACTCCCTCGCGCTTGACCATCAGCTCGCCTCTCCGCCTTCAGTCCCGGACCGCTCCAGGCGCCGCCACTCCGCGCGGGCCACGTCCGCCAGGGCACCTGCCCGTTCTCCCTCCGCCAGCGGCACCAGCGCCTCTGGCGGCAGCTTCCGGCACAGCGCCTCGGCTTCGCGGTAGGCCCGGGCCGCGGCGGCGGCCTGGTCCTGCTGGCGCAGCACGTGGCCCAGGAGCAGGTGGCCCACGGCGAGCCCCGGCTCCAGGTAGAGCGCCTGCCGGACGGATTTTTCCGCGTCGGTCAGCCGTCCCTGTCCCAGCAGCAGCAGCGCCTCCAGATAGCGCAGACCGGCGACCAGCGGGTGACGAAGCGAGGCCTCACCGCACGCGAACACCGCGGCGCGGGAGTCGAGGTTGGCCAGTGCACGAACCGCCGCCACGGAGTGGTCGGGGTCGGCGGCCTGGGCCCCCGCCCGCCGAGCGGCTTCGCGCCAGTCGCCTCGGGCCAGGGCCTGCCGCACCGCCTCCAGGGCCTCCACGCCCAGGGTGAAGCGCGCCGCCGGCCGCGTCGCGGGAGCCCCGCCGGAAGAGGGCACGCCTCCTGGAGTCCCGGTGGCCGAAGGCCCGGGGCCCGGAGCGCCCGTGCTGGAGGGGCCGCCGCTTGAGGATGCGGAGGAGCCCGAGCCAGACGGCCCGCGCCCTGGAGACACGGGAGTCGCCGTGGCCGCGGGTCCGGGTCCCGAGGCGCCGGAAGGCCCGCTGCTGGAGGACGCGGAATCTCCCGAGCCGCGAAACCCGCCGCCCGAGGATGGCCGAACCGCGCCAGAAGGCCCTGCGCCCGTCAGCGCTGACGTTCCCGCGCCGGGGCGGATCCCGGGCGTCGTCGGCGCGCGCGGGGCGTGCGGCGTGGACGCGGCGGGGGAGGTGTCAGGCCGGGGAGGCGCGTTTGGAGGCGTGGCCGGAAACGGCGTGCCGTCCGCGCGCAGGGGCGCCAGGGGCTGGAGCGGAACGAAGTGCCCGGCGTGCTGTCCGGCCAGGGGCTTGCGGTACAGCACGCCCCACTCCGTGAGGACGGGCTCGAGCGGGGCATAGTCGCCCAGCGGCGGGTCGGAGGGGCCGGTGAAGAGATAGCCACCCTCATCCAGCGACGCGTGGAGCCTGCGCGCCACGCCCTCGATGGTGGCGCGGTTGAAGTAGATGAGGACGTTGCGGCAGAAGATGACATCCAACTGCCAGATGCCGCTCTCCGCGGAGGGCCACGTCTCCAACGCGAGGTTGAGGTAGCCCAGCTGCACGTGGCGCTTCACGGCGGGGGATAGCAGGTAGTGGCGGCCCTCCTGCTTGAGGTGGGCGCGCATGCGGTCCGCGGAGGGGCCGCGCAGGGACCAGTCGGTGTAGCGGCCCTGCTGGGCGCGGGCGAGCGCCGTGCGCGACACATCCGTCGCGCGCACCAGCATGTGGTCCTCCCAGCCCTCGGCCATCAGCAGCGCGGCGATGGAGTAGGGCTCCTCGCCGGAGGCGCAGGCCGCGCTCCACGCGCGCAGCAGGTGGTCCGGGCCCTTGCGCTCGCGGAGCTCCGGCAGCACCACGCGGCGCAGGTGGTCGAAGTGCTCGTGGGTGCGGAAGAAGTACGTCTCCCCGATGGTCAGCTCGGTGAGCAGGTCGTCCAGCAGGGAGCTGTCCTGCGCCAGCTCCCGCAGGTAGACCTCCACGTCGTCCTGGTTGGCGCGGGCCATGGCGCGCTGGATGCCTTCCAGCGCCGCGGCCAGGCAGCTGGGCGCGGCGAGCCCCGCGCGCTCCTCCACCAGGGTGAGCACTTCCTTGAAGCCCGGGGGAAGGACGCCGCCTATCAAGCGGGCTCCGGAAGGGCTCCGAGCGCGGTGTCCAACTGCATCGCTTCGGCCTCGGAGAGGAAGGAGCGCAGGTCGTGCACCAACACCAGACCGTCCGCCAGCTTCGCGGCCCCCGCGACATAACCCACGCCGGGCAGCGCCCCGGGGGAGGCATCCCATTCGCCAGGGGTGATGGGGTGCAGCCCCTCCGCGCGGTCCACGCGCAGCGCCACCGGACGTCCGCCCGCGCTGGCGACGATGAAGTGGTCCATGGGCGACAGGGGCCGCGCGGCGTGACGGAAGCGGCGGCGCAGGTCCAGCACGGGCAGCAGCTCGCCGCGCAGGTTGAGCAGGCCCTCCACCACGTCCGGCGCCTGGGGCAGGGGCGTGAGGCGCGCGGCGCGCACCAGCTCGCGCACGTCCTCCATGGGCAGGCCGTAGCGCTGCCGCTCCAGGGTGAACAACAAGACTTCCAGTGGGCGGGCCTCCGCGGGGGGATTCATGGATGCGCGTCGCAGGCTACAGGACGGAATGCACCCTGGGGATTCAGGATGGTGTCCCGTCCTCTAGAAGACGCTCCGTGGGAGAGGGAGCGCTTCGGCCCGGAATCAACCGCTGGCGCGCGGCCGGGAATCCCAGGCGGAAACGCTTTTTCGGGATGGCCGTCCCGATGGGGCAATCGCAAGCCGGCGTGGGGCCGGGCATCGTGAGGCACATGGTTCAGCACGTCATCGTCGTGGGCGCGGGGCCGGGGGGCCTGTCGGCCGCCATCAACCTGGCGGGGCAGGGCTTCCAGGTCACCGTGGTGGAGAAGGACGCCATCCCCGGTGGCCGCATGAAGGGGCTGCGGCTGGGGCAGGACGCCGAGTACGCGGTGGACACCGGCCCGTCCATCCTCCAGCTGCCCGGCGTGCTGAGGCAGATCTTCCAGCGCGCGGGCAAGCAGCTGGAGGACTACGTCACGCTCACGCCGGTGGACCCCAACACGCGCGTGCACTTCTGGGACGGCACGCACCTGGACACGCGGCGCGACCTGGAGCGGATGGGGCAGGAGCTGGAGAAGTTCGGCGCGGGCAAGTCGCGGGCGCTGAGGGATTGGATGGCGGACGGGCGGGAGAAGTACGCGCTCGCGTATGAGAAGTTCATCTGCACCCACGCGGGGAGCCTGAGCTACTACGCGCCCTGGCGGCTCGCGCCCACGCTGCGCTTCAAGCCGTGGCGGACGCTCTACGCGCAGCTGGACGGGTTCTTCCACGACGACCGGATGACCTACGCGCTGGCGTATCCATCCAAGTACCTGGGGCTGCACCCGACGACGTGCTCATCGGTGTTCAGCGTGATTCCGTTCATCGAGCTGGCGTTCGGCGTGTGGCACGTGCAGGGCGGCTTCCGGGAGCTGGCGCGCGGGATGATGAAGTGCGCCCAGGACCTGGGGGCCACCTTCCGCATGGGCACGGCGGTGGAGCGGGTGCGGACGGAAGCGGGCCGCGCCGTGGGCGTGAAGCTCGCGAACGGCGAGGTGCTGGACGCGGACGCGGTGGTGGTGAACGCGGACCTGGCCTACGCGGCGCGGACGCTGCTGGCCCCGGAGGTGCGCGAGGGCAGCCGGCTGACGGACGCGGCGCTGGAGCGGGCGAAGTATTCGTGCAGCACGTTCATGGCGTACTACGGCGTGGACACGACGTACGCGGACCTGCCGCACCACCTCATCTACCTGTCGGAGAGCGCGCGGCGGACGGACCGGGACGCGCTGGAGGACAGGATGGTGGACGTGGACGACCCGCCCTTCTACGTGTGCAACCCGGGCGTGTCGGACGCATCCGGGGCGCCCGCGGGGCACTCCACGCTGTACGTGCTGGTGCCCACGCCCAACACCGCGAGGCCGGTGGACTGGGCGAGGACGGAGGCCACGCTGCGCGAGCGCATCCCGAGGATGCTGGAGAAGGTGGGCATCCGGAACCTGCGCGAACACGTGAAGGCGGAGCGCTACTTCACGGCGGAGACGTGGCGGGACGACTTCAACGTGTTCCGGGGCGCGGTGTTCAACCTGTCTCATACGTGGCTGCAGCTGGGGCCGCTGCGGCCCCGGGTGAAGAACGGGCAGGTGGAGGGCCTGTACTTCGTGGGCGGCGGCACGCACCCGGGCAGCGGGCTGCTCACCATCATGGAGAGCGCGAACATCGCTGCGGACTACCTCACGCGCGAGGCGGGCAAGGGTCCGCTGAAGGGCTGGCCCTACGTGCCGCCGCTGGAGGACGACGTGGCGAGCGCGCCGCCCCGGCCGCGCGCGGCCTGAGGCGGCTGTCGGTCATGACGCGGGAGCGCCGCCGGGGCTCAGGCGGCGCCGGGGCGGCAGCTCACTTCCACGAGGAGCCCGCCCGGGGCACGGCAGTAGACGAGGGTGCCCCGGTTGTTGCGGATGACGTCGGACACCTCCAGGCCGTCGGCCTTCACGCGCGCGTGGAAGTCGAGCACGGGGGCTTCGGAGTCCTGGAGGAAGCCGACGTGGAAGTCCTCCGGAAAGGTGTCGGTGTCGCGCTTGCGGCGCTGGAGGATGAGCGCGAAGCCATCCTGTCCGGCGAGCATGGCGATGGCGGGCGAGTCGTGGTTCTTCGCGTGCGACGTGAAGCCGCAGTAGCGCGTGAAGAAGCGGGCGGTGGCCTGGACGTCGGGGACCTGCAGATCGAGGTGATTCAGTTTCATGGCGAGCCTCGCGAAGGCACACGCGTGCCTTCGAAGGGCCGGGGGTCCTGACTCCCGAGGGAGACGGACAAGTGCTTCCACCATGGAAGTGACCGGGGCTCACCGAACCGGTCCGCCGTTTTTCGACCGGGGTGGACGCTAACGGTGGGCAGGGACGCGTGGCAAGCCATCCCGCACGGACGGCACCTCAGGCCACGTACCGCTCCGCCAGCTCCGACACCTGCCCGGTCGCCTGGGCCACCGCCGTCGCTGCTTCCTGCGTGGTGTCCAGCTGGCGCAGCGTCGCGGCCATCAGCTCGTCCATCTCGCTCACCGCGACGAAGAGCTGATCCACGCCCGCGTGCTGCTGCGCCACCGCTTCGGCGATCTGCCGCACCACCGTCGCGGACTCCTGCGCCAGCGAGATGAGCTCGCGCAGCCGCTCGCCGCTCTTGCGCAGCGGCACCAGCGCCGCCTCCACGCCCTGGGCGCTCTTGTCCGCCGTCGTCACGGCCTCGCCCGTGGCGGCCTCCATGCCCTCCAAGAGCCCGCGCACCTGGCCCGTCGCCTTGATGGACTGGTCCGCCAGCTCGCGCATCTGCCGCGCCACCACCGCGAAGCCCCGGCCCTGCTCGCCCGCGCGGCTCGCCTCGATGGCCGCGTTGATGGCCAGCATGTGCGACTGGTCCGCCAGCGACTTCACCACCTCCGACACCCGGCCCACCTCGCGGGCGCGCGTGCCCAGGTCGCTCACCTGCTGGTTCAGGCCGTGCGTCAGGTCGCGGATGTCCGCGAGCCCCTGCTCCGTGCCCGCCAGCGACTCCGCGCCCAGCCGGCCCATCGCCGCCGCGCGCTCCGCCACCGCGAGGATGCTCCCCGCGCGGCTGGCCGCCAGCTTCGACGTCTGCTGAATCTCATGCGCCGTGGAGCGCGCTTGATGGATGGCCGCCGCCTGCCGCGACAGCGTGCGGTTCTGCTGGTCGCTCGCCTCCGTCAGCCGCGTGCCCGCCTTCGCCAGGTGCCCCGCCGACGAGCGCAGCGACCGGGGCAGCTCCTGCAACTGCTCGTAGAGCAGCCACGTGCGCGCCGACAGGTCGCCCAGCTCGTCCGTGGACACCCACTGCGGCGGCGACGCGCGGCCCTCCACCAGCGCGTCCAGCGACGCGCCCACCGCCTTCGCTCCCTGCGCCAGCCGCCGCGCCGCCCACGCCGCGGTGAAGATGGCGCCCAGCGCCGCGAACCCGCCCAGCAGCGCCACCGGCGTCGTCAAATCCTCCTGCAGCGGCTGGATGCGCGCGCGCACCCGCGCCGCGCCCCGGGGGTCGCCCGACAGCTCCAGGTCCTCCGCCAGCGACGAGAGGTTCCTCTCCAGCCGCAGCTGCAACGTGGCGATGCTGGTGATGCAGGTGATGAGCAGCGCGGACACGACGATGGCCGGCAGGAACCAGCTCTGCCGGGGCAGGAACAGGCCCTCTCCGGCGGGGCGCTCATGCGGCGCGCGGCGGAAGGCCTCCAGCGTCACCCCGGCCAGCGCCCGCTCGTAGAGCATGTACATGATGGGCGCGCTGAAGAGCCCCGCGCTCATCGCCACCGCCACGCCCACCAGGATGACGCGCGGCGGCCGGTCCAACGCCAGACCGATGGCGCCGTTGAAGAAGATGCCGCCCAGGAACCAGCCCGCCTGCGCCTCCACGAACGTGAGCACGCCCGGCAGCCGCAGCAGCCGCCGGAGCCGCTCCGGCGGGGCGGCCTCCTCCTGCACCGCGTGCCGCAGCAGCGCGCCCACCGCCCCGATGGGCACCACCAACGCCAGCCCTCCAATCACGATGGGCGTGACCACCCCCAGCACGAACCCCATCGCGCTCCCCACGTCCAACAACTGCATGTCGACGTAGATGGCGGGAGCCACCGCCACCGTGACGACCAGGGTGCGCAGCATCAGCAGCTTGAAGAGCAGCGCGTTCGTCGACGGGGTCGGAGGTGGATTCATCGGGCAGCGGATCCGGGAAGTGCTCGCAAGCCTGTGCGCGAAGCACGGGTGCGTCAATGCAACGTCCTCGTCTTGTGACAATGACTCCAGGGGCTCCCTGAATAACAGGGACGCCACGGGTAGGGGGGGCGGGGAGCGTGTCGGACCCGCGCGCGTCGCGTGTCGTCCGTTGCCTTGACCTCCATGGATGTCCTGGCCTCGCCCGACTCCGGGCAGGGCAGCCGTGCGGGCGGGCCCGCGTCGCCTGCCGGCCGCGGACGACATGCGCACGTTGCCTTCACTAACGCTTCAAACACCGAAGTCAGGAGGACGCCATGGGTGAGTGGACTGACAAGGCCAAGGGCAAGGTGAAGGAGACCGTGGGCGCGGCGACCGGCGACCGTTCGCTGGAAGCCGAGGGCAAGGCGGACACGCTCAAGGGGAAGATCAAAGGCGTGGTGGAGGACGTGAAGCACGCCATCAAGGACAAGCGCGACGAGCGCGAGGCCGCGCGCCGCGACGCGGATCCGCACCGGCGCTAGGCCAGCATTCCAGGGCTGGAACCGTTCGGGCCGCGGAAGCCTGTGTGCTTCTTCGCGGCCCGGGCTGTTTGCTTCGGCGGGCGCCTACTGCCGCAGCTTCTCGCAGGGGCACGCCACTTCGAGGAAGGTGGTGGACTTGCCGCTGACCATCACCCAGAGACAGCGCAGCACACAGGCTGTTCCAAACTCCCGGTAGATGAGCCCCAGGTTGGCAACCACCTCACGTCCGGTGATGACGCCGCGCATGTCCCGCTCCCTTGCTTCCTGCCGTCCGACCCGCCACCCACGGCCACGTCACCGGCCAGACCGAGGCCTTTGCAAAGGGCTGGCCGAGCCTCGGAAAGCGCCCCCGTTCGTCAGGGTCCAGCTGTGAACGTCCCAACGCCTTGATGTGCCTGCCCTGACCGCATGCCTGCCCCGGACCCGTTGCACGAAACGGAGCCATGCCCTGAAAACGTTACAGCAGGGGAGGTGTCGCACTGACACGTGCGTCCCGTCCGGACGACCTGGCCCGCCGCCCGATGACGCCCTGCGCTCGCCTGCCCGGCCGCGGGAGTGGCGTCCCTGCGAGACGGGTGGCACATCCGGCGGGCGGCCTGAATGTATGTGCATGAGGGCCTGCGTGAGGCGGAGCCCGTGAGGCCGTACGTCGGCGGTTCCGCCCGCGCGCGTGAGTGGCAACGCCGCCACGCCCCGGACGTCCATCAGGTGGTGGAAGGAAGGGTGCCGAGATGAGAGCGAACGTGTCTTCCAGAGGGGGCGGCCTGCCCCTGTTGCCCGAAGGGCTGCTGCGCGCCCAGCGCGGCCTGAAGCGGGTCGTGGTGGGGGTGGACTTCTCCCTCCAGTCCGAGTTCGCGCTGGCTCGAGCGCTGCGGCTCCCCCTGGCGCACGGGGCATCCTTCATCGTCCTGCACGCGAGCCCGCCGCTGGACGGCCACACCGGGCCGGATGGCACGCTGGCCGGAGAGCGCTGTCTGCGCCGTTCGGTGGCGTCGGCTGTCCGGCGGCTGCGGCAGCGCCCGGACGTGGACGTGCGCGAGGAGCTGCGCACCGGTGACGCGCCGCACGTGGCGGCGGCGCTGGCGAAGGACGAGGGCGTGGAGGTGCTGGTGGTGGGCCGGCCGCATCCCACGTATCCCGCGAAGCCGCTGCCCGACACGTCCGTGGTGATGCGGCTGGTGCGCGAGGTGGACGCGTCGGTGCTGGTGGTGGTGCCGCACCCGGGCCGCGTGTACCACCGGCCCCTCGTCGCGGTGAACTTCTCCCGCGAGTCGCGCCGGGCGCTGGAGCTGACCATGCGCCTGTGCCCGGCCTCGACGCCCATCGAGGTGCTGCACGTGGTGGACCTGCGGGAGGAGGACGCCGCGCCGCCCGACCAGGCGGCCCCGCTGGCGCAGTGGCTGCGGTCGCGGCAGGAGCGCGAGGACGCCGCCCGCGCGGCGCTCGGGCGCTTCCTGGCGCCCTACCGCGAGACGGGCCGGGCCCTGGAGCTGCGCGTGCGCATGGGCGACCCGCTGGAGTGCATTCACGCGGAGTCCATCGAGCGCGAATCCGACCTGCTGACGCTGGGCATGTCCACGGCGAACCCGCCCTCGCCGCTCACCGAAGGGGTGCTGGCGCGCTCGCACTGCGACGTGCTCATCTCGCGTCACGCCGCCCCGCCCGCCGCCCTGGGGGACGGTGAGGCGCCGTCCCGCCCCATCGTCCACGACTGAGGCGGGAGAAGCCCGGGAGCCCAGCGCGGCGGGCGTCGGCGCGTTATGAGGGGCGGCACCTTGCCACCTCCCTCGCCGCAGACACCGCCGTCGCTCCGCGCCCGCCTGAAGAACGCGGGCGTCCTGTTCAAGCAGCTGCCGGGCACCTTCCGCCTCTTCTGGCAGGCGAGCCCCCGGGGCGCGGTGGTGCTGGGCGCGCTCACGCTGGTGGCGGCGGTGCTGCCGGCGAGCATCGCGTGGGTGGGCAAGCTCATCGTGGACACGGTGGTGGCCGCGGCGAAGGGCGACGCCCAGGCGCACTCGCGGGTGCTGGGGCTGGTGGCCACGGAGTTCGGGCTGATGGTGGGCTCGGCCGTGGTGGACCGCGCGCTGACGCTCACCCGGGACCTGCTGCGCGCGCACCTGGGCAACCTGCTCAACGAGCGCATCCTCCAGAAGGCCCTGGAGCTGGAGCTCCAGCACTTCGAGGACTCGGACACCTACGACAAGATGCAGAACGCGCGGCGCGAGGCGAACGCGCGGCCGCTGTCGCTGGTGATGCAGGCGTTCAGCATCGTGCGCAACGTCATCACCCTGTCCACCTACGCGGTGCTGCTGGTGTCGCTGTCGCCGTGGAGCGTGGGCGTGCTGCTGCTGGCGTCCATCCCCGCGTTCATCGCGGAGGCGCGGCTGGCGGCGGAGGGCTTCCGGCTGTACTCGTGGCGCGCGCCGGAGGGCCGCAAGCTCAACTACCTGGAGTGGATCCTCACGCGCGACAGCACCGTGAAGGAGGTGAAGCTCTTCGGGTTGGGGCCGCTGGTGCTGGGCCGCTACCGCGCGCTGTTCCAGAAGTTCTTCGCGGAGGACCGGGCGCTCGCGCGCAAGCGCATGGCGTGGGGCCTGGGCCTGGGCCTGGTGTCGCTGGCGGCCTTCTACGGCTGCTACCTCTTCGTGGCGAGCCGCGCGGCGGCCGGCGGCATCACCGTGGGCGACATGGTGCTGTACCTGTCCGTGTTCCGGCAGGGGCAGGCCGCGTTCCAGGGCATCCTCACCAGCGTGGGCTCCATGTACGAGGACGCGCTCTTCATGAGCAACCTCTTCGCCTACCTGGACATCCCCACCCTGGGGGAGACGCCGAAGGTGCTGCCCGCCGTCACGCCGCCGCGCGGGCGCGGCAACGCCATCGAGCTGAGGGACGTGTCCTTCCGCTACGCGGGCAAGGATGCGTGGGCGCTGCGCAACGTGTCGCTCACGCTCAAGCCGGGCCAGAAGCTCGCGCTGGTGGGGGAGAACGGCGCGGGGAAGAGCACGCTGGTGAAGCTGCTGCTGCGCATGTACGAGCCCACGGAGGGGACCATCCTCTACGGCGGCGTGGACACGTCCTCGATGGAGGCGGGCGACCTGCGCAGCCGCTTCGGGGCGGTGTTCCAGGACTTCGTGCGCTACCAGTTCAGCGTGGCGGAGAACATCGGCCTGGGGCACGTGGACGCGCTGGAGGACCGGCCGCGCATCCACCGCGCGGCGGAGCAGGGCGGGGCGAACACGGTCATCGCGGCGCTGCCCGGCCAGTACGACACGATGCTGGGTGGCTGGTTCGAGAAGGGCCAGGAGCTGTCCAGCGGCCAGTGGCAGAAGCTGGCGGTGTCGCGGGCCTTCATGCGGGACGACGCGGAGGTGCTCATCCTGGACGAGCCCACCGCGAGCATCGACGCGGAGGCGGAGCACGCGCTCTTCGAGCGCTTCCAGGCGCTGGCCGCGGACCGCATCGCCATCGTGATTTCGCACCGCTTCTCCACGGTGCGCATGGCGGATCAGATCGCCGTGCTGCACAACGGGACGGTGCAGGAGCTGGGCAGCCACGACGAGCTGATGGCGCTCGACGGGCGGTATGCGCACCTGTTCCGCCTCCAGGCGCGCGGCTACCGGGAGTAGGGCAAGCCGGGCCGTCAGGCCCCGGCCGCGGCGCCCCCGGGCAGGTGGTCGCGGATGACGCCCAGGAAGTACGGCTTGCCGTAGTACTGGCTCATCTTCCCCAGCAGCTTCCCGTTGCGGAACAGCAGGAAGGTGGGGATGCCGAACAGGCCGAAGCGGGTGGCCAGGGCCTCGTGCTCGTAGGCGTTGACCTTGACGACACGCAGGGGCGCGCCGTCCAGCTCCGCCAGCAGGTCGGGTTCGGCCGCCGCGTAGATGTCGCAGTTGGGGCAGCCGGGGCCCCAGAAGTCCACCACCACCAGCTCGTCGCGGGGTTCCATGACGAGCGAGTCGAAGGTCTCGGTCGTCGCCTCGTAGCTCACGGGATGCGCCATGGCGTCCTTCCTAACCCCCTGGGGGCCGGGCTTCCATCCAGCCTGGAGGCCCCCGGGGCAGGCGGGCAGGGGGGATGGAGGGGGCGGGCGTGTCAGGTTCTCCAGATATGTCTACAGGTGTCGGGTCGACGAAACCCGACATGCACACTGCGCACGGGGGCCCAGGCGCCATAAGGTGCGGACCCCGGTGGCTGTCGATGTCATGGAGGGGTCATGCACGAGTGGTTGGAGGCACTGCGCAAGTCGGCGAAGGCGACCTCGGAGGGGGTGCTGGCGGAGGAGGTCCGCCGCGCCGAGACGGAGTGCGGCGTCCCGTTCCCCGCGGATCTCGCGGACCTGTACCTGGCGCTGAACGGCGGTGAGTTCCAGGGCGAGGTGCGCCTGTATCCGCTGCGCGGCGAGGCGGGCGCGCCCAGCGTCCTGGAGAAGAGCCGGCTGATGGTGGTGGGGCTCCCGGCCGCGGGCGTCTGGCGCTTCGGGCTGAAGGGGGCGCACCGGCACCTGTTCGTCGCGCGCAAGTCCGCGATGGAGGAGCAGGGGGATGGTGGTGGGCCGCTGCCCGGCTGGATGAGCGCCCTGGACGGCGACGACTGGGTCTTCGGCACCTGGGACGGCGAGAAGCGGGAGATGCGGCTGTACCGCACGCTCAAGGACATGCTCGAGGTGCTGGTTCCGCCGGTGGAAGAGGTGGAGAGCTTCGGGGAGCGGACCTTCGCGCGCGCCATGAACGCGGTGCTCCAGGGCGCGCTGTCTGGCGCCGCGGCCGACACGGGGGACGAGGACGAGGGCGGCGCTGGCTCCGCGAGCGACCTGGAGGCCCTGGCTCGTGACGAGGATGAGGAGTCCGAGGCCGTCGAACAGGAGGAGCTGTTCACGGAGACGGAGGTGACCCGCCCCGCCGTGAAGAGGGCCGCCCCGGCGCCCTTGGAGGCTCCGCCCGTGGCCGCGAGGCCCCGTGGGGCCACGGTGAAGAGGCCGACCGTGACGAAGCCCGTGTCCACCGGCGAGCCCGTGGCAGGCGCGGGAGCAGGCAAGGTGGCCGCGAAGAAGCCCACTGCGAAGGGCTCCGTGCCCGTGGGTGGGTCCGCGACGGGGACGGCAGCGAGCAAGGCGGCTGCGAAGTCCGCGCCCGCGCGCGGTGCCGCGAAGAAGGCCCCGGGCAAGACCGCTGTCCCGACGCGTGGAGCCGGCGCCGCGAAGAACGCCGCCAAGAAGGGCGCTACTTCGACGCGCGGGGCCCCCGCCGCGAAGAGCGCCACCGAGAAGAACGCCGCCGCGAAGAGCGCCGCCGCCGAGAAGAGCGCCGCCGCGAAGAAGGGCGCTGCCTCGAAGCGTGGAGCCAGCGCCGCGAAGAAGGGCGCTGCCTCGAAGCGTGGAGCCAGCGCCGCGAAGAAGGGCACTGCCTCGACGCGCGGGGCCTCCGTCGCGAAGAACGCCGCCGCGAAGAACGCTGCTGCCTCGAAGCGTGGAGCGAGCGCCGCGAAGAAGGGCGCTGCCTCGACGCGCGGGGTCGGCGCCGCGAAGAACGCCGCTGCCTCGACGCGTGGGGCCCCCACCGTGAAGAAGGGCGCCGCCTCGACGCGTGGCGCCGCCACGAAGGGCGCCGCCGCGAAGAAGGCCCCAGGCAAGGCGGCCACCGCGACGAAGGCCGGGGCCCGCAAGCCCACGGTGAAGAAGCCCGCGAGCCGGCGGTCCTGAGCCTCACTGGTGGATGGGAGGAAGCCCACGGGCTCCTCCCTCCACACGCGGTCGGCCACACGCGGCCAGCCCCCTGAAAAAACGGGCGCGTCCCACTCGGGGACGCGCCCTGCTGGAAACCGCCCGGTCGGGGCGGCAGTCATCAAGCTCCGGGCCGGCTACTCCTCGGGGAGCAGATCGGGCGTCTGCGCGCGGGGCCCCGGCTCGTCCGGCTGAGCGGTCAGCTCTCGCTCCTCTTCCTCCTCGCCCCGGCCGAAGCGCTGGATCTGATCCGGCAGGATGTCCCGCGCATCCGCCTCTTCCTCCATCGGTGGGGACAGGGCCATGTCCTGATCCGAGATGTTGATCTCGTCCTCCCCGGTTTCAGGGTTCCGGTGGCGCAGCGAGCTGGACTCGCCCACATCCTCGTCTCCGAGCTTGTTGAACCGCATGGGGGTCTCCTCGACAGGGACGGTTGAGAAAGCTTCCGTGTCCCCTCGAAAATGAGCCCCCCGCGGGGCACCGGCAATCCACGCCGCCCGCCTGCCTGCCGGGCCCTGCTCCGTCAGCGAGGGGCCGTCGGCGGCCGGCTGTCGGGGCTGCCGGGCTTCACGTCCAGCAGCACCATCCCCAGCGCGAGCACGCGGGAAAGCGTCTCGCGCAGCGTGTAGCGCCAGGGGGTCGCGCGGCCCTCGTCCGCCGCCACGCCCCACGCGTCGATGCCCACCGAATTGGCGATGAACAGCGCCCGCGACAGGTGGAAGCGCTGCGTGACGAGCACCGCCCGGGTCGCGCCGAACACCGTGTGGGCCCTCAGGCAGCTGTCATAGGTGGACAGCCCCGCCTCGTCGCCCAGCACCGCCGCCTCCGGCACCCCGCGCTCCAGCAGGTAGCGCCGCATGGCCCGCGTCTCGGCGTGGAAGGGCGCGGAGTTGTCCCCGCTCACCAGCAGCGCCTGCACCTTGCCCTGCCGCCACAGCGCGATGGCCGCGTCCAGCCGCTGCGCCAGCACCGGCGAGGGCACCGCGCCCGGCGCCAGCCCCGCCCCGAACACCAGCGCCAGGGGCGCCTCCGGGGCCACGGCCAGCGGCACGATGCGGCCCTGGTAGCGCAGGCGCACGAAGTGAGACAGCCCCAGCACCACGGCCAGGGCCAGCCCGAGCAGCCCCAGGCCCCTGCGCACCCACACCCTGGTCGTGCCGCCTGCCCTCATGGACCCCACGAAACGCTCGGAAGGAGCCATTCTCTTCCGGCGAGCGACCCACGAAAAGCGCACCGTGCGGCCCGGCGCCGGGAACTGTTCACGCCCGCCCGGCCCCTGGACGGCCGGTGGCCAGGCCCGTTCCGGGCACCCCGCCGTTGACCGGCCTCCGCCCCGCCTATATAGGGGGCCCGCCGTCCCATTAAGGCCAGCCCGGGCCGTTTCCGGGGCGCGCGCCGCACGTCGTCCCAGAGGAGTTTCCGGTCCATGGCGTCCCTTCGCGACATCCGCAAGCGCATCCGCTCGGTGAAGAACACGCGGCAGATCACCAAGGCCATGAAGATGGTCTCCGCCGCGAAGCTGCGGAAGGCGCAGGACGCCATCCTCGCCGCGCGCCCGTACGCGCAGACGCTGGAGCAGATCATCTCCGAGCTGGCCGTCCGCTCCGCCGACCAGGAGCTGGCCCACCCGCTGCTGGCCTCCCGCCCGGTGCGCCGCGTGGAGCTGCTGCTGCTCACCTCCGACCGCGGCCTCGCCGGCGGCTTCAACTCCAACGTCATCCGCCGCGCCAACCGCTTCCTGTACGAGCACAGCGAGCTCCAGGTGCGCGTCTCGACGGTGGGCCGCAAGGGCAACGACTTCTTCCGCAACCGCGGCCAGTCCATCCGCAAGGACTTCGCCGGCCTGTACGCGACGCTCAACTACCGCGCCGCCGCCAACGTCGCGGAGGAGCTGGCCGCCGCCTTCCTCAACGACGAGGTCGACGCGGTCTACGTCGTCTACAACGAGTTCGTCTCCGCCATCACCCAGAACGTCGTCGTGTCGCAGCTGCTGCCCCTGCAGCCCGCCACCACGAAGGCCGCCGAGCCCGCGCCCACCCCGGAGACGGTGACCGCGGAGCCCGCGCTGGTGGACTTCAAGTACGAGCCGTCCCGCCAGGCCGTGCTGGACCGGCTGGTGCCCCAGGCGGTCAACATCAAGCTGTACCGGGCGCTGCTGGAGAGCGTGGCCAGCGAGCAGGGCGCGCGCATGAGCGCCATGGAGAACGCCACCAACAACGCCACGGACATGATCTCCAGCTACACCCTGCTCTACAACCGCACCCGTCAGGCGGTCATCACCAAGGAGCTGATGGAGATCGTCTCCGGCGCGGAAGCCCTCAAGTAGCTCCGCCAGGGGGACGGTCCGCCGCCCCGCCTCAGCCCACGAGGGCCCGCTTCCCGCCTCACGGCGCGGAAGGCGGGCCCTTCGTCGTTCCAGGAGGGCGTCCGGGCAGGCGGAGGGCAAGGATGCACAGGGGGGGCTGGCGCGCCGGACACCGCTCCGCTAAGCGGGACTTACGTGCGCGGACCCGGGAGGCTTGACCCTGCCGGGCCCCCCCCGGTAAAGGGGGCCCGCCCACACCCCTCTTCGGGGTCGATTTCCTGACGGGCGGCGGCGCCCCGGCCGCTCGCCATACGAGACAAGGCAGAGGAGTCCCATGAGCGCTCAAGTCCCGACGACTGGCAAGATCACGCAGGTTCTCGGCCCCGTGGTCGACGTGGAGTTCCCGCCCGGCGGGCTCCCTGAGGTGTACGCCGCCCTCAAGGTGACCAACCCCAACCTGAACGCGGAGAAGGACAACCTCACCGTCGAGGTCGCTCAGCACCTGGGTGAGAACACGGTGCGCTGCATCGCCATGGACTCCACGGAGGGCCTGGGCCGCGGCATGGCGGTGCGCAGCACGGGCGCCCCCATCCAGGTGCCGGTGGGCAAGGCCACCCTGGGCCGCATCATGAACGTCACCGGCGATCCGGTGGACGAGATGGGCCCGGTGAACGCCACCGAGTACTGGCCCATCCACCGCGCGCCCCCGCCGTTCACGGAGCAGGACGTGCGCGTGCAGATGTTCGAGACCGGCATCAAGGTCATCGACCTGCTCGCCCCCTACACCCGTGGCGGCAAGATCGGCCTGTTCGGCGGCGCCGGCGTGGGCAAGACGGTGCTCCTGCAGGAGCTCATCCGCAACGTGGCGGTGGAGCGCGGCGGCTTCTCCGTGTTCGCCGGCGTCGGCGAGCGCACCCGCGAAGGCAACGACCTGTACCACGAGATGCAGGAGACCAAGGTCATCCAGACCGACAACCTGGAGAAGAGCCAGGCGGTCCTCGTGTACGGCCAGATGAACGAGCCGCCCGGCGCCCGCGCCCGCGTGGCCCTCTCCGCGCTCACCATGGCGGAGTACTTCCGCGACGTGGAGGGCCGTGACGTGCTCCTCTTCGTGGACAACATCTTCCGCTTCACCCAGGCCGGCTCGGAAGTGTCCGCCCTCCTGGGCCGCATCCCCAGCGCGGTGGGTTACCAGCCCACGCTCGCCACGGAGATGGGCGGCCTGCAGGAGCGCATCACCTCCACCACCAAGGGCTCCATCACCTCCGTGCAGGCCATCTACGTGCCCGCGGACGACCTGACGGACCCGGCGCCCGCCACCGCGTTCGCCCACCTGGACGCGACCACGGTGCTCAACCGCTCCATCGCGGAGCTCGCCATCTTCCCCGCCGTGGATCCGCTGGACTCCACCAGCCGCATCCTCTCCGCGGACGTGCTGGGCGCGGAGCACTACGCCGTGGCCCGCCGCATCCAGGGCATCCTGCAGCGCTACAAGGAGCTCCAGGACATCATCGCCATCCTCGGCATGGACGAGCTGTCCGAAGAGGACAAGCTGTCCGTGGCGCGCGCCCGCAAGATCCAGCGCTTCCTGTCCCAGCCCTTCTTCGTCGCCAAGGTCTTCACCGGCCTGGACGGCCGCTACGTGTCGCTGAAGGACACCATCCGCAGCTTCAAGGAGATCGCGGAAGGCAAGCACGACGACCTGCCGGAGTCCGCCTTCTACATGGTGGGCGCCATCGAAGAGGCGCAGGAGAAGGCCCGCAAGCTGGCGGCCGCCTAACCCCGCCGTCCGGGAACCCCATGCGCCTGACCGCCGCGCTCGTCCTGCTCGTCTGTGGTGCCGCGCCTTCCGCCCTGGCGGAGGAGCGCGGCAGCCGGGCACGGGTGAGCGCGAACGGCCTCTACAGCGTGCGCACGGTGGACGTGGGCGTGGGGAAGTGCCGGCTGGAGATGCTCAAGGAGAACGGGCCTCTCTGGGCGGCGGACGTGTGCGTGGGGACGGTGGATGACCTGTACTTCGCGTCCAACGACGGGGAGAAGGTCTGGGTGCTCTACCCGCTGGTGGAGAAGGGCAAGCCGCTCCCCAGCAAGAGCAAGAAGAAGAAGCGCGGCGTGGACCTGTCCTGGGCGCGGGTGATGGTGGCGGCCCAGTTCGACCGCACCGGGCAGAAGCTCCAGGAGCGCCGGCTGACGGAGCTGATGACGACCAGGCAGCTCCCGGAGGTGCGGCAGATGGCGCACCACCTCAAGTGGCTGGAAGGCACGCTGGGCATTCCGGGCAAGGGCCCCCGCCTGACGGACGCCGGGATGTTGGAGTTCGAGCCGGTGGGCGTGCAGACCCAGCGGCTGACTTTCTGATGCGGTAGCACGAGGACCTTCATGGCCAAGCTGACTGTCGAGATCGTCACCCCCGAGAAGCGCATCCTGTCCGTGCAGGCCGACGAGGCCATCGTGCCGGGCGGAGAGGGCCTGTTCGGCGTGCGTCCCGGCCACACGCCGTTCCTGTCGCTGGTGGAGCCCGGCACGCTGACCCTCATCGAGGCCGGCCGCCAGGACCGCTACTTCGTGGCCGGTGGCTTCGTGGAGGTGAGCAACGACAAGGTGCTGGTGCTCGCGGACGCCGCCGAGCACGTCACCGGCATCGACGTCTCCGGCGCCCGCCGCCGCATGGCGGAGGCCGAGGCGCGCCTCAAGGACCTGAACAGCGCGGACGCGCGCTACGCGCTGGAGCAGGCCGCGGTGCGCCGCGAGGCCGCGCGCATCGGCGCCGCCGAGTCCCGCTGAGCCCTCCCGCGCCCTCGCGTGAGGGCGCCTGATGGACCGGAAGGGTGGAGCCTGAGGCCCCGTGACACCGGGGCACGGCGCTCCACCCTTTTCGCGTTTCCGGGGGCGCCTGACGTACCGGAAGGGTGGAGCCTGAGGCCCCGTGACACCGGGGCACGGCGCTCCACCCTTTTCGCGTTTCCGGGCGCGCGCGCGCCGCCGCCGCGCCGAAGGCATGATGCGGCGCCGCCATGACCGACTCCGTCTCTCCCGTGCTGGAGCTGTTCCACCGCATCGCGGATCCCCCGTCCGCCACCGCGCGCCGCTTCGTCACCGACCACGCGCTGGAGGACCGCGTGCGCTTCCGCAACCTCACCTACGCGGAGGTGGAGCAGGA
This sequence comes from Corallococcus silvisoli, assembly GCF_009909145.1. Taxonomy (NCBI): domain Bacteria; kingdom Pseudomonadati; phylum Myxococcota; class Myxococcia; order Myxococcales; family Myxococcaceae; genus Corallococcus; species Corallococcus silvisoli. Next base: position 455,853 of record NZ_JAAAPJ010000006.1, read on the forward strand.
CTGGCGGGAGCGCGGCGGCCACACGTCCCCCGCGCTGTGGGACGGCACGCGGCTGCACCAGGGCGCGGAGGCCGTGGTGGCGCGGCTGCTCGCGGTGGTCAACCTGGGCCGCGACGGAGGGTGAGCCGCGCGCCGCGCATGCGCCGCGTGGATGGCCTCGCGCTCCCCATGCGCGGCATGGATGGGCGGTGGCTCACGTGGGCAGCGGGAGGGCGCGCGCGTCAAGGTGAACACCTGATCCCGTGTGCGGTGCACGCGCACGGCGCCTTGCGCACCCACGCGCGGCCACCCGTGCGTTCCTTTCGGTCCATGCACAGCTTCCGAAGTTGGACATGGCGGGGAACTCGCGCACGTCATCGGGCTCGCCTGCTTGCTGAAACGCAGCGGGATGCGATAGCTACCGCGCCCCCGGTTGTGCCGCGGTGACGGCGGAGGAGGCGGACAGTGTCGACGCGCGCGGTGCAATTCGGCGGGACCTTTCTTGTCCATCGCTCCACCGCACCCGCTGCCTGCACGTCAAGGCCCCATGATCGAAACGCCGTCGCGTCGCGCGCCCACGCAGCGTTCATCTCGGTGCTCGTCCTTGGCTGAGGCTCGGGTAATCTCAACCCCTCCGATGCCGCTGACTCCCGCAGACCGCCAGGACAGGTTCCATGCGGCGTTTCTCGGGCTCGCCATCGGGGATGCGCTCGGCTTCCCGCTGAGGGGCATCCCCCCGGCGAGCCTGGCGCGGCTGCCAGGGCTCGCGGAGGACTTCGCCCCCCGGCCGCGCGGCAAGTTCGCCAAGGGCCAGTTCAGCGACGACACGCAGCTGCTGCTCGCCGCCGCGGAGAGCGTCATCCGCGAGGGCAAGGTGGACGGCCGCAGCGCGGCGGCGCACCTGGCGTGGCTGTGGCAGGAGGGCATCATCCTCCAGCCGCCGCGCAGCCTCTCCGAGTCGCTCCAGCGGCTCGCGGGCGGCACGCCGTGGATGAGCGCGGGCGCGCCCCTGGGCACGAAGTGCGCGTCGGTGCTCAGCCGCGCGCTGGTGGTGGGCCTCTTCGAGAGCGGCCAGCGCGCGCGCATGCCGCACGACGCGGGCGTGCTCACCGTCATCACGCACAAGGACCCCGTCTGCGCCGCCGCCGCCGCCGCGTTCGCGCAGGCGGTGGCGCTGGGCATGGAGGAGGAGGCCCTCACCCCCGCCGCCTTCTGCGAGGCCCTGTCCCTGGCCGCCGCGGTGCACGACAAGAACCTGGCGGAGGAGATCCGCCACCTGCCGCGCCTGCTCACCTGGGACACCCAGCGCGCCCTCAACCAGCTGCGCAAGGTGGGCGTGCCCCCCAGCGAGCTGAAGGGCGTGGACGGCCTGCCGTGCCACGTGGTGCCGGTGCTGCTCACCTCCCTGTACGCGACGCTGAAGGTGCCGCACGACTTCCGCGAGGCCGTCGTCCTCACGCTGCGCTGCGGCGGCGAGGCGGACGTGGCCGCGGCCCTCACCGGCGCGCTCCTGGGCGCGCACCTGGGCACGCGCGCCATCCCCGCCCGCCTGCGCAAGCAGGTCCTGTACGCGGAGAACCTGCTGGACACCGCGGACCGGCTGTTCCGGGCCCGCCAGGTGCGCGAGACGCTGGCCACCGCGCTCGCCCACCAGCAGCGCCGCCGTTAGCCGCCGCCCAGGCCCCCCGTCCCACGAGGCGGGGGCACCAGGCAGGCAGCCGGACGATGAAGGGGTGTGCGCCGGGACTTCTCCCGCCCACCCTTCCTGACCACCTTGAGGGACAGACCGGGGGCGGCCGGGATGCCTGTCAGGCGTCCGCTGGCCGTTGTCCCTGGCGCCATTCTGTCGGAGGCACGGTCGTGGACCTCGAATCGGAACGCCTGGAGCGCAGCCAGCTGGAGACGCTCTCCACCCCGGAGCTCATCCGGCACGCGCTGTCGGAGACCCGCCTGTTGGTGAGGGCGGAGGTCATGCACGCCAAGAAGGAGCTCAAGCAGGAGCTCCAGGCCGCCAAGATGGCGGGCATCTTCCTGGGCGCGGGGGCGGTGCTGGCCCTCACGTCCCTGGCGGTGCTCCTCGTCGCGCTGGGGCTGGCCATCCCCGTGGTGGCCGCCCTGGGCGTCGCCATCGTGGGCGTGGTGCTGCTGGCGCTGGCCGGCCTCCTCCTGTTCCTGGGCTCGAAGCGGATCCCCAAGAAGCCGCTGGTCCACACCCAGGAGCGCTTGAAGACGGACCTCCAGCTGACCCGGGAGACGCTGCAATGAGCCAGGGACCCGACACGGACGCGCACGCCGAACACGCCATCACCCGCCGCATGGGCGACCGCGAGCAGGTGGAGCAGACCGCGGACCGCATCCGCGACGAGCTGCTCCTCACGCTGGAGGAGCTGGACCGCCGGCGCGCCCGCGCCACCGACCTGCGCTACCACGTCAACCAGCACCGCGACCTGCTCCTCGTCGCGGGCGCCGCCGCGCTGGTGGTGCTGGGCGCGGGCGTGGGCTTCGCCCTCTACCGCGCCCGGCACCACGACGAGCGCGTGCGCCGCCAGCGCCGCAAGGCCCTGGAGCGCGCCTGGGCCCACCCGGACCGGCTGGCCACCAGCATCGAGGACCGGCCGCTGGGCACCGAGCTGGGCCGCAAGCTGGTGATGATCTTCGCCACCACGCTCGCCACCGCCGTGGCCCGCAACTCCATGCAGTCCCTGGTGCCCTCCAGGGCCCTTGCCAAGGCGCCTGTGAACACTGATAAGAAATCGTGAATGCGTGAAATGCGAACATAAAACATACTGATGCGCATGACGGACCTGCTCTATGCGCGTGCGCAGATGGGGCTGTCGCTCGCGTTCCACATCGTGTTCGCGGCGGCGGGCGTGGCGTTGCCGGTCTTGATGGTGTTGAGCGACCTGAAGCACCGGCGCACGCAGGACGCGGACTACCGGAGGCTCAGCGAGAAGCTGGCCAAGGGCACCGCCATCCTGTTCGCGGTGGGGGCGGTGTCGGGGACGGTGCTCTCCTTCGAGCTGGGCCTCCTGTGGCCGGAGTTCATGGGCCGCTACGGCGAGGTCATTGGCCTGCCGTTCAGCCTGGAGGGCGTGGCCTTCTTCACCGAGGCCATCTTCCTGGGCATCTACCTGTACGGGCGCGAGCGGGTGTCGCCGGGCCTGCACCTGTTCAGCGGCGTGATGGTGGCGGTGAGCGGCGCGGCGAGCGCGTTCTTCGTCACGCTGGTGAACACGTTCATGAACAACCCGTCCGGCTTCACGGCCACGGCCGCGGGGCCCACGGACGTGCAGCCGCTGGTGGCGATGTTCAGCCCCGGCTGGCAGTACCAGACGACGCACGTGCTCTTGTCCAGCTACCAGGCCACCGCGTTCGCGATGGCGGGCATCCACGCCTTCATCCTGCTCCGGCACCCCGGCGCGGCGTTCCACAGGAAGGCGCTGTCCGTCGCGCTGCCGCTGGCGTGCCTCACCGCGCTCGCGCAGCCGCTGGTGGGGGACCTGTCCGCGAAGCACGTGGCCCGCGCGCAGCCGGTGAAGCTGGCCGCGATGGAGGGGCAGTTCGACACGGAGGTGGGCGCGCCCCTGCGGTTGGGCGGCCTGCCGGACGTGGAGACGCGCACGGTGAGGGGCGCCATCGACGTGCCCAAGGGGCTGTCCATCCTGGCCTTTGGCGACCCGGACGCGGAGGTGAAGGGCCTGAATGCGTTCCCCCGCGACGTCTGGCCTCCGGTGGCGAAGGTGCACGTGGCCTTCCAGGTGATGGTGGGCACGGGCAGCCTGATGGCGCTGCTCGCGGCGGTGACGCTGTGGCGCCGGTGGCGGGGGCGCGAGTGGCCGCACGGCACGGGGATGATGCGCGCGTGGCTCGCGGCGGGGCCGCTGGGGCTGGTGGCGCTGGAGTCCGGGTGGCTGGTCACCGAGTGGGGCCGGCAGCCCTGGATCGTCCGGGGCGTGATGCGCACGGGCGAGGCGGTGACGCCGGTGCCGCACCTGGCCGCGCCCTTCTTCACCTTCACGGCGGTGTACCTGTTCCTGGGCGTGATGGTGCTCTTCGTGCTCTGGCGGCAGGTGGCGGCCACGCTGCCCAAGCCGCCCGGCGCCGTGGAAGGGGGAGGGGCCCATGCCCACTGAGGACGTGCTGGGGTTCGCGGTGGCGGGCACCTTCGTGCTGTACGCGCTCCTGGGCGGAGCGGACTTCGGCGGCGGGGTGTGGGACCTCCTGGCGGCCGGGCCGCGCAAGGCGGAGCAGCGCGCGCTCATCGCCCGCGCCATCGGGCCGGTGTGGGAGGTGAACCACGTCTGGCTCATCGTCGGGCTGGTGCTGCTCTTCAGCGGCTTTCCGCGCGCCTTCGCGGCGCTGAGCGTGGCCCTGCACGTGCCCCTGACGCTGCTGGTGCTGGGCATCGTGTTCCGAGGCACGGCGTTCACGTTCCGCGCCTACGACACGCGCGGCGACGCGGTGGAGCGGAACTGGGGCGTCGTCTTCAGCGTCGCGAGCGTGGTGGCGCCGCTGCTATTGGGCATGTGCGTGGGCGCGGTGGCCAGCGACGCCATCCGGATGCAGGGGCACGCGGTGGTGAGCGGCTTCTTCGCCTCGTGGCTGTCGCCCTTCGCGCTGTCCGTCGGCGTGCTGACGCTGGGGCTGTTCGCGTTCCTGGCGGCGGTGTACCTCACGCACGAGGCGCCCACGCGCGAGCTGGCGGAGGACTTCCGGCGCCGGGCGCTGGTGACGGGCGGGCTCTTGTTCCCGCTGGCGCTGGCGGCCCTGCTCTTGTCGCGGCAGGGCGCGCCCCGGGTGTGGACGGGCCTGTCCCAGACGCCGTTCGCGCTGGCGCTGCACGCGGGCACGGCCGTGGCGGCGGTGACGGCGTTCGCGCTGCTGTGGACGCGGCGCTTCCGGGCCGCGCGGGTGGCGGCGGCCACCCAGGGCGGGCTCATCGTGCTGGGGTGGGCGGTGTCGCAGGCGCCGTACCTGGTCTATCCGACCCTGACGCTCCAGGCCGCGGCGGCGCCGCCGGCGGTGCAGCGGGTGCTGTTCGTCGCGCTCGCGGTGGGGCTGGTGACGGTGGTGCCGTCGCTGGTGCTGCTGTTCCGCGTCTTCCGTCCCCGAGCCCCGGCCCCCGGCGCGCCTACGTCTTGAGCACGGGGAAGAGGGGCGGGTGCACGACGCGGGGCTTCTCGTCGCCCCGGGCCACCAGCACGCGCGCGCCCTCCAGCAGCTCCTCCGCGTCCAGCGCCTCCACCACCGTGCGGGCGGCCGTCTCCGGGTCCATCACGCGGCAGTGCACGCGCATGACGCCTTCCTCCGTCTCGCCGCCCTCCACCTCGCCGTTGCCCGTCCAGCCGAGCGCGTCCATCAGCAGCTCCTCCACGGCGCTGCGCTGCTCGAAGTCGTGGCCGGTGCCCTTGCCCTGCACGGCGTACTCCACCAGCAGCACGGCCATGGCGTCCGGTTCGGGCTCGTCATAGCCGGCGTCCACCAGGGACTCGGCCTCTTGGGCGATGACCATGTCGGGGTCCTCCTCCGGGGGGACGGGGACGGCCTTCTGCTCGCCGCCGTCGCCCACGGTGCCCCAATGCACGGTGACGACCCCCTCGTGCTCCCAGGCCTCCCAGTAGCGCAGGGTGTCGCCGTCCTTCTTGTAGAGCTTCAGCACTCCGTTGGCCTCATGCGCGCGGACTCTATCGCCTGCGCGGCGGAACGCGGCTCAGAAGGCGCGGCCCTGCCCGCCGTCCACGGGGACGGTGGAGCCCGTGACCCACTTCGCCCGCTCCGAGCACAGGAACGCCACCACGTCCGCCACCTCCTCGGGCGTGCCGAAGCGGCCCCAGGGAATCTGCTCGCGCACCATGCGGGCCACCGCCTCCGGGTCGTGCTGCTGGCGTTTGTCCCAGCTGCCCCCGGGGAAGAGGATGGCGCCCGGCGCCACGGAGTTGACCCGGATGCGGTGGGGGGCCAGGTCCACCGCCATCTCCTTGGTCAGCGCGATGAGGCCCGCCTTGGCGGCGCTGTAGGGCGCGCTGGTGGCGTACTCGCGGCCGAAGATGGAGCTCAGGTGCACGATGCTGCCGCCCCCCCGCGCGCGCATCACGTTCACCGCGCGCTGGCTGCACCACACCGCGGACATCAGGTTGCGCTGGAGCACGTCCGCCCACTGCTGCGAGCTGGCCGCGTCGAAGCCGCCCGCGCCCCCGCTGCCGCCCACGTTGTTCACCAGCATGTCCAGCGAACCGAACGCGCGCACCGCCGAGTCCACCGCCGCGTACGCGCCCTCCTGCGTCGCCACGTCCGCCACCACCGTGGCCACCTGCGCGCCCTCCGAACGCAGGTCCTTCGCGATGGCCTCCACCGGCTCCAGGTTCCGCCCGCACACGCACACCCGCGCGCCCTCGCGTGAGAGCACCGTGGCGATGGCCTTCCCGATGCCCCGGCTGCTGCCGGTGACGAGCGCCGTTTTTCCCGCGATTCCGAGTTCCATTCGCGCGTTCTACCGCCGACCCAGGCCGGGAGGGGCGGTGGATTCACGCGGGGGTCGGGCGCTCGACGGAAGGGCGTGTCAGAGGCGCTCGAAGACGTCCAGGCGCCAGGTGCCCTCCATCTCGCCGCGCAGGTGGCGCAGGGACCTGGGGGAGAGGTGGCGGAAGGCGTCGTGGACCTCATGGCCGTTGAGGCGCATGTCGCGCGTCTGGCCGGTCCAGTGGACCAGCACCAGGTGCCCGCCGGGCTCCAGGTGTTCGAGGATGTGCTCCTGCGCGCGCGCCAGCTCCGCGGGGCTCCAGTAGGCGGCGCGCTCGGAGAGCAGGGTGAGGTCGAAGGTCCCTTCCGGGTAGCTGTCCGGCACGGCCAGCCGCTGGAAGCGCACGTGGGGCAGGTGGCGGCAGCGGTGGATGGCGCGGGCCTGGGCGGACTCGGAGGACTCCAGGGAGAGCAGGGCGTCGCACCGGGCCTGGAGCTTCTCCGTGAAGACGCCGATGGCGCCCCCGATCTCCAGGGCGGAGCGGTAGCGCGCGCGGGGCAGCGCCTCCAGGGTGACGCTGTCGCGGCTGCGCACGCAGCCCAGCGCGTCGAAGCGCCAGGGGTCCTCCTCCGCCAGCAGGGGCGGAGGCGGAGGGGGCTGGAAGTCGGGCGGCGACGGCTTCATCAAGGGGCTCCCGGGATCGCGAGCCCGCACCATGCGTCCGCCGTGGCGCCTCCACATCCCGTCCGTCCGGGGCCGTGCGGGTGTCGGTCCTTCACACGGCGTGGGGGCGGCGTGGCACCCGGGGGCGGGCGGCGCGTCGGGATGCGGACGCGCGGCCACCCTGGGCGCTCAGCCGGCCTGGAAGCGGGCCTCCGCCGGACGCGCCCCGCCGGAGCGCTTCACGCCGTGGTCGCCGTTGGCGGACAGGTGCTCCAGCAGCTTGAACACCGTCTCCACCTCATCCGCCGCGCCGATGTCCTGGGCCAGCTGATCCGCCGAGCGCGCCTCCGCCTGGGCCGCCTGCAGCCGCGCCAGCAGCTTGCCCTGCAGCTCCAGCACGCGGCCCGCGGCCTTCTTGCCCGCCTCCACGCCCGGCTGGTGATAGGCATTGATGTTCACGAGGCTGGCGTAGAGGCCCACCGCCCGCTCGTACAGGGAAATCAGGGCCCCCACCGTGCGCGCGCTCACGTCCTGCACGGTGAGCGTCATGGACTCGCGGCCCTTCTCGAACAGCGCCCGGCGCGTGCCCAGGAGGAAGCCCAGCAGGTAGTCGCCGCTGGTGTTGTCGCCCTCCACCGCCAGCGACTTGCCGTCCCGGTCCTTCAGCACCTCCACGAAGGTGACGAAGAAGTTGTTCACGCCCTCGCGCAGCTGCTGCACGTACGCGTGCTGGTCCGTGGAGCCCTTGTTGCCGTAGACGGCGATGCCCTGGTTCACCACCTTGCCGTCCAGCGACAGCTCCTTGCCCAGCGACTCCATCACCAGCTGCTGGAGGTACTTGGACATCAGCATCAGCCGGTCCTTGTACGGCAGGATGACCATGTCCTTCTGGCCCTTGCCGCCGCCCGCGTGGAACCACATCAGCGCGAGCAGCGCCGCCGGGTTCTGGGCCACGTCATGCACGCGCGTCGCCGCGTCCATGGCCTTCGCGCCCGCGAGGAAGCCGTCCACGTCCAGCCCCTGCAGCCGCGCTGGCACCAGCCCCACCGCGGACATCACCGACGTGCGCCCGCCAACCCAGTCCCACATGGGGAAGGTGCGCAGCCAGTGGTGGGCCTTCGCGTACTGGTCCAGCTCGCTGCCGTCGCCCGTCACCGCCACCGCGTGCGCGCCGAAGTCCAGGCCCCGCTGCGTGTAGGCGGCCTGCGCCTCCAGCATGCCGTTGCGCGTCTCCTTGGTGCCGCCGGACTTGCTGATGACCACGGTCAGCGTCTCCGACAGCCGCTCGCCCAGGGCGCCCAGCACGCGGTCCATGCCGTCCGGATCCGTGTTGTCCAGGAAGTGCACCTGCATCGCGTCGCGGCGGGAGCCCAGCGCGTCCGCGACCAGCTGCGGCCCCAGCGCGGAACCGCCGATGCCCACCAGCAGCACCTGCGTGAACTTCGCCGCCTTCGGGGGCTTCACCTTGCCGGCGTGCACGTCCCGGGCGAACGCGGCCACCTGGGCCTGCATGTCGGTGATGGCCGTCTTCAGCTCCGCGTCCGGCGCCAGCTCCGGGGCGCGCAGCCAGTAGTGGCCCACGCGGCGCTTCTCATCCGGGTTGGCGATGGCGCCCTTCTCCAGCGCGTCCATGGCCTGGAACGCCGCGTCCATGCGCGGGCGCATCCCCTCCAGGAAGTCCGCGCCGAAGGCCATGCGGGAGATGTCCAGCGTGAGCCCCACGGAGGGGACGACGCACAGGTGCCGCTGGTACCGCTCCCACAACTCGCGCTCCGTCATGTTCCGACTCCCTGGCAGGAGGGCCCGGCCTTCAGCCCGCGGGCCCGCGAAAATCGTCGCGCCGCACCGTAGCAAGGCCCGCACGGCGCGGACGCAACGATGTCACCGGGCGCGTTGCCTGGAGGTCGGTTCACGCCCTCCGCGTGTCGGGGGCCTCACGGAGCGGGGTGCGCGGCCTCCATGGGCGGCGGGAGCGCCCCCTTGGGCTTCCACGCCGGGTTGCGGAAGATGTAGCCCAGCCGCTGGCCGAGCGGGCCCGGGCGGGCCGCGTCCTTCGCGATGGCGGCGTACTCGTGGAACGCGATGCGCACCGGGTTGTACGTGGAGAGGTTCTTCGTCAGCCCGTAGACGGGGCGCTCGCCCTCCGGGGTGAAGGTGCCGAAGAGCCGGTCCCAGAGGATGAGGATGCCCGCGTAGTTGGTGTCCAGGTAGGCCGTGTTGGACGCGTGGTGCACGCGGTGGTGGGAGGGCGTGTTGAACAGCCACTCCACCGGGCGGGGCAGCTGGCCAATGGCCTCCGTGTGGATCCAATACTGGTACAGCAGGCTCACCGCCTGCTGGGTGACGATCATCTCGGGGGAGAAGCCCAGCAGCGCCAGCGGCGCCCAGAACGCCCAGCCCGACATCGGCGTCCACGTCTGGCGCAGCGCCGTGGACAGGTTGTAGTGCTGGCTGGAGTGGTGCACCACGTGCGACGCCCAGAACAGGCGGCTCTCGTGGTGGACGCGGTGGAAGGCGTAGTAGCAGAGGTCTTCCAGGAAGAAGAGCAGCACCCACGCGAACACCCCCGCGCCCATGCGCAGCGGCGTCAGGTGGTAGAGCGCCGCGTAGCCCGCGAACGCCACGCCCTTCCAGAACACGCCCACCGCCACGTTGCCCAGGCCCATGGAGAGGCTGGCGAAGGTGTCCTTCCAGGTGTGGCCCTTGAGGGTGCTGGCGCCGCCCTCCTCGCGCTGCTTCTTCACCCACAGGGCCTCGGCGATGACGGTGAGGACGAACACCGGGATGGCCGGGGTGATGAGGTCGGGGATGTGCGTCATGTCCATGGAAGACCTCCTGCCGTGCTGCTCCTGAAGCTCAATCCCTGGGCGCGAAGGCGGTGCGCATGAAGCGCGCCAGCGTGTCCAGCATGCGGCGGTGCGCCGGGTCTGAAGGACGGGCCGCGCCGCCCACCGCGGCGCCCTGCACCGCGTCCAACGCCAGCTCCACCACGTCGTCGAAGTCCGGGTGCGTGGCGGCCACGTCCGGGAACAGCTCGCGCGCCACGCGGTGCAGGTTCTGGCGGTGCGGGCCGTCCACCACCGCCAGCGCCTTCTGCAGCTCCGGCACGGTGCGCGCCGCGACGTACAGCTCCACGGCCGCCTGCAGCTCCGGCCGCTGGTACACCGCCCACAGCATGTCCACGGCCGCCCCCACCCGGTCCTTCCCCGAAGGCCGCGCCCCCACGCCCGCCAGGTAGTCCTGGATGATGCGCGGGAAGAGGTGCTCCACCGCCACCGCCAGCAGCTCCTCCTTCGTGTCGAAGTGCGTGAAGAGCGCCCCCTGGGACACCCCCGCCCGCTTCGCCACCTCCACCGTCGTCAGCCGCGCGTAGCCCTGCTCCACCAGCGCCTCGATGGTCGCGTCCAGCAGCTTGCGCCGCGTCGTCTCCCGGCGCTCCGCCTGCGTGCGGCGCACCGGCCTCGCGGCCTTCCTGGGAGGGGACTTCGGGGGCATGCCTGGGAGGATAACCGGTCACTTAAAAAGTGACCAGTCACTTTGTTGGGGCCGGGCCGTGGGGGTGGAGGCGCGCCGCGGAAGGGGGAGCCCGGGCCCGCTGGCGGGGCGTGGGAGCGGGCGAGCGTCTGTCTTTGCGGCCGTACGGATGACAGGGATTGGGATGGCTTGAGTTCAGAGACAAACGGCCCGCCCATCAAGCAGGCGGAGAGGCAGGCGCTCTTGTTCTTCGGACCCTTTTCTCCTCTGGAGTGTGGTCAAGGGTCGCCCCCGTGAGACAGGGCGGGGCGCGGCTCGCCTGCTAGTGATCCGTTCGGGATTGGGCGAAAATGGATGGGAAATACCGCAAGCCCTTGCGCCGGTTGTCCGCCCGCCCCGATATGAACTTCTCCGCTCTTCTCGTCGGCTCCCTCCTTGCTTCGGCTCCCGCTGTCCCCCCCGCCGCCCGGGCGGCCTCGAACATGCCCGAGGTGGGCGTGCCCTTCGCCTGTGGACGCATCTACACGGTGAGCCAGGGCCATGAGACAGGCAGCCACCAGCACAACGACACCTTCGCGTGGGACTTCCGGATGCCGGAGGGCACGCCCATCGTGGCGGCGCATGACGGCCTGGTGCGCATGGCGCGCGGCGACAGCAAGCAGGGCGGCTGCGGCGAGCAGTTCGCGCCGATGGCCAACTACGTCGTCATCTCGCACGGCGACGGGCTGGAGACGCAGTACCTGCACTTCAGCGCCGTGGTGGTGAAGGCCGGTGAGCGCGTGAAGGAGGGGCAGCTCATCGGCTTCTCCGGCGCGACGGGCTGGGCGTGCGGCGCGCACCTGCACTTCAAGGTCGCGAAGGAGCAGGGCTCCGGGTGGAACAACCCGTCGGTGCCCGCGCGCATCGTGGGCTTTGGAGATCCGGTGCGGGACACGCTGGTGTCGGCGCCGCTGTGCAAGGACTCCGCGCAGCCGATGCTGGCCTCCAACGGCGGCGTCCACGTGCCGGGCCAGGCGGTGATGTCCATGTCACCCGACAGCCCGAATCCGCTCCAGGATGCGTCGCGCGGCCTGCCGCCCGGTGCCAAGGCCCTCATCGACGGCCTCTCCCAGCCTCCCGCCCAGGGCGGCGAGGGACTCGACAAACCGGCGCCGGCCCGCGCTCCCCGCATGGCGAGTGGCTCCGACGAGACTCGCTGACGCGAGCAGCGCTCCGGCGCCCGCGAGCAGCCCGAAGAAGGCCCCCGCGTTGACGAAGTACTCCAGCGGCAGCAGGGGGCCTTCCACGTAGCCCCGCACCACGCGGTAGCCCACGTGCCCCAGCAGCGCGAGCAGGGGCAGGTTGATGAGCGGCAGCACCAGCCACCGGGCCGTGCGCCACCAGCGGGCCACGGCCTCCGCGACGGCGGTGGAGGCCGTGTAGCGCCAGGCGCCCGCGCGGGCCAGGCGCAGCTCCGCCAGCATCGCCTCCACGTCGGGCACGCCGAGCAGCCCCGCCTCCAGGCCCTGGGTGCGCGCCACGCTGCGCGCCTCGGCCAGGGCGGTGCGCGCGGCGGACTCCGCGAGGAAGTCGTCCTCGAAGGGCTCCACCACGGCGACCTCCGCGGCGCGGGCGCGGGTGCGGTCCCTCACGGCGTCCACCACGGTGGAGGCGGCGGCCACCGCGAGCCCCGCGGGCAGGCTGCGGCGGGCCACCAGCGCGCCGGCGCCCATGCCGGAGGCGCCCCACAGCGACAGGCGCAGGCCCCACGCGGCGGGTCCCCAGAAGCGGCCCGCGGCCTGCCGGCGCACCTCCGACGCCAGGTGGCCGTGGGCCAGGGCCAGCCGCGCGTCGAAGTCTCCCTGGAGCGCCTCGGCCGCGCGCGCGAGGCCCGTGTCGAGCGCGGCGCGCGTCTTCGCGAGCAGGGCGTCCGTTTCGCTGAGCGCGGCCTGGACGGTGGAGGCGATCTCCTCCAGCGCGCCCAGGGCGTTGGTGTGGCGCACGCGCGCGGCGACGGCCTGGGTGGCGAGGCCGCGCAGGTGGAAGAGGAGCGGGCCGAACTCGCCGGAGACATCCTGGCCGTCCTTCGCGGCGCGGGCGCTGATGGCGAAGACGGGGACGTCCTCCGCGGCGAGGCCGTAGTGCTGGGTGGCGACGCGGCGGACCTGTGACTTCAGCGCGTCGCGCGAGTCGGCGGAGAGCTCGTCGGCGAAGTTGAGGATGAAGACGAGGGCGCGGCGGCGGGCGAACTCGGCCAGGAACTCCACCTGGGTGGCCTCCGCGACGCTGCCCCGGTGCATGACGACGAGGGCGACATCGGCCTTGTCCAGCGCGGCGCGGGCGACGTCGCGGTGCTGGGTGGCGACGCTGTTGAGGTCGGGCGTGTCGATGAAGACCTGCCCGCTCCACAGGCCCTGGGGGCCGGGCGAGTAGCGCACGACGCGCGCGCCGGTGCGGGCCAGCTCCTCCACGGGCGTGCCTTCGGGCGCGAAGAGGGTGGACGCGGTGCTGGTGGGTCGGTCCACGCCCTCGCGGGAGAGGGACTGCCCGGCGAGGGCGTTGAGCAGGGTGGACTTGCCCGCGCCGGTGGCGCCGACGAGGGCGACGACGAGCGGCGCGTCCTTGCGGGCGACGCCCCGGGCGTAGTCCGCGAGCAGGCGCTCCAGGCGCGGGCCGTGGGGACTCAGCGCGGGCAGCGACAGCGCGTCGGTGAGCAGCGGGCGGAGGGCTTCAGGGTCGGGGAGGCGGGTGTCGTCCACGGAAGCGCCAGCGTGGCGCGACGGACGCGCGCTGGCTACCGCGATGCGAGGGGACGGTGCGCCAGCGTGCACTCTTTCTCATGGCGGGAAGGGGGGACCCGCTTCAGGAAGGTCAGCGGCGTTCCGGTGCGCGTTCGCCCGTTCAAACTCCGCGCCATGACCGTCGGTGCCCCCTGAAACACGGACGCCGGGCGGACGGCGCGGTGGCCTCCGCCCGGCGTCTGTCTTCACGGCCGTGAGGCCTACAGCGAGTTGACGAACTTCAACAGCGCGTTGCGATCCGCGGCGCTGAGGTTCACGAAGGCCTGCTTGGCGGCCTCGCCCTCGCCGCCGTGCCAGAGGATGGCCTCGGTGACGCTGCGCGCGCGGCCGTCGTGCAGGTACGCCTCACCGCCGCTGACGCCCGCCGTCAGGCCAATGCCCCAGAGCGGCGGCGTGCGCCACTCGGCGCCCGTGGCCTGCCCTTCCGGGAGGTTGTCCGCCAGCCCCGTGCCCATGTCATGCAGCAGCAGGTCCGTGTACGGGTGGATGGTCTGGTTGCGGAACTCGTTCATCGCGGCGTACGGGCTGGTGGTCAGCGTGGGCGCGTGGCACTTCGCGCAGCCCGCGTTGGTGAACACCGTCTCCCCCTGGAGCGCCGTCGCGTCCGAGTGGTCGCGGCGCGCCGGGACGCCCAGCAGGCTGATGTAGCGGGTGAGCTTGTCCAGGTCGGAGTCGGAGAGCTCCACGCTGCTGCCCGCGCAGCCCTGCTGCGACGTGCCGCAGTCCAGCGTCTTGAACACGTTGGACGTCACGCCCATGTCGCTGTTGAGCGCCTCGGCCACCTGGTGCTTCACGCGCGCGGACGCCGCCTTCCAGCCGAAGCGGCCCAGGCGCGTGACGCCCGTCTCCGGGTCCTGCACCGTCTGCATGCGGCCGGAGATGCCGTCGCCATTGGCGTCGTTCGGGTCCGCCAGGCCGGCGATCTGCGACTCCGGCACCGCCTCCAGCAGGCCCATGCCAATCAGCTGCGGCGTGATGCGCGGCGAGAAGTTCGTCGGCGTCACGTTGAGGAAGCTGTAGTTGGGCTTGCGCAGCTGATACCCCGTGCCGTCGCGCAGCGTGCCGCTCGTCGTCGTCCAGCTGGCGATGCGCACGTCCGCCTCCGGCGTGCCGCTGACCGCGCGCGACTGCAAGCGGAAGCCCAGCGCCGGGTCCACCGTCACGGTGGTGCCGTTCACCTTGCCCACCTTCACCACGTAGTTGTCGAGCGTGGTGTTCGTGGTCGTGGGCGGCAGGCCCCGGCCGTTCTGCTTGTGGCAGGAGACGCAGGACACGTTGACGTAGCTGTTGCCCAGCTTGCCCACCTGCGCCGTGAAGATGGGGTTGTCCGGCTCCGAGTGGCTGCCGTCGCGGAAGTTCGTGTGGTGCAGGCGGCGACCCTCCACGAAGGGCTGCGCGTTCACCGGGGCCAGGTTGGTGGCCATCTGGAGGAAGCGGTTGTCCGGCTCGTTGGAGAACGGCGTGTGCAGCGTGCCGCGGCCGCCCGCCCAGGCCTTCTCCGGCAGCGGGTAGGAGTCGCGCAGGCTGCCCTGGCCCTCGAAGGGCACGATGCCGCCCTGGCCCACGATGTAGAGCATCGCCGTGGCGTAGTAGTTGAAGCGGCCTTCCACCGGCTGCTGGAGGAACACGCCAACCTCCAGCTCCATCCGGTCACCCACGCGGATGGCGCGGCCTTCCTTGGCGTTGTAGTTCACCGACGCCGTGTACTTGTAGTCATTCACCCGCGCGAAGTCCGCGTTGTGCCAGTACTCCGCCACCGTGTTGATGCCGCGGAAGAACGCGCGGAAGTTCGGCGCGTCGTAGGGATAGATGGTGTAGAGGTTGACGGTGATGTTGCTGCCGCCCTTCGCCACCTCATCCACGATCTCGACCCAGTGGGTGCGCTTCTCGAAGTACAGCCTCAGGTAGTGGTCGTACGCCTGATACATGTCCTCGCGCATGTGGCGGTCGCGAACGCGGTCGCCCACGCGGGTGATGATGGCCGTGCCGGTGGTCTCGACCGTGGCCGGCTCCAGCGCCGTGGTGCTGGTGAACAGCGGCACCACGGGCCCCGCGTCTCCGTTGGGAGGAGGACCGGCGTCCACGCCCGTGCCCGCGTCGGTGCCGGTGCCCGCGTCGGTGCCACCCCCGGTGCCGCTGTGCGTATAGCGCGTCCAGGTCGTGTCTCGCGCACAGGCGCATGACACGTCCCAGTACGTGTAGCTGTAGTCGATGTAATTGCCAGCGCTCAGGCCGGTGACCGTGTACTGGTTGCGGCCACCCGTCACCGTCATGCGGATGTTGAGCTGCTGGCCGTCGTTCAGCTTGTAGTGGATGTCTGCCCAATCCGTCGTATCGACGTAGAAGATGGCGGACGCGCCCGAGGGCGTCACGCCATAGGTGGCGGCTTCTGATTCAACCGCCAGACAACTGACGGCCAGGAACGCGAGCACGGTTCCCGTGAGTCTGATTCGGCTCATGGTTGCGAACTCCAGTGGGGTGGATGGAGCGTGGGACGGCAGCGCTGCGAAGGGGACTTCGTAGCTCGTCCGAAGAAAGTCGGGATCGATCCCCGCTGCAAGGTGGGAGGTCGGAGAATTCGACTTAGGCGTGATAACTGATAAATAAGCGAAATTGATGTCATCCATGATGCGCCGCGTTGTCTTGGTTTGACGCGTCGTGTTGGGATTCCCTCCGCGAAGGGCGGCGTGCGAGGGCGGCGGGGGATGGGGCGGCGCGGCGGGGGTGGGTAGACTGCGGGGCCATGCGCTTCCAGCCACCGTGGGGTGGGGCCTTCCGGCTCGACACCTTCTTCCACCGCACTCCCGAGGCCCTGTCCGAGGAGACGACGGCGACCATCCGCTCGGCCATCCTGGGCTCGTCGCTCCTGGGAGAGTCGAACCTGTCGGGGCAGTTCTCCGGGACGTACGGCTTCTCGCTGACGTTCCGCCGGGAGGCGCTGCCGGACGTCACGCGGCGCTTCCCCGCGTTCGCGCCGTTCCTGGCGAAGACGCTCCTGCCGGAGTGCAACGCCTTCCTGCTCAACCCGCTGCTGGTGGGGCGGGGCCGGGGCGTCGCGGCGCACATCGACCGGAGTCTTGAATTCTACGGTCCGAGTATCGGCTGCCCGGTGGCGGTGAGTGTCTTGTATGTCCAGGTTCCGAAGGAACTCCGGGGCGGGGCGCTGCGGCTGTACCACCGGGGAGGTCCGGTGGCGGAGCTCGCGCCCCAGGAGCGGGCGCTGGTGATGTTCCGGGGTGACCTGCTGCATGAGGTGGAGGCCATCACCTCCGGCGTGGAGGGGCTGGGGGAGTCGCGGATCAGCCTGGTGGTGGAGCAGTACCGGGCGCCGGAGTCGGAGCTGTCCGCCGTGCCGCGCTATGAGCTGCGCACGCGCTCGGGGGTCCGGGCGTGAGCGACCTGAGGATGGAGTGGAAGCTGCCCGCGCCGCCGGACCAGGTGTTCCCCGCCTTTGAACGGCCGGCGCTCATCCGCCGCTGGTTCGGCGCGCCGCCGGGCTGTCACCGCACGCACGCGCCGGATCCCGGCGCGCTGGGCCAGCCCTACCGGGTAGGGCTGCGGGACGCGGCGGGTCGCGCGTTCACGCAGGTGGGCTGCATCATGGCGGTGGAGCCGGGGCAGTCCCTGGAACTGGAGATGGACTGGGAGGGGGGCCCGGTGCCGCCGGGGCGCACGCGGGCGGTGCTGACCTTCCATCCCGAGGAGGGCGGCACGCGGCTGGAGCTGCGCCAGGGGCCCTTCGCGGACGACGCGGCCCGGGACGCGCACCGCGGCTACTGGGAGGCGTGCCTGGGACGGCTGGCGCGCGTGGTGGGGGGCGAGCCGGTGCCGTGCTTCGAGGAGTTCTGGGAGGAGTCGCGCGGCTACGTGGGGCCGCTGGCGGTGGCCGCGTACGCGGTGCTGGCCGGCCTGCGTGAGGCGGGCGCCCCGAAGGAGGAGGTGGCCCGGGTGGAGGAGGTGCTCTACGCGCACCTGTCCCGGCTGCCGGAGGACACGGCGGCGGCGCTGGGCGCGGTGCTCCAGTCGCGTGTGGAGACGAGCGACCGCTGAGGCGGGGCTAGGGGTTGGTGCAGGCGCTCGGGAAGTCGCCGTTGCCCGCGATGGTGACGTTGCCCGGCTTCCCGCTGAAGGTCCGGTTCGCCAGGTCCCGCGCGAGGCACGTGGGCAGCGTGAGGTTGCCCGTCATGGTGAAGCCCTGCTCCACGGCCTCCAGCCCGTCCAGGCGCAGCTCCTTCAGGTTCACGTTGTCCGTCACGACGAGGAACTCGAGCCGGCGCAGGTCCATCAAGCGAGCCAGCGTCTCCAGGCGCTCGTTGTCGCGGACCGACAGGCGGTCCAGCCGCATCAGGTTGCCGAAGCCGATCAGGTCGTTGAGCATCGGGTTCTGCTCCACGCTGACGCTGTGGGCGAAGTCGAGCAGGTCCAGGCCCGACACCGTCCGCAGCTTCGGGTTGTTGAGGACCGTGAACGACTCCGACACGGTCCGCAGGAGGGGCATGCCGCCCGCGGACTCCAGCAGGGCGTTGTTGCTGATGGTCACGGAGCCCGCGCGGACGAGCTGGGGGAAGCCCGCCGTCGTCTGGAGCCTCGCGTTGTTGTCGAGCGTGATGGCGCCCGCGGAGACGAGGCTGTCCAGTCCGTCCAGGCGGGTCAGCGCGCCGTTGCCGATGAGGGACAGGCTCTCGACGGTGCGCAGCTCGGACAGCCCGGCCAGGGACTCCAGCGCCGTGGCGCCGATCAGCGAGACCGAGCCCGTGGTTTGGAGCCGGGGCAGGGACAGCGTGCGCAGCCGCGGGTTCTCCTCCACGGTGAGGGCTTTTGCGAGACCGATGATGGCGGGGAACCCAAGGGTCTCCAGCCGCGCGTTGTCCAGCACGGTCAGCGCCCCACCTGGCGCCAGGGCTCGCAGCCCATCGAGCGTGGTGAGCAGCGGATTGTGCTGCACGAACAGGTCCCATTGCACGGAGACCATTCCGGCCGGGTCGCCCATGGAGGCCGTGGTCAGCTCCGCGTTCCTGTCCAGGGCCACGGTCGTGGCGAAGCGGAGGCCGGGCAGGTCCACGCGGGTGAGCAGGGGGTTGGTATCGATGCGCAGGCTGCCGACCACGACGGACAGCTCCGGCAACGCGAACTCCGAAAGGGTCTCCGAGTTGACGAACAGGTCCCCGTTCACGCGGGTGACACCCCGGAGCGCCGCGAGGTCCGTCGCGTTGCGCACCACGTAGCTCCCCTCGTGGACGCGGACGGGCTGACACACCGGGAGGGTGATCAGCTCCTCCATGTCGGGGTCCCGCTGGCCGTTGTCGTTCAGGTCGATGAAGGCATCCACGCGGACGCCGGGTCGTCCGCAGATTCCGCCAGCGGGCTCGGGCTGGACCTGCACCTGCACTTGGCGCTGCGTGTCGTTCAGGAGGCAGAAGTGATGGGAGGCCTGGACCTCCGAGGTGCCGAGGACGCCATTGCCATCCACGTCCTCGCCCACCTCCAGGATGGTCGCGGCGGAGCGACAGACCTCGCTGCTCAGCACCGTGCGGGTCCGGGTGCGCACGGTCGCGGAGCGCGTGCAGGCGGGGACCTCGCGAGTGACCTCCGTGTCGTCCAGCACGCCGTCGCCGTTCAGGTCCAGCCCCGCCTGGGTGACCTGCCCACCCTCCGGGCACTGGGCGCCGGGCGCGAGCGGCACCGTCCGCAACAGCACCGCGGTGGCCTCCGCGCAGACGTACTCGGTGTGGGTGACCTCATCGTCCCCCAGCACGCCGTCCCCATCGCGGTCCAGGCCCGTCTGGATGGCCTTCCCGCCGTGGGGACACGCGGTGCCCGGGGGTTCAACCAGGACCCGGGAGCGGGCCTGGGGGGTGAAGGGCGTCAGGTCGAGCGGCGCGCACCCCGCCGCGATGAGGCAGAGGGCCATCCAGGTGTTCCAGGTCCGCCGCATGGGTCGCTTCTCCTGCGCACCGGTTCGCTCGCGACGCCGCGACGACACCGGGCCCGGTTCCCTTCATACGACGGGAAGGGCCCGCCCGGGTCGTCGGAGCGAAGCCCTGCTCAGGACGCCAGCGCCTCCGGGGGAGGGGCGTGGGCGTCCTCCAGGGGGACGTGGGCCTCCGCGTCCTTCGCCTTCGAGATGCGCTCGTCCAGCTCCGCGGTGAGGTGCTCGAAGACCTCTTTGTTGAGCGTGCCCTTCTGGTAGGCGCTGAAGAGGGCGTCCTTCTCCACGATGAGGACGCGGCGGATGGCCTCCTGCTGCTCCTCCTCATGGAAGCGGTTGGACTGCTGCTTGAGCCCCGTGAGCTCCTGGGTCACCGCCTGGGCCTTCTGCTGGTAGTCGCGCTCCAGGGGCTCCAGCACGTCCACCGGAATCTCGCGCGAGCGGCGCATGGCCTCCAGCGCCGCGAGCGCCGCGTGGATGGCGCCCAGCTTGCCCCGGGCCAGCTCGTACTGCTCCTGGTACACGTCCTTGAGGCCGGTGATGCCCAGCTTCTTGAGCACCGGCGCCATGGTGAGGCCCTGGAAGATGATGGACAGCACCACCACGCCGAACGTCATGTTCACCAGCAGCTCCCGGTGGGCGAAGTCGTCCGGGAGGCCGAGCACCAGCACCATGGACACCGCGCCGCGCAGGCCGCTCCAGGTGAGCACCGCGCTCCACTTCCACGGCATGCGCTCCGGCGTGAGCCGCAGCAGGCCGGACACGCCGTAGACGACCACCGCGCGGCCCAGCATCACCGCCCCGTACGCCAGCAGGATGGGCAGCCATGACGCGAGCAGCGAGCTGAGCTGCACCTCCAGGCCAATGAGCAGGAACACCACGGAGTTGAGCGCGAAGGCCAGATACTCCCAGAAGCTCTCCACCGCGATGCGCGTCGTGGGGCCCATGCCCTCCTGCGCCGCCCAGTTGCCGCACAGCATGCCGGCCACCACCGTCGCGATGACGCCCGAATAGTGGAAGTGCTCCGCCACCACGAAGGACCCGTACGCGGCGATGACGGTGCAGGTGATCTCCACCATCGCGTCCTCCACGCGCAGGATGACCTTCGCCACCGCGAAGCCCACCGCGATGCCGATGAAGGCACCCATGCCGGCGACCTTGATGAAGTCCAGCACCGCGCCGCCCGCGGTGAACTGCGCGCCGTTGGCCACGCCCACCACCAGCGTGAACAGCACCACGGAGGTGCCGTCGTTGAGCAGGCTCTCCCCCTCCACCAGGATGGCCAGCCGCTTGGGCGCCCCCAGCGCCTTGAACAGGCCCACCACCGCGATGGGGTCCGTTGACACGATGAGCGACGCGAACACCATCGCGTGGATGAGCCCGAAGCCCTCCAGCGCGTTCATCCCCTTCATCGCCGGGGACAACAGCAGCGCCGTGAGCCCCATGGACGCCACCACCCCCGGAATCGCCAGCGAGGTGATGGCCAGCTTGTTCTTCCAGAACTTGCGGAAGTCGACGTGGAAGGCCGCCTCGAACAAGAGCCCCGGCAGGAGGACCGCGAACAGCAGCTCCTTCGTCAGGTGCGGCGGCTCGAAGACGTGCACGATGCCCAGGCCCAGGCCCGCCAGCACCAGCGCCACCGTGTACGGAAACTTGAAGTAGCGCGCAGCGATCGCCACCGCTGTCGCGATGGAGAAGAGCAGCACGAAGGCCAACTCGAAGTGCATGAATCCCCAGCCACGTTTGTGCTCAAAGAGGGCGAGGATGCCATGCACGCGGGGCGTTTGAGGACCCCCTTCCGGTGAAAAACGAGAGGGTGCGGGGAGGCTGGCGCTGCCCCTCGTGGGCGGGGGGCCCGGTCGCCGTGCTCCTCCCCCCGACGGATTGCACGCGCTTGGTCACCGAGGAGTCTCCGCCGTCGTCCAGACTCGCGTGGTTCTCGGTGAGCGTCGCGGCAAGGTGCTGGCGCACGCGACGGAGGCGGGAGGCGTGTCTACCGGCGCAGCCCGGTGAACAGGTCGCCACTCCGCTGGATGTTGAGCCGCAGGTTCGTGGCGGCATTCGCGCAGGCGCCCCGTCCGGTCTCGAGCCGCAGCACGTTCCCGTCCAGGGTCAGGTCCCCAGCCGCCAGGCAGCCCGAGATGTCGATGTCCGCGAGCCAGTCGCCCATGTCCAGACTTCCGCCGAAGGCGGCGGGATGCTCCGAGAACTCCTCGGGCAGTCCCGTCGGCACGCCCCGGTGTTCGAAGCGCATGGGCTCGTCCGACTGGAAGGCGAACTCCAGCACGTGGAGCTTCGCCCGGTAGATGAAGTATGCGCGAAGCTGGAAGCTGGGGTGCTCCGGTGTCCCCGGGACCCACCGCGTGTCGATGGCGCGATAATAGCCGCGGGGGATGAACACCTGCTCGCCCCCCAAGGACAGGGGCTTGCCGGTGCCCAACTCCACGGGGCCCGGGAGGTGAAGCACGCCAGGCCGGCTCACGGGGGCCTCGCGAGGGCGCTTGCCAGGGGGCTCCGGCACGGAGTCCTGACAGGACATCTGCGGGGAGAGCACCTCCTCGTAGTCCTCGCAGCGCGCCGTGGGCGGAAGGTCCATCCGCAGGTCCTCCAGCCTGAAGGTCAGGGTCTCCAACGTGAAGAAGGTGCGGTCGAGCGAGAAGAAGGTGCTCGGGGCCAGGGTGAAGCTGCTGTAGTCCGAGGCCACCAGGAGGGTGTCCGAGTGGTAGCCGAAGTCGAGCAGGTAGGTGTTGTCGGGACCTCCGCAAGCGCAAAGGCCCAGGGTGGCGGCGAGGCCGACGATGCGGTGCCAGGAGCATGAAGGCATGGGCATATGGGAAGGGAATCGATGCTCGGAAGAGGGTGCGTTCGCCGGAGCCGGGCGCGTCGATGGAGGAGCCCGGGAGGGTTCACGCTATGCCGGTGGTGAGGCAAAGGGACGGACATCCCGGTCGTGTCACGGATCACCCCTGAAATAGAATTGTTGCCGCGTGAACGTGAGTTTGAATTCCCTCTCAAGGACGTCCCTTCGCGTGGCGACCGGGTCGTCGTCTCGGGTCTCCGGTCGTGCTTTCCGGCGGAGAGCGGCCTGCGCGCTCCACGAGATGACCGGCGATGAGCGGTCCTGTTACCTCTGACAGGACCTGCCCCGGGTGGCCTAGAGTCGAACGGATGATGGACCTCTTCCTGATGTCGCCGCCGGGCCGGGGCTGGGCGCTGCGAGGCCGGTCGAACTTCCGCAGCCGCGAGGCCGCCCCGGCGGATGCGCGCGGCGCGCGGCGGGAGTGGCTGACGCTGGCCCGGCACATCGAGTCGCGCGGGGGCACGGTGGTGGCGCTGCCCTCGCCCTCGGACGCGCTGACGGGCATGCCGTACGCGGCCGAGTGCGGCCAGGTGGTGGCCCGCGAGGGGCAGGCTCCGCTGTTCCTGCTGCCTCGCATGATGAGCGCGCACCGCTTCGCGGAGCGCGACCACTGGACCCCGCTGGCCCGGCGCATGGGCCTGGAGGTGGTGGACCCGGGCGTGGGCATCTGGGAGGCGCACGGGGACGTGGCGACGTTCGACGGCGTGACGCTGCTGTTCTGGGGCGGGCGCACCACGCTGGACGGCCTGGCGGCGGCGGAGCCGTTCTTCCCCGGCGAGGTGCTGCGCGTCCAGGTGCGCGAGCCCGCGTTCCACGGGAACATGGCGGTGCTGCCCTTGCCCGCGGTGGACCGGCTGGTCGTCTGCCCGGACGTGATGGCGCCGGAGTCCGTGGCGCTGCTGGAGCAGCGCTTCGGCGCGAACCGGCTGGTGCGGGTGACGGAGGCGGACATCCGCCGCTACGCGACCAATGGTCTGCCTTTGGGCCGGGACCTGCTCGCGCCCACGGTGATGCCCGCGCACGTGGTGGCGTTGTTGGAGGGGTTGGGCATGCGCGTGGTGTCCATGCCGATGCCGGAGCTGACGGAGAAGGGCGGTGGTTCGTCGCGCTGTCTGGTGTCGCGCGCGTCGGTGGACGCCTCCCGCCTCCACCTTCCTCCCGAGTGCCGGCTGGACGTCGTGGCGAAGGACATCGAAGCCGATGGCGGGTGAGCTCGCGTCGCTGGCTCAGGCGTTCTTCGCCGCGAACCCGGAGCTGTCCTTGCAGGCGCTGGGCTCCGGCGTGCACGTGCCGTCGCTGGACCTGGCCCCGCATGGCATCCCGGTGACGCACCTGCTGGCGGAGCACAACGCGGAGCTGGCGCGGCAATACCTGACGCTCAACCAGCTCGCGTTCGGTGGCATCGGCGTGCCGCGCTGGGTGCTGTCGGACTTGTACCTGCTGCCCGGCGCCATCGGGCTCTTGCGCTGCCCCGCGCGGCTGTTGAAGGCGCCGGCGCGCGAGCGGCTGCTGCTGGCGGACGAGGAGCTGGCCATTGGCGCGGCCTGCTACGTGGCGCCGTCGCTGACGCCGGGGCTGTTCGTGGGCGTGTCGCTGTTCAGCTTCCTGCCGGGGCGGGGCGCGTCCTCGTGGGTGAAGACGCTCACGCTCGGCATGGTGCGCGCGAAGCGCCTGCGGGGCGTCACCCAGTGGGACAACCCGGCGGTGCGCGTGCACACGCGGCTGGGGCCCATGCGGCTGGTGGGGCGCGTCCCCGGCGGGCACGACTACGACGAGCGCACCTTCGTCTACGAGACGGACCTCGCCGACGAGGCCCGCGTGGCCCAGGCGATGTCGCGGGGCGAGGAGCAGGCCTTCGCCACCCGCATCCCCGTCACCGACCTGGTGGCGCTGGGCACGCTGCTGGACCGAGCGGAGGCGGGGGCCCGGTTGGAACTGGTGCCTCCCGGCCAGGACGGCGGCCACGTGCTGGTGCGTGAGCTGGCGCCTTAGGGCGCCGGGGCGCTGGGGAACTCCTCGTCCTGCTCCAGCGCCTTGCGCAGGGCCGCGGCGCCCTCCTTGAGGATGGGCGCGCCGTGCGCGAAGCAGACGGTCTGGAGGGGCAGGTGGTCCAGGATGCGCTGGACGCTGGTGCGCGTGCGCAGGGGTTCGTCCTGGTACTCGCTGGGGACGAACGTCGGCGCGCCCCGGCCCTCGCGTGACAGCAGGTCGGAGATGAAGACCACCGCGTGCGGGCTCTTCTGGAGCCAGAGCGTGTACATGGCCTCCGTGGGCCCTGGCGTCTGGAAGGTGTTGAGGCCGCCGGGCAGGATGGTCCCGTTCACGTATTCGAAGTCCGGCTTCTCCCCCAGGCCCAGCGCGCCCTCCGGGGCCCAGACGGGCACGCCGAACGCCTTGCGCAGGCGCCACGCGGAGCGCTGGTGGTTGCCCGCGGTGAGCACGATGGCGTCGATGTCGCCCAGCTTGCGCAGGGCCTTCTCGTCGATGGGCAGCGGGTCGATGAGGGTGACGGTGCCGTCGTCGTCCACCACCGCGTAGGCGTCGCTGCGCAGGCCGCCGAGCCGGTCGTCGGCGACGGTCCAGTGGTGCACTCCCGGGACGATCTCGTCCGTCTTCTTCGCCTGGGCCTTGGGCTCGCTCATGCGGACAAAGCTAGGCACCGGCGCGCGGATGACACGGGCGCCCGCCCCTCCGCCCGCCTGCTCCTCCAGCGGCCCCTCCCACCCCCTTCGCATCCCGCCCGCCGCGCGCACCTTTGTCGTTGGACGTCAGGAGAGACGCGATGCGCGCGATGACCCGACCGCTGGTGCTGTTCGATGGGGACTGTGGCTTCTGCAAGCGCTGGGTGGCGCGCTGGCGCGGGGACACCCAGGGGCGGGTGCGCTTCGTGCGCGCCAGCGGATGGCTGCGCGCGCTCCTGGGCATCTCCCGTCAGGACATGCGGCGGGCCCTGCAATTGGTGGAGCCTTCCGGGCGCCGCTCCTCGGGCGCGGAGGCGGTCTTCCGGATGCTCGCCTGGTCGCCTCGCTGGGGCACGCGCTTCGCCGCGCGGCTGGGGCTGCTGCCCGGCATCCAGCAGGCGGCGGGCGCGGTGTACTCGGTCATCGCGCGGCACCGGGGCCGCGCGGCGCGGTGGGACACGTGGTTGTTCAGCCGGGTGACGGAGCCCGCCGAACACCGGCGCGTGCGCTGGCTCTTCCTGCGGCTGATGGGCGGCACCTTCCTCATCGCCTTCACGTCGCTGGGCCGGCAGGTGCTGGGGCTCTATGGCGAGAAGGGCATCCGCCCCATCCGCGACCTGGCGCAGTCGGAGCGCTGGGCGGCGCAGGGCCGGTGGCGGCGCCCCTCCGTGTTCTGGAGGGACGCGTCCGACGCGGCGCTGGTGCGCGGCTGCCGCGTGGGACAGGGCCTGTCGCTGGCGCTGCTCTTCAACGTCGCCCCGCGCCTGAGCGCCGCGGGGCTGTGGGGGCTGTACCTGTCCTATGTGTCGCTGGGGCGCGAGTTCCTGTCGTTCCAGTGGGACGTGCTGCTCCTGGAGATGGGGGCGCTGGGCGCGCTCACCGCGCCGGGCGGCGTGCGGCCGGGGCTGGGGAAGCGGGATGTGTCCGCGTTGGAGGTCCTCCTCTTCCGGATGCTCGTGTTCCGGCTCTACTTCGGCTCGGGGATGAGCAAGTTCCACTCGCGCGACCAGACGTGGCGCGACCTGAGCGCGTGCGACGTTTACTTCGAGACCGCGCCCCTGCCCACGCGCGGCGGCTGGGCCGCGCACCAGCTGCCCCGCCCGGTGCGTCACGCGGGCACGGCGGCGGTGCTGGCGGCGGAGACGGCGGTGCCCTTCCTCGCCTTCGGTCCCCGGCGCGTGCGGCAGGTCGCCTTCGGCATCTTCTCCGCGCTGCAGGCGGCCATCGTCGCCACGGGCAACTACGGCTTCTTCAACGTCCAGTCGCAGGCCCTGGGGCTGTGGCTGCTGGACGACGCGGCCCTGCGCCGCGTGCTCCCCTCGCGCTGGTGGCGCGACGCCGGACCCGCGCGGAGGCCGTCCGCGCTGGGCACGGCGCTGTCGGCGGCCACGGCGGTGCCGGTGCTCGCGCTGGGCTCGGCGGAGCTCCTCCGCCGGATGGGGTGGTGGCCGAGGGGCCCCGCGCGCCTGGTGGCGGCGGTGGACTGGCTGGAGGACCGGCTGCTGCCGTTGCACTCGGTGAACTCCTACGGCCTGTTCTCCGTGATGACGGTGGACCGGCCGGAGATCACGCTGGAGGGCTCCGATGACGGCGTGCACTGGGTGGAGTACCCGTTCCGCTACAAGACGTCCGCGCTGGACCGGCCGCCGCGCCAGGTGGCGCCCCACCAGCCCCGGCTGGACTGGCAGATGTGGTTCGCCGCGCTGGGGTCGCCGCCCTCCTGGTTCATCACCCTGATGGAGCGGCTGCTGGAGGGTTCACCGGAGGTCCTGAGGCTGTTCGCCGCCAATCCCTTTCCAGACCACCCGCCCCGCGTCGTGCGCGCCGTGCTCCACGACTACCGGATGACGTCCCGGGAGGAGCGCCAGCGCACCGGGGCGTGGTGGAAGCGGGAACGGCATGGGCTGTATGTGTCGCCCCTGACCCTCACGCCCGGCACGTCCGAGCAGGGCGGCCGGCTGACCTGGCACGTCTGAGAAGCAGCCCCGCCCAATCCCAACCACGCCCGGTGCGTGGGCCCCCCACACGGCATGGGCCCGGCCGGACGGTGGGCATGGAGCAAAGGGAGGGGACGGGGACTGGCGGGGGATGGCGATCGGTAGGTACGGTGGCAGTCGCGATGGTGTCCGGTGCTTCCCCGTCTTCCCTCATCTTCGGCAGGTACGCGGTCCTCCGCCGCCTGGCCGTGGGGGGCATGGGCGAAATCTTCCTGGCCCGTCAGGTGGGGGTGAGCGGCTTCGAGCGCCCCGTCATCCTCAAGAGCCTGCTGCCGGACCTGCTGGAGCACGAGGGGTCGGTGGAGATGTTCCTCGACGAGGCCCGGGTCGCGGCGCACCTGAACCACCCGAACGTCGTCTCGCTGTACGAGGTCGGCGCGTGGCAGGGCACGTTCTACATCGCCATGGAGTACATCGAGGGCGAGAACCTGGGCCGGCTGGCGAAGGCGGCGCAGCGGGCCGCCACGCCGCTGCCCCACCGGGTGTGCGCGCAGTTGATCCGCGACGCGGCGCTGGGCCTGGACCACGCGCACCACGCGCGGGACAACCAGGGCGCGTCGCTGGAGCTGGTGCACCGGGACATCAGCCCACAGAACATCATGGTGCGCCTGGATGGCGTGACGAAGGTGGTGGACTTCGGCGTGGCCAAGGCGACCATCCGCGCCAGCCGCACGCGCACCGGCGTGCTCAAGGGCAAGCTGCGCTACATGTCGCCCGAACAGGTGCGCAACGAACCCGTCGCCGGCACGAGCGACCAGTTCGCGCTGGGCGTGGTGCTGTGGGAGCTGTGCACGCGCCGGCCGTTCATCGACACGGACAACCCCGCGGAGGCGATGCGAAGGATTGCCCTGGCGGCGGTGCCCAAGCCGTCGCAGTTCGTGGAGGGGCTGTCTCCGCTGTTGGAGCAGATCATCCTGCGCACGCTCCACCGCGCGCCCGCGCAGCGCTTCGCGAGATGCGCCGACGTGGCGCGCGCGCTCCAGGCCTATCTGGACGAGGTGCCGGAGGCGCCGGGGGAGAGCGTCTCCGCGGTGGTGACGCGGCTGGTGGGCGAGTCGGTGCTCGCGCGGCTGCGCGACGCGGGCAGCGTGGAGCCGGGGCTGCACCCGGCCCGTGAGCCCTCCAGCGTGTCGTGTCCGCGCTGTGGCCAGTCCACCAGCGCGACCAACCGCTTCTGTCCCGCGTGCGGCAACTCGCTCACGCCCGCGGCCGGTGCCGTCGCGCCGCAGCTTCCGCTGATGCCCGTGTTGAGCGAGCCGCCCGTGCACCTGGGCGACGAGGAGCTCCCCGACGCGCCAACGGCCAAGGCGCCCGCGGCCCGGCGCGACGACGGCGCCGTGCACGAGCCGCCCACGGACCCGACGATGGAGGTGCCCGCGCCGCTGGTGTCCGTGCTCTCCGCGTCGCCGCTCACCTCCGACGAGGACGACGCGCCTCCGGCGCTGGGGGACGAGGCCCCGGGCCCCACGGTGAAGATCCGCGCGCTGGACGCGCAGGCGCTGATGCGCCGGCTCACGCTGCTGGTGGTGGCCTGCGAACCGGCGGACGCGGCCCGGCTGCGCGACGCGGTGGCGTCCGTGGCGGTGCGCCACCAGGTGGAGGCGATGGCGCTGTCGGGCACGCACTGGTGTCTGCCTTTCGGGCTCCAGCAGGCCCGCCAGGACGACGCGTCGCGGGCGCTGACGTGCGCGGAGGAGCTGGGGCTCGCGGGGGTGGCGGCGCGGCGGGGGTTGGAGTCCGGCGTGGTGCGGGTGAGCGCGGACGCGGACGGCGCCCGGCTGTCCGGCATGGGGCTGGCGCGGGCGCTGGCGCTGGCGGACGCGGCGGCGCCCGGAGAGCTGCTCGTGGGCGCGTCGGTGAAGGCGCTGCTGGTGGAGACAGGGGGCGTGCGCATCGGCGCGGCGCGCGAGCTGCCCGGGGGCCCGGCGTGGCGGGTGGAGTCCGGCGTGCCCGCGTCCCGAGGCGACGCGCTGGTGGGGCGCGACGAGGCCCTGGCCCAGGCGCGCGCGGTGGTGGAGTCCGCGCGCAAGGGCGAGGGCGGCGCGCGGCTCTTCGTCGGACCCACGGGGGTGGGCCGCAGCCGCTTCCTGGAGGCGGTGGCGGAGCTGGCGGCGGGCGCGTCATCGCCGCGGGTGGTGTACGCGTGGGGCGGAGACCCGCGCTCCGCGGGCGCGCTGGGGCTGTGGCGCACGGTGTTCGCGTCCCTCTCGCGCTCCGGGCCCGGCGCGGACGCGAGTGCGGCGTCGCTCGTGGGCCTGGGCTTCTCCGAGCCGGAGGCCGCGGCGCTCTGGCGGCGGCTCGCGCGGGGCGCGCCGGTGGGTGGGCACCTGGCCGCGGGGGACGTGGCGGTGGTGGACGCGATCCAACGCGTGGCGCGGCCGTCCGGGCTGTTGCTGCTGGTGGACGACGTGCACCGGGTGGACGGCGCCTCGCTGGAGCTGCTCGCGGGCGTGTTGGGCGCGAAGGACACGCGCGTCGCGCTGGTGGGCACGGGCGACGTGGACGCGGTGCCCACGGCCCTGTCGCCCCTTCCGGTGACGGTGCTGGAGGGGCTGTCGTCCTCGGAGCTGAACGCGCTGCTGACCGCGAGCCTGGGCCTGCCCTTGTCGCCCTCGCTGGAGCGGGCGGTGGGGGACCGGGTGCGCGGCAATCCCGCGCATGCGCTGGCGCTGGTGCGGCTGCTCGTCGCGGTGGGCGTGCTGCTGCGCACGGAGGAGGGCTTCCAGACCAATGGGCCGCTGTCCGCCGCGGCGCTGCCGCAGGACCTGGGGCAGGTGCTGGGGGCGCGGTTGGAGCTGCTGCCCGCCGCGTCGCTGCGCTTCCTCCAGCGCGCCGCGGTGGAGGGGTCGCTCTTCTCGGCGGAGCTGGTGCGCGCGTCGCTGCCCGGCCCGGTGGGCGTGGAGGTGCTCGACGACGCGGAGTGGGTGGTGCCCGTGCCCCAGCAGCCCGGCATCTTCCGCTTCACGCGCGAGGAGGCGCGGCAGGTGCTGCGCGAGCGCCTCTCGCCCTCGCAGCTGCGGAGCGCGCACGAGGAGCTGGCGGAGGCGCTGGAGCGGGAGGCCTTCGCCCAGGAGCCGGCCCGCGAGGTGCGCGTGGCGGACCACCTGCTGGGCGCGGAGGCGCCGGGCGCGCCGGCCGCGTGCGAGCGGGCGGGAGACTGGTTCGCGGCGCGCGGCGAGTGGCGCGCGGCGGTGGAGTTCTACCGCTGGGCGCTGGGCCGCGCGCCTGGCGCGACGGCGACGGTGGTGCGCTGGCAGCTGGACGTGCTCGCGCGCGCGGCGGAGTGCCTGACACACGCGGAGCCCGCGGCCGTGGATGGGCTGGTGACGCCGTGGCTGGACCGCGTGCCGGTGATGCAGACGCCCGGCCCGTGGGCGGAGGCCGCGCGCAGGCTGGCCACCGCGGAGCTGAAGCTGGGGCGCGTGGAGGACGCGGAGGTGCGCCTGAGCATGGCGCAGGGGCCGGCGGGCGCGGACCCGGAGGTCGAGGCCCGCGTGCTGGGGGAGCTGGCGCGGGTGCGCGAGGCCAAGGGCGAGACGACGGCCGCGGTGGAGCTGCTGGCGCGGGCCTTCCAGCGCATGGGCAGCCGGACCCCTCGGGCGCCGGACTTCTACTGGGAGCACTACCTGCTGCTGGGGCGGTTGCAGCAGCGGCTGGGGCAGCTGGACCGGGCGCGGGTGGCCTTCACGCGCGCGGCGGAGCAGTCCCGGTCGGTGGGCAGCGCGGTGGGACAGGCGCGGGCGCTGTCGCAGCTGGCGGGTCTGCGCGTCCTCTCCGGCGAGCCGGGCCAGGCGCTGGCGGACCTGGAGCGCGCGCTCACCCTGGCCGAGCAGGGCGGCGACGCGCAGGAGGCGGCGCGCATCCACTTCAACGCCGGGCGCCTGCTGGTGGTGGGAGGCCGGGGCCCGGAGGCCCGCGAGCGGCTGGAGCAGGCGAGGGAGCGCGCCCGGGTGGCGGGATGGCGGGAGGGGGAGGCCCTGGCCGCGCAGGTGCTGGAGACGATGGAGGCCCGCACGCCCCGCCGCTGAAGTGGGCAAAAGGCGTCAGCAGGCGTGCAGGCGGCAGGACTTCGTCGCCCGGGGGCGCGGTTTTCCCGCTCCCGGGAGGGTCTGTCGATAGACTCACGTCTCCCCCATTCGCCCGCGTGCCTGCCTTCGTGAAGACCTCACGTCCCTTCTCCTTTTCCCTGTTGGGTCTCCTCTCGCTGGGCGTGCTCGGCGCGTGTGGCCCGTCGCCCACGACCATCACGCTGGAGCCGCCCGAGCTGCGCTACCTGCGCACGCAGGGGCAGAACCTTCCGCTGAACTACACGGTGCTGGACGCGGATGGACGCAAGATGATGGACGCGCGGCTGCGCTGGACCAGCTCCGCGCCGGAGGTGGCCTCCGTGCAGGAGGACGGCACGGTGGTGGCGCGCAAGTCCGGGAAGACCATCATCGGCGTGCAGGGCGGGCGGGCGAAGGCGGCGCTGCCGTTGGACCTCACCATCCTCGCCTCGCTGGACGTGCGCGCGCCGGGCGCGGACTTCGTGGAGGTGGGGCGCACCATCAAGCTGCGCGTGGTGGCGCGAAACGAGGCGGGCCACGTCATCGCGGACGCCGCGCCCCTCTTCCGCTCCAGCAACGACGAGGTGGCGCGCGTGGAGAACGGCGAGCTCATCGCCGCGTCGGCGGGCGTGGCCACCGTCACCGCGACGCTGGGACACCTGAACCGCGCCATCGCCGTGCAGGTGGTGCCGCCGGACTTCTCCCGCCTGGGCCTGAACCTCACCTCGTACACCTTCAAGAAGAAGGGCCAGTCGGTGATGGTCCAGGCGAAGGCGTACAACCGCAACGGCGTGGCGTTGGACCGCGTGCCGCTGGAGTGGTTCAGCTCGAACTCGGCCGTGGTGACGGTGTCGCCCGAGGGCCGCGTGACGGCCGTGGGCCCGGGCCGCGCGGTGGTGTCGGTGGTGGCCGGCCGGCGCCGCACCGCCGCGGACTTCATCGTCGAGTAGCGCCCGCGGACCCGGCCCGCCGCCCTGGAGCGGCGGGCCCGGCGACTAATTCTTCGGCGCGGGCGTCTTGGGGGGCGCCGGGCGCTTGCCGCGGCCCTTCTTGGAGGCGGCCTCCGCGTCATCCGGGCAGGGCGGGCGCGGGCCGTCGGACGGCGGCTGGATGGTGAACTCGACGCGGCGGTTGAGGGCCATGCCCTCCTCGGAGGCGTTGTCCGCCACCGGCATGCTGCGCCCGAAGCCCTGCGAGCACACGCGCTCCGCGGCGACGCCGCTCTCGATGAGGAAGCGCTTCACGCTGGCGGCGCGGCGCTTGGACAGCTCCAGGTTGTACTGGTCGCTGGCGCGCGAGTCGGTGTGGCCCTCGATGAGGATGCGATCCATCGCCGGGTTCACCTCCATCACCCGGGCGACCTCCTCCAGGACGGGGTAGGACTCGGAGAGGATGACGTCCTGGTCGGTGGCGAAGTTCACCTGCTCCAGGATGACGATCTTGTTGCCGGACGTGCGCGCGAGCGGACAGCCGTCACGGCCGCGCTTGCCCATGGGGACGTCCGGGCACTTGTCGATGCGGTCCACCACGCCGTCGGAGTCCGTGTCGATGTCCGGGCAGCCGCTGTTCTCCACCGGGCCCGCGACGTCCGGGCAGCGGTCCTTCTCGCCAATGACGCCGTCGCCGTCGGGGTCCACGGGCGGCGGGGGCGGCGGAGGCGGAGGCTGCGGATCCTTGAAGCGCTCGATGGCCTCCCACTCGCGCGTCTTGGCGGGCACCCAGATGATGGACGTGAAGAAGCTCAGGTTCGGCGACGCCAGGGAGCAGCCGCAGCCCAGGCCGCCGCCGAAGGTGAAGGTGACGCCCAGGGAGCTGTACCAGCGCAGGCCGATGAGCAGCTCCGCGGGGATCTGCCGCTCCTGGCCGGGCTCCTTCTTGAGGCCGAAGGCGCCGTTGACCATGCCGAGCGCGGTGATGCCGCTGCCGCGCAAGAGGGGCACCTCGGTGCCCAGGCCGAAGGGCGCCATGTCCCCCAGGCGCACGCCGCTGAAGATGCGGTCCGGCCGCTTCCAGAAGCCGCCGTTGAAGGCCAGGAGGATGCCGGACTCGAAGCGGTAGTCGAGCACCAGGCCCGGCGCCCAGGTGAGCTCGCCGTCGCCCGCGAAGGCATCCTGCACGCCGGTGGGGAAGCTGACGTTGAGCGTGAGCGCGGCGCCCCAGCCATGGCCCTCCGCGGGGCGGCGCAGGCCGGGGATGGCCACCTTGCCGGTGAGGCGCAGGTCGCCCAGGGCGAAGCTCTGGACGGCGCCCTCCGTGCCGATGACCTCCAGGTTCTGGCCGCCCTGGAGGAGCACGAGGGGCATGTCCACGCCCACCTCGGCCCAGTCGAAGAGGCCCACCGCGGCCATGACGTCCAGCTGGAGCCGGTTGCCCACGAGGCTGATGGAGCCCAGGTCTCCGTCCTTGGGGACGAGCGAGAGCGGGTTGAGGGAGTAGCTGAAGTAGGGCCCGGCGGCGACGGACAGGTGCGACAGGGGCCGGGACTGGGTGACCATCACCAGGTCCTGCGGCGCTCCGGAGGGGCGGAAGACCTGGATGTTGAAGCGCGGATCCGGCGCGGCGCTGGCGGCGGCGGACAGGCCCAGGGCGAGCAGGAGCGCGAGGAGCGGCGTGCGGGAGGGCTTCATCGGACGCGGCGGGCGGAGCGCAGGAAGAGGAAGCCCAGGGCGAGGGTGAGCAGCATGGCGGTGCTGCCGGTGGGGGTGTCCTCGGCGGTGGTGCCGCAGCAGAAGGCGCCGCCCTGGGGCTCGGTGCCGGGCTTGCGGCGTCCGCGCTCGCACTGCTGGGTCTGGGCGGAGCAGAACTCGACGCCCAGGCAGTCGCCGCTGTCGGTGCAGGACTCGAGGCAGCGGTTGGTGCTCAGGTCGCAGGTGCCGCCGCAGGGGCAGTGGGCGTCGGCGAAGCACTCGACGCACGCGGTGCCATCGCAGACGAGGTTCTCGGCGCACGTCACGGCGCAGGCGCCGGTGTTGGAGCAGGTGCGGGTGGTGGGGTCGCAGGTGCCGCTGCCGCAGTCGGAGTCGTTGACGCAGCCCACGCAGACGCTGTTCTGCACGGTGCCGTCGGAGAGGCAGAACGGGGTGGCGCCGTCGCACGCATCGCAGCGGGAGCCGCAGCGCTTGTCGGTGGTGCACGAGCTGCATTCACCGCTCAGGCAGAACTGGCCGTTGCCGCATTCCAGGTCGTTGCGGCACTGCACGCAGACCTGACCGTCGAGGCAGAAGGGGCGCTCGCCGGGGCACCTGGCGCAGCCGGGGCCGCAGCGGTCGGAGGTGTTGCACTGGGGGAGGGTGTCGACGCAGGCGCCATTGAGGGTGTCGCAGCGCTTGCCGCTGGCGCACTGGCTGTCGGTGGTGCACTCGACGCAGGACGGCGGGGCGCCGGGGGTGGGCGCGGCGCACTGGGTGCCCTTGGGGCAGCAGTTGCAGGAGTTGCCGGCGCAGGCGTCGTTGGTGTCGCAGGGCGAGCAGACGTGGTTGGAGCACGTCTCGCCGCGAGCGCATTGGGTGTTGTCGTTGCACTCGACGCAGGTGTTGGCGGCGAGGTCGCAGACCTGGCTGTTGGGGCACTCCGCGTTGGAGGTGCACTGGACGCAGGTGAAGTTCGGCTCGTCGCAGACCTGTCCGGAGCCGCAGTCGGAGTCGCGGACGCAGCCGGTGCAGGTGTTGGTGGTCTGGTCGCAGCGGCCGGTGGCGCAGTCGCTGTTCTGGGTGCACTGGACGCAGGCGAACTGGCCGCTGACCTGGGCGCAGATGGGCGCGGCCGGTCCGCAAGGCGAGCAGGTGTCGCCGCACAGCAGCGACGTGTCGCAGGGGGCGCAGAGCGCAGCGGAGTTGCAGTAGTAGGACGGACCGCAACTGCCATTGCCGGGCTGATTGGCGAACTGGCGGTTGCACTGGACGCACTGGTCCAGGTTGCCCGGGAAGGAGGGCCGGCCGGTTTCCGTCTGGTAGAGCTGGATGGGCTCCACGAGCTTGAAGCGATCGGGATCAAGCGGAACGACAGGGGGCTGGTTCGCGGGGCGGTCGAAGTCCGTGAACGTCGTCCCCTCCAGCACCGCGAACTCCAGCGCCGCGTGCTCCACGATCTGTACGTAGAGCAACTCCACGGGATAGAGCCCGGACTGGGTGAAGGTGACGGAGTTGGTGGTGCGCCGTGTCGGCGCGCCAATCTCAGGGGGCCGGATGACCACGTCGTAGCGGCGACCGGTGCGGTCGAAGATGACGAAGCTGATGGCGTCATCGGCGTAGAAGCCGAAGTGCAGGACACGCCCGACCTTGTCCTGGGTGACGTTCAGGTAGCCGCGGAAACGTGAGACGAACTTGATGTTCGGGTCGTTGTAGTGGAAGGGGCAGCCGCCCTGGGCACAGCCGGAGACCCTGTTGATGAAGTCGCCGTAGCTCAGCACGCGACCATCGTTCAGATTGTTGGACAGGTCGAACGCGGAGCGCAGCACGGAGGTCACGCGCGTCGCGCTGGTCTCCTCCATGTATGCGTTCAGGTTCTCCGTGTAGCTCGTCTGACTCTGCGGAAACTCATTCGCCGTGCGCGTCCACACGTTGGACGCCATGCAGATGCCAGTGCCCTGGTCGCTGCTCGGCGAAGGCGCCACCGGTGCTCCCGTCACCACGACATCCGGCAGCTTCTGCGCGACGGCAGGCGCGCTCGCGAGGAACACGGCGAGCAGGAGCAGCGCGGCATGCGCGCGGACGGAGCGGGGAGCGGGGCGCAAAGCGCCGCGCAGCCTTTCAGATTTGCTTGATGTTCTCAACTTCCCGCCCACGTCATGCGTCCCCGCGCGGGATGCGACCTGCAGGGTCCACTTCTCCTCGGACGACGTCCGCCCGGAGCAGAACCAACTCAATCTGCGCAGTCAGCAAAACAGGAAATCATCGCGGCGCCAGGCGCATCACGTCCGACGGCACGCGACATCGCCATCCTGCGAGCGGATGAACGCCGCGGCGAGTTCGTTGCCCAGCGCCGCGCACAGCACCTCGAACGTGCGCCGCCGGGCTCCGCCAAGGAAGGCCGGCTGTCGGGCCAGCGTCTCCGGGTGACGGACGAAGACGTTGTACCCGAGGATGCACCCGTCCGCGCGCAGCACCGTGATGCCGTCGGTGGCCATCATGCCGCGCAGGAGCTGCGCGGCCGCCCGCACCGCGGACGCGGCGCTGCCGTCCTGGGTCGCGTGGTGCCGGTCCAGCAGCGCCACCACGTCCATCGGCCGGGGCAACAGGATGCCGTCCACGAAGAGCGCGGACCCCGCGCGCTCCCGAGGCAGCACCGCCACCAGCGTGCCGTGTGACGACTGCATCACCTCGAAGAGCACGCGGCGGAAGAAGCCCCGCGCATGCTCGCGGCTGGAGGGCAGCACCTGCTCGGTCACGGCGCTCGCCAACGTATCCAGGACCACCGACGGCGGCTCCACGTCGATGCGCGCGCCGGACAGGTACACGTGTCGGCTCAGCCCGCCGCCGCCGCGCAGCTCGATGATGTTGTCCGCCAGCTGCAACACCCCCACCACGTGCGCGCCCCGGTCCGGCGCGTGCCGCAGCCGCTCCAGCGGCGTCTCCGCCAGGGGGAACGGGTCGGTCCGGAAGATGCCGTAGGTCAGGCCCTCCGGCTCGCGCAGCAGGTACAGCGCCCACCAGCGCCCCTGGCCCAGCGGCGCGCACTGCTTGAGCGCCCGCTGGATGGTGGCGCGGTTGCGCGGCCCCGAACCGATGGGAATCGGGTCGTGCCCGCCCAGCAGCTCCAGCATCGCGCCCAGGTCGTCGCCCAGGAACGCGGTGGGGAACAGCAGCGCGCCCTCCTCGCGGTAGCGCGACAGCGTCACCAGCAGCTCGCTCAGCGCGTCCGCCGTCTGCGGGCACGTCATGTCCGCCTCGTCCAGGAACGCCGCGACGGACTCGGTCAGCAGGTGACGGAACGAAAGGATGAGAGGGGAGCCCGCCTCCGGGTCCAGACCGGTCATGGCGGACCCAGCATGACGCATCGGTGGCGGCGTGGCACGAAGTCTTGCCTCCACCTGGAAGGCGGGGTGCTGTCCGGAACCGGCCGCCTACTCCGTCGCCCGGCGCGCCGCCTCCAGCGTGGCCGCGGTGCGCAGCCAGCCCTCCGCCTGGGCATCCAGGTGGGACAGCAGCTCCGCGAAGAAGCGCGTCTCCAGCGCCTGCGCCAGCGTGGCCCCGTGGGCATCCGCCCACTTGCGCGTCACCGTCGCGCGCACCTGGGCGCCCAGCAGGTCCACGAAGCGCTCGAGGAGCGGCGTGGACAGCAGCGTCCCCGCCCACACCACCGCGTCGTGGCCCAGCCCGCCCGTGGCCACCGTCACCACCGCCGCCGCCCCCGACGGCACCGAATACACCAGCGTGGTGAAGGTCTGGAGCAGCTCCTCGCGCATGCCGCCCTGGAGCTCCGTGCCCACCAGCTCCCGGCAGAAGTCATACAGCGCCACCCGGTCCGCCGCGTGCGCGTGCAGCGAGCCCAGCTCCAGCGGCGCGTCCAGCCGGCCCAGCATCGCGGGCCCGAAGGCCTGGGTCAGCTTCTCCCGCGTCTCCGCGTCGCCGCGCCACGCGGCCACCTCCGGCGCGAAGGCATCCACCAGCCGGCGCAGCCCGTCCTTCAGCGCGTCGTCCACCGCCTGCGTGGGGAGCGCCTCGCGGGGCTGGGGCCCGGTGAAGGACTCGCGCACCTTGCGGCTCACGAACGTGAGCGCCGTGGCCAGCCCACGGAAGGGCAGGCGCACGAACCGGTGGAAGGTGCTGCGCGCGTCCAGTTCGTCCCGGAACGCATCCACGAGCACGTCCGCGGGCACGGCCTTCAAGGCCGCCTGCGCGCCAAGCCCTCGCAGGTCGTGCCGCAGGCGCTGCCGCAGCCGCTCCGGCTCCCGGGCCGCGCGCGTCGCCGAGCGCGAGACCGCGTCCAGCTCCGAGCGCGCATCCGACAGCGAGGCCTCCAGGGCCCGCGCCTTCAGCTCGCGCGCGTGCTCGGCCTGACCCAGCAGCGCGGCGAGCGGGGGCTGTCCGTCCAGCGGCTCCGTGGTCAGCGGCTTCAGCCCCGCCTCCACCTCGGGTTGGTGGGGCGCCAGGTAGCGCGCGAGCGGGGGATGGCCCACGTCCTGGGCCAGCTTGTCCAGGTGGCCGCGCGCCACGTCCTCGCGCGTGGCCTCGTTGTAGACGAGGAGGTACGGCTTGCCGTGGCCCACGGCCGCGCGCAGGAAGTCCACCAGCGCCGCGTTCTGGTACGTCTGCCGGCTCACCACGAACACCAGCACGTCCACGGTGACGAGCAGCGCCTCGGCCCGCTCGCGGTTGTCGCGGTACACGCTGTCGAAGTCCGGCGTGTCCATCACCAGCAGGCCGCGCGGCACCGCGCCCGACAGCACCAGGTACAGCCGCCCCGCGGGGCCGGCCTCGTCGACCGGCGCCACGGTGCCGTCGGCCACCGGGAGGATGTCGTAGCGCTGGGTGAGCATGTCCTTCAGCGCGCCCGTCCATGTCTCCGGGTTCGCCGCGGCCAGGCACTGCTTGGTGAGCCCGCCCTCGGGCCGCGCGGGGGACAGGGCCGCCTTCGCCAGCGCGTTGAAGAGCGTGGACTTGCCGACGTTGTTGGGCCCGGCGATGGCCACGAGGAGCAGCGGTGCGTCCTCCGCGCCGGAGCCCAGGCGGGGCAGCAGGTCGCGGCGCAGGCGCTCAGCCAGGCGGCGCGCGACGTCGGCGTCACTTCCATCGGGGAAGCGCTCGGAGGCGGGCAGGGCGTCCAGGGCGGACGCGAGGGCGGTGCGCAGGGCGCGAGGGTCCTTCATGGGCATAAGGGGCCATGCGCAAGACAGCACGCACGCCGCGCGCTGCCCAGACAAGTGTGCGCGCACTGTCGGAGAAGGACACCCTGGAGGAGGCGCGCTAGGGTGCGCCGCATGCGCTCCCTCCTCGCCTGCCTGCTCCTGTCGGGGTCCATCGCCTGCACGGCCACGAACGCCAACGCGCCCGTGGCCTCGGAGGCCCATGCGGATGGCCCGCTGCCCTTCATCCCGGACGACTACGCCCGCGCGCTCGCGGAGGCGAAGGCGAAGGGCGTGCCCCTCTTCGTCGACACGTGGGCGCCGTGGTGTCACACGTGCCGCTCCATGCGCGCCTACGTCTTCACGGACGCCGCCCTGGCGAAGCACGCGGGCCGCTTCGTGTGGCTGGAGCTCAACACCGACCTGACCCAGAACGCGACGTTCCAGGAGAAGTACCCGGTGGAGTTCTGGCCCACCTTCTTCATCATCGACCCGCGCGAGGAGAAGGCCCTCCTGCGCTTCGCCGGCAGCGCCACGGTGCCGCAGCTGGAGCGCCTCTTCGAGGACGGCGAGCGCGCGTACCAGGGCGGTGCCACCGGCGCGGACGCGCTGCTCGCCCGGGGCGACGCGCTCTACGGGGAGGGCAAGCCCGCGGAGGCCGCCGAATCCCTGTCGCTCGCGCTCGCCGAGGCCCCCGCCGACTGGTCCCGCCGGGGCCGCGCGCTGGAGTCGCTGCTGATGGCCCAGTACGGGGCGAAGCAGTACGTGCCCTGCGCCCAGAAGGCGGTGGCGGAGCTGCCGAAGGTGCAGCGCTCGCTCAACCTGGCCAACGGCGTCCTCAACGGCCTCACCTGCGCGCTGGCCATTCCTGGTGGCACCCCTGAGGCCGCGGGCCTGCGCCACGCGCTGGAGGCGAAGGCGCGCGACGTGCTGTCGCCCCCCACCATCGCGATGTCGGCGGATGACCGCTCCGGCCTGTACGAGGTGCTGGTGGAGGCGCGCAAGGAGGACGGCGACTCCGCGGGCGCGAAGCAGGTGGCCCAGGAGTGGCTGACGTTCCTGGAGGGCGAGGCCGCGAAGGCGCCCAACCCCGAGTCGCGCACCGTGTTCGATTCGCACCGCATGCTCGCGGCGATGACGCTGGAGGCGCCGCAGCGGGCCATCCCCGCGCTGGAGCAGAGCGAGCGGGACCTGCCCCAGGACTACAACCCGCCCGCGCGCCTCGCGACGCTGTACCGCCTGTCGGGCCGGCTGGACGACGCGCTCGCCGCGAACGACCGGGCCCTGGCGCGCGTGCAGGGCGCGCGGAGGCTGTCCGTCCTCTCCGGCCGCGCGGACATCTACGTCGCCCGGAAGGACCCCGCCGCCGCGACGAAGACGCTGGAGGAGGCGCTGACCTTCGCGAAGTCGCTGCCCACGGCGCAGGTGTCGCCGCGTCAGGTGGAGGGGCTGGAGAAGAAGCTCGCCGGCCTCAAGGCTCCGGCCGCCGTTCCGGGCGCGGCGCCGTAGCACCCGCGCCCTCCGCCGTGCGCGCGGCGACCGCTACCGGGCCAGCGGCACCGCGCGCCGGGCGTCCAGGTCGAACAACTGGAAGTCCTCCGCCGCGCCCTCGCGCATGGCGCCATCGGTGAAGACCATCACCGCTTCGTCGGGGCCGGTCGCGGGCGGCGGGCCGTGCGCGTAGTCCACGCGCGTCCCGTCCGTCACCAGGGAGCGCAGCACGCCGTCGCGCGCCGGACCGGGCGACACCAATTCACGCACCCGCTTGTCGCGCGTGTGGCCCACCACCTGCGTCAGGCCCAGGGGCAGGCGCCGGGGATCGAAGCGCCGCCGGGGCATGCCCCGCACGCGCTCCGCGTCCTCCGCCTGGAGGCTGGGCCGCTGGTAGAAGATGCCCAGCCCCTCGCCGTCCTTCGCGTTGCCGGGATGGTGCAGTCCCGGCAGCACGAGCGGCCCGCCCGTCCAGTCCGCCACCGCCCGGTCCATCACCCCGTTGAGCGCCGCCGCCACCGCGCTCGCGTCCGCCCACCGTTCAGGCGCGAGCCCCACCCGCTGGAGATCCTCGCGCGTGACGCCCGCGTGCAGCACCAGCAGGGAAGGGCCGGCCGCGTGCGCCACGCGGAACCGCCGCGCGCGCAGCAGGTGCTCCACCCACGCGCGCTGCGCCTCGGTCCAGGTGCTGAAGTCCCGCGCCGCCAGCTCCGCGGTGGGCAGTCCAGGCCAGCGCTGGAGGAAGGCCCGCTCCGCCGCCGCGTCCGTGGCGTCCCCCGCGTAGACCTGGTCCGCCTGGGCCTGGGCGGCGCGGAAGGTCGCGTCCGTGAAGTCCGCCAGCTCTCCCACGCGCCCCAGGTCGTGATTGCCCAGCAGCAGCACGGCTTGATCCGCCGGATGGGACGCGAGCCACGCCACGAACCGCAGGCCGCTTCGGGCCACCCGCTCGCGGTCGGCCGCGGGGCCCCAGTCGAAGTGGTCCCCCACCGACACCAGACACACGTCCGGGCGCAGCCCTCCGTCCCCGCCCAGCAACCCATGCAGCGAGAGGATGGACATCACCCGGTCGAAGTCCGCCTGCGGATCCCCCATCGCCACGTGCAGCGTGCGGGGGTGCCCATCCCCAGGGACCGCGTGCGGCCCCTTCGCCACGGCCGCGTCGGCGCGGGCCAGCGCCTGCTTCAGGAGCGCGTCATCCATGCCTCCATCCTACTCACGCCCCGCGCCGTGCCCACCGGCGCGAAGGGGCCGCGTCAGGACTGGAAGAAGCGCGAGATGAGCGCCGAGCGGCTCTCCACCTGGGCCTTGTTCAAGAGGTGCGTGACGTGCACCTCCACCGTGCGCTCGGCGCAGCCCAGGTGCAGGGCGATGGCCTTGTTCGTCTCTCCCTGCACCACGTGCTCCAGCACCTGCGCCTCGCGCGCGGTGAGCCCCCAGCGCTGGGTCAGCACCGGCAGCCGCGACGTCGGATCCATGGGCGGGCCCGGGTCCAGCACCAGGTAGTGGTCCGGCAGCCCCGGCGTGCGCAGCGGCCCGGAGGAGAACAGGGGGCCCGTGCCCGGCGGGCTGCGCAGACACTCGCGCACCTGCGCCGC
Organism: Corallococcus silvisoli; assembly: GCF_009909145.1. NCBI lineage: Bacteria > Pseudomonadati > Myxococcota > Myxococcia > Myxococcales > Myxococcaceae > Corallococcus > Corallococcus silvisoli. The sequence continues at coordinate 497,591 of NZ_JAAAPJ010000006.1, forward strand.
CAGGCCCTGGGCGTCCTGCTCCCACCGCGCCTGCCCGGCCTTGTTGGTGTGCATCACCCGGCCGTTGAACGTGACGACCCACGCGGGCCGCCCCAGCACCTCCAGCGCCGCGCCCAGCGCGGGGCCCAGCAGCCCCGCCTCGCGCAGCCGCCGCTCCTGCGCCATCCGACGCTGGAAGGCGGGCGTCAGCGCTTGCATCAACCGCTGGTCGCGCTCCGTGAACGGCTCCGTCCGGAAGGCGCCCACCCAGCCCAGCAGCGTGTCACCCTCGCAGACCAGCACCCGCAGCTGCGCCATGTGCTCCAATCCCAGACGCCGGTACAGCTCCAGGATGCGTCCGGAGAACTGGGTCCGGGACTGCTCCCACTCCGCCTCGCTCAGCTCCAAACGCTCCCACAGCGGCCCCGTGCCATCTCCCGTGATGGGCAGGGCTCGCAAGGACTCCGACATCCCCACCGGAGAGAGGCGGAGCGGCCGGTTGCGCTGCGCCGGGGGCGGCTTCTCCGGGTCGTAATAGCCAAAGCGCGTCCCGGCCGGCGGCAGCGACGCGTCGAACATCTCGAAGAGCACCGACGCGGACTGGGTGAAGCCCACGCCATGCACGAAGGTCGTGTGATACCGGTCGGAACCCACATCCACGCCGTAGGCGGCTGTCCGCTCCGCGCGCAGCGCATGCCGGAGCGCGACCAGGGCCGCGGGCAGCGGCCTGTATTCGCCCGCGCTCTTCGACGGCTACCAGGGCTTCCACCACCAGCCCGCGGCGGCCTTCGCGATCCCCGTCACGCGCCGTCCCGGCCCGGGCCTCTTCACGCTGCAGGGCGGCGGCTACGTGGCCTCCGGTTCGGCGGGCTCGGACAAGCAGCCCGTGCCCTATCTGCCGGAGGGCGCGAAGCTCCTGCCGCTGGAGGGCGCGGGGGAGGTGCAGACGCCCATCGCGTACGCGGGCCCGGTGCCGCTGCCCCTGGGCGCGCCGGTGTTCTTCCGTCACGCGAAGGCGGGCGAGCTGTGTGAGCACTTCCGCACGCTGCTGCTCATCTCCGGAGGGCGCGTGGTGGACGAGGTTCCGACCTACCGGGGCGAGTGGGGATGACGGCATGACGACCGACGCGGTGAAGGTGAAGACGTGGCGCAACTGGTCCGGCGCGGTGGTGGCGCATCCGTCCGGCTTCCTCCGGCCGGACTCCGTGGAGGCGCTGAAGGCCGCGCTCCGCGATGCGGGAGCCACCGTGCGGGTGGTGGGCAGCGGCCACTCGTTCCCGCCGCTGTGCGCGACGGACGAGACGATGGTGTCGCTCGAAGCGCTGCACGGCCTCGAGTCCGTGGACGCCGCCGCGCGCGAGGCCGTGGTGTGGGCGGGCACGAACCTGCGGGAGCTGGGGGGGCTGCTCGCCTCGCACGGCCTGGCGATGGAGAACCTGGGCGACATCAACAAGCAGTCGCTGGGCGGCGCGCTGGGCACGGGCACGCACGGGACGGGCATGGGGCTGGGCATCCTGTCCACGCAGGCGGCGGCGATGACGCTCGTCACCGCGAGCGGGGACGAGGTGACGTGCTCGGAGGACGCGTCACCGGAGCTGCTCCAGGCCGCGCGTGTGTCATTGGGGGCGCTGGGGGTGGTGACGCGGGTGCGGCTGCGGTTGCTGCCCGCGTACCGGCTGCGGCTGACGCGCCGGAACCTGGGGCTGGAGGAGTGCCTCGCGGGCCTGGACGAAGCGCGGACGCGCCACCGGCACTACGAGTTCTTCTGGTTCCCGCACTCGGACCGCGTGATGACCAAGGCGATGGACCTCACGGACGAGGCCCCCTACGGGGTGGGCGTGGGGCGCTGGCTCAACGAGATGGTGATGGAGAACGCGCTCTTCGGCGCGGTGAGCCGCGCGTGCCGGATGCGGCCCGCGTGGTGCGCGCCGGTGAGCCGCTTGTCCGCGAAGCTGGCGTCGGAGGGGGTGCTGGCGGGTCAGAGCCACGCGCTGTTCGCCACGCCGCGCCTGGTGCGCTTCCAGGAGATGGAATACGGCGTGCCGGTGGAGCGGGGCCCGGACTGCCTGCGCGAGCTGTCCGAATACATCACGCGCGAGAAGCTGCCCGTGCACTTCCCGGTGGAGTACCGCTTCGTGCGCGGGGACGACGTGTTCCTCAGCCCGGCGCATGGCGGGGACCGCGCCTTCATCGCGGTGCACCAGTACCGGGGCATGCCGCTGGAGCCATACTTCTCTGGCGCGGAGGCCATCTTCCGCAACCATGGCGGCCGGCCGCACTGGGGCAAGCTGCACACGCAGACGGCGGCGACGCTGAAGCACCTGTATCCGCGCTGGGATGACTTCCAGCGCGTGCGCGAGCAGCTGGACCCGGAGGGACGGTTCCTCAATCCCTATCTGCGTCGGCTCTTCCTGGAGGAGCGGTCCGGTCATACGCGGCGCGAGCCCGGCGGCGCACGGCTCGCGTAGCACCGGGGGCCGCCGTGGAAGCCGCGGCGCCCGGGTGCCTCGCCGCCGCTCCGACGCGGACGCGGGTGACCTGGAGCGCGTCACTCCCCGCGCACAGGTCCGTTGGGAGGAAGGGCCGTCGCCAGGGGGAGGTCCCGGGAGAAGTCCCTAGACCCTTCCGGCAGGGCCGGCTCGACTTCGCCCTCCGCCAGGAGTGGCGCGGGCGGGGCGTAGACGATGGGGATGTCGCCGCTGAACAGCGGTCGGCTGGAGGCCCCGGCCAGGGCGCCAATGAACACGCAGATGGCGTGCAGCACGCTCCAGGCGGTGAAGCCCAGCCCGGAGAAGATGCGCACGGTGCCCACGCCGAAGACATCGAAGGCCACGTAGAGCGTCACGGGCACCACGACGGCGGTGACGAGCGCGGCGCCCAGCGCGCGACGTGGCTGGCCCGCGTGGAAGCCGCCGAACGCGCCGGCCAGCAGGCCGTTGAACATGGGGAAGAAGAACGTGCTCAGGCTGATGAGCACCATCGTCAACACGCTCACCTTGAATCGGTTGTGCTTCCACGCGACGGAGCTGTCCTCCACCACGCGGAGGTTCGCTGGAACCTCCACGTAGTTGATCCGCTCGTGCGGCAGGGCTTCCACGCGCTGCGCCAGCTCCCGGTTCGCGGGGACGTCCGTATCGGTCTCATCCATGGAGCCTTGGCCTCCGTACGGGCGGGGGTAGGACGGTGCCCGGACATGGTTGAGATGGTGCTGGAAGCGGGCAGGTGGAAGGGCCGAGGGTTCCACCGGTCCCCGGGGAGGAGGGCGCACGCCATGCCTGCTCGCCGGGAATTCCGCGACGCGGCGTGAGGGCGGATGCCGCACACGGCGACCGTGACGCACGGGAGACTTGGCGTCCGGTGGCTGGCGGCTATGCTGCCGCGCCCCTGTCTTACCGTCTTCACAGCCTGGATGGATTCCATGAGCCTTCGCCGCAACCTGCTGACCGTCGCCGTCCTCTCCTCCGCGCTGCTGTCGGCGTGCTCGCTGCGCCCGCGCTACAACGACATCGTGCACGCGAATGGCGCCACGGCACTCCAGGAGGATCAGCTCGTGGTGCTGCGCGTGACGGATGCGCAGACCGGCCAGCCGGTGAAGGGCGCCAAGGTGCTGGGCGGCGAGTACCGCAACCACCTCAACGCCGTCAGCGATGAGAACGGCGAGATCTCCCTCAAGGTCTCCAAGGAGCTGGCGAAGGAGAACCCGCTGGTGGAGGTCGTGCTGCCCAAGGGCGTGCACGGCTACAAGCTCCAGCTCGTCCCCTCCGGTGAGGCCCCCGCGCCCGAAGGCGCGACCATCGCCCCCGCGGAGACGGCGCCCGCCACGCCCGAGCAGACCGGCTCCGACGCGGGCGTCTGAGCCCCGGTTCAAGGCAGCCCCTGAATCAGGCGCCTGCTCCGTGGGCGCCTGAGCGCGGCCCCCGCCGGTGAGCGCCGCCCCTGGAGTGCGGGCGAGCGGGCGACCCTCGCGTGCGAATCCCGGGAAAGGTTGAGAAGTCTCCTGGGAGGAGGTCGGGCCCATGTCGAAGGCATTCACGAAGGAAGATGGGGGCGGTGACGAGGGGCTGACCCCCGAGCGTCCCCGGCCGGCGTCGGCGGCGCGGCGCTACATCACCCCGGAAGGCTACCGCGCGCTCCAGGAGGAGCTGCTGGCGTCCCAGGGGCCAGAGCCCCGGGACTGGCCGGAGCTGGAGGCCGCCGTGCGCAGGCGCGAGCGGGAACGCCGGGCGCGCGAGCTCGCGGCCATCCTGGAGGACGTGCGGGTGGTGGAGCCGGATCCCTCGCAGGCGGGCCGCGTCTTCTTCGGCGCGTGGGTGGTGCTGGAGGACGAGGACGGCGCGCGCGTGCGCTATCGCATCGTCGGCCCGGATGAAGCGGACGTGAAGGCGGGCCGCTTGAGCGTGGAGTCCCCGCTGGCGCGAGCGCTCCTGGGCAAGGAGGCGGGCGAGGCCGTCCAGGTGGAGCGCCCGCGAGGCACGGTGGAGTACGAGCTCCTCGCGGTGGAGTACGCGGAGTCCGAAGCCGCGGTGTCCGCCCCTTGAGCGGCGCGCTCAGCGCTTCGTCGCGATGACGGTGACGAGGCGGCCGAAGGGCTCCGGCATGTCGCCCTCGCGCACCTCGACGTCGAACCCCTCCGCCTCCAGCAGGGCGCGGGCCCGGGGCACGAGGAACGTCAGGTAGTACATGACGAACGGCGGCTTCCAGAGCGCGTTGCGCACGCGCATGGCCGCGTTGAAGCCCTTCGCCACCCAGTAGCCGGGGTTCAGCGCGGACGGCGGCTGTCCGGTGACGAAGACGAAGCGGCCTCCTGGCTTCAGCGCGCGAGCGATGCCGCGCACGAGCCGGGGCTCGTCCTCCTCCAGGATGTGCCCGAAGGCGCCGAAGCTGGTGACGAGGTCGAACGCCGCGTCGAAGGGCAGCTCCCGCGCGTCGCCCCGCACGAAGTCGAACGCCGCGGTGCCCGGCGCCTCCGCGACGCGCTGGCGCGCTTCGTCCAGCATGCCCTGGCTCAGGTCGAAGCCGACGACGCGCTCGCGGCACAGCGGGCGCAGCACGCGCATCGCGGCGCCGGTGCCGCAGCACACGTCCAGCGCCGCCCCCACGCTTCCAGGGGGCCCCACCCGCGCGAGCGCCGCCTTGAGCACCGGATCCGGCGTGCGGAACGGCGTGTGCTCGAACTTGGGCGCGAGCAGGTCGTAGCCCTGCTCGACGGAGGTGAGGGCCTGCCGGGCGAGTTCCCGGAGGGTGGGGCCGTCTCGGTGGAACATGAACCTAGGTGTACCCACATCCCCCCCGCCCCGCCACCCGGGTTCATGAAGACCCGAGCGGATTTGAATGTTCGGCTGGGGGCTGCGTCAGTCAGGACAAGCAACTCGGACGGAGGATGGAAGACATGGCTTTCAAGCTCGGACTCGCGACCCTGGCCTTCGGTGCACTGCTGCTCGGTTCCTCCACGTCGTTCGCGGCGGACTGGCGCGGCCCGACGCAGGCGGATGCGCGGTGGGGCGGCCAGGAGCACCGCGGCGGCTGGGAGGTGCCCCAGGGCCAGGCGTTCCGCTACGACGACGATGACGCGAAGACGCGCCGCTTCATGGGCTGCCGCGGCCCGAACTGCAACTACGGGCCCATGCCGCGCCCGGTGGACGCGCGGGGCCGTTACGAGCTGCAGACGGTGGAGCGCTGGGTGCCGGCGCGCTACGAGCAGGTCTGGGTCCCGGAGCAGTGCGTGTCCCGGGGCCGCCACGGCCGCCACACGCGCTGCACGCCGGGCTACTACGACCAGCGCTACGTCCCGGGCGGCTACCAGGCGGTGACGGAGTGGGTCTGGGTGCCCTACAGCGGGCGCCGCTGGGTGACGGTGGTCTACCACCCGTAGCGAGGACTTCAGGGGGACGAGACGCAGGGCAGTGAACGCGGGGCGGTGCCTGGAGAGGGGGTTCTCCAGGTGCCGCCCCGCGGTGTTTCGTGCGTGAAGGTGCCGAGCGGGCCTGTTAGGCAGGGCCCGCATATGGGGACCGCATTCATCACGGGCGCGGGCGTGCGCATTGGAAGCGCGGTGGCGCGCGCGCTCGGCCGGGCTGGCTACGACCTGGCGCTGCACGCGCACCGCTCCCTGGCGCCGCTGGAGTCCCTGGCGGCCGAGCTCCGGGCGCTGGGGCGCGAGGTCACGCTGTACAGCGGCGACCTGTCCGACCCGGACGCCGTGGACGCGCTGGGCGCGCGGATCCGCCAGGCGCATCCGGCGCTGGACGTGGTGGTCCACAACGCGGGGCTCTACGAGCGGGTGGACTTCGCCGCGGTGAACCGCGAGCAGTACCGCCGCATGCTCGGCGTGAACCTGGACGCGCCGTTCTTCCTCACGCAGGCGCTGCTGCCCTCGCTGCGCGCGGGGAGGGATCCGGTGGTGGTGCACCTCACCGACATCGGCGGGGAGCGGGCGGTGAGCCACTATGCGCACTACTCGGTGAGCAAGGCGGGGCTCGTGATGTTGACGCGCGCGCTGGCGGTGGAGCTGGCGCCGCACGTGCGGGTCAACGCCATCTCCCCGGGGGTGGTGGCCTTCCCGGAGGACTTCGACGCGGCGGCGCGGGAGGCGGTGCTCCAGCAGGTTCCGCTGGGGCGTGAGGGCAGCGTGGAGGACGTGGCGCGCCTGGTCGTGTTCCTCGCGCGCGAGGCGCCGTATCTCACCGGGCAGGTCATCGCCGTGGATGGCGGAAGGAGCGCGCGGCTATGAGCGAGGAACCGGCGTTGATCCACCCGATCGTGACCGACGCGCAAGGCCGTCCGCTGGATGTGATTCAGCTGCGGGGGCTCACGGCGGACTGCATCGTGGGCGTCTACAACCGGGAGCGCGTGACGCCCCAGCCGCTGCGCCTGGACGTGGCGCTCTTCCTGGATGCGCGGCAGGCCGCGGTGGGGGGGAAGCTGGCGAACACGGTGCATTACGGGCGGCTGGCCGGAGAGCTGCGCTTCCTCCTGGATGCGTGCCGCTTCGAGCTGCTGGAGTCCGCGGCGGAGGCGGTGTGCCGCTACCTGCTGGCGCCGCCCACGGACGCGGCGCCGCACGCGCGGGTGCGAGCCGCCACGGTGCGAGTCACCAAGCCGGAGGCGCTGAGCGGGTGGGCCATCCCCTCGCTCCAGATGCACCGGACCTCCGATGAGATGGTGTACCGGACGGAGGAGCGGCCATTCGGGCGGGTGGATGTCATCCACGAGGGGGCCACGTACGGGGTGTACCGGCTGCGGGTGGATCCGGGTGGGGTCATCCCGCCGCGCGCGGACGGGCACACGGAGGGCAGCGAGCTGGTGCTGGGCGCGGGGATGCTGCTCCAGGGGCAGGGGGTGGGGCGGGGCATGGCGTTCCAGGGGCCGGGCGTGTTCGCGCACCGCTACGGCAACCCGACGGGGACGGAGCAGACGGTGGTGGGGGTGTACCGGCCGCGGCTGGTGTTCTCGGAGGGGCGGGGTGGGGAGGCGGTGCTGCCCGTGGATCCAGGGGCCCAGTACTACCTGCCCGAATAGGGACAGCGGGCGGGCGGGCGGTGGGTGGCGGAGCGACGGAGCCTGGAGGGTGTGCTAGCTCTAGGGGCGGCTCGCTGTTGAAGGACGCATGGATGAACCTGGACCGGCGGATTCAGCTGTTCGTGGCGCTCGCGGGGCTGTTCGTCACCTCGCTGGTGGTGGGTGACATCATCGGGGTGAAGCTGTTCGAGGTTCACCTGGGGCCGGTGGTCGCGGTGATGTCGATGGGGATGTTGCCGTTCCCGGTGACGTTCCTGCTGACGGACATCCTCAACGAGTTCTACGGCAAGAAGGCCGCGCGGTTCGTGACGTGGGTGGGCTTCTTCATGGCCATCTTCACGTTCGCGATCGTCTCCGTGTCGGTCGAGATTCCGTGGGCGCCGATGACGGAGGCGAAGGACTACATCGGCACGGTGGCGCCGTCGTTCAACAACGTGTTCGGTGGTTCGCAGCGCATCCTGATGGCGTCGATGGTGGCGTATCTGGTGGGGCAGTTCTCGGACATCGCGGTCTTCAACCTGCTCAAGCGGGTGACGAACAATCGGATGTTGTGGCTGCGGGCCACGGGTTCGACGGTGGTGTCGCAGCTCATCGACACGGTGGTGGTGCAGTTCGTCGCGTGGACGGGGGTGTTGCCCCGGGAGGTCATCTTCCGGATCATCTTCACGTCGTACGCGGTGAAGCTGTTGATAGCGATTGGCCTCACGCCGCTCGTCTACCTGGGGCACACGCTGGTGGAGCGCAAGCTGGGCATTTCGCCGGTGGTGCTGGGCGCGGACGGTGAGCCGGTGAACCTGACGCCCGCCAGCCCCGAGCCCCCGCCAGCGGCCATGGCCTGACATGCGGTAGACTGCGGGGGACAGGAGGGAGTCCCATGCAGTTCACGCTGACAGACGATCCGCCGCCCATGTTCGGGTTATTGGCAACTTTTCTGCTGATGTTTCTCTTCCTGGTGCCGTGGGTCGCGCTGCCGCTGGTGCTCTGGCTGAGGCGGGGCGCTCGGGACAGTCATGACGTATTGAGCCTGAAGGCTCCGTCGCCGTGGACCCGCACCCTGGGCATCCGCGAACTCATGGGTTGGGCCTGCTCGGGCGCCGTATTCATGGGACCGCTGTTGTGGCTTGCCATCATCGTTGTGAAGGAATACCGGAAGCTCGGCCTGGGCGAAGCACGCTTCGACATCCAGCCGTGGAGCATCGAGGCATTCTTCTCGGGCCTCGTCGTGGCCACGCCGGTGATCGTGTTGCTGTTCATGCGTTGGCTGGGGCAGGGGGCTGGAATGTCCCGAGACGGCTCTCGTGGACGCGTCAGTCTCGCGCAGCGTTTGGGTGACCTGGTGGGCTGGACTGGAGTGACGGCGATGCTCGTCGTCCCCAGCTTGTTCAGTGTGCGGGCTCTTATCGGCGTCTTGGTCACGATCGGGCAGTGCTACTACTTCCAGTTCGGACCGCCGCCGGCTCGGATCCTCGTGCTCCTGGGACTGGATCGTGCCGGGCCTTGGGATTTCGCGATGATTCTCGTCGTCTTTGTGACCACTGCGATTCTGCTCGCGTCGTGGCGACGACTGGATGTCTCCCCTCAAGATGTCCTGCGGTCGGTGACGCAGTCGGGTCGAAGCTTCTTTTCGGCCTTGCAAGACTTCATGTCATGGGCCTGCATCGCGGCCCTGTTCATCGGGCCATTGCTGCTCGGCATGGCGTTTCTCATCAACGTGGATGGCATGTTTCTGGACCACTTCGACGAGACGCTTGTTGGCGTCGAACCCAACTCCTGGGGCTGGTTCGCCGCGATGACGCTGCTGCTCGGCCTGCTGCGCGTGCGGTGGCTGCGCACGGCTTCGACGCGTCAGGACGTGCTCCACATCGCGTGAGTCAGCAGCGGCGCAGGAGCCGGAGCGAGGTGATTCCTCGACAGCGGGCGGGTCCGCCAAGGAGAATGATCGAATGATCACGCTCTACGGCTTCGGCCGCGTCAACTCGAAGGTCGTGGGGCTCACGCGCGACTTGCGCGTCCTGTGGACGCTCGAGGAGCTGGGTGTGCCCTACCGGGTGCATGGCGTGGATCACCCCGCGGGGGAAACCCGGAGCGAGGAGTACCGGCGGCTGAACCCCTTCGCTCAGGTGCCGGTGCTCGAGGACGAAGGCTTCGTGCTCACCGAGACGGGGGCGATCCTGCTGTACCTGGCGGAGAAGACGGGCCGCTTGATGCCCGCGGATTTCCAGGGCCGGGCCCAGGTGACGCGCTGGTGCTTCGCCGCGCTCAACACCGTGGAGCCCCCGCTGTTCCAGATCGTGATGATCGATCTGCTCGGCGACGCCGACCCCACCGGCGCGCAGCGGCGTCCCGGGATGGTGAACCATGCCGAGCTCCATCTGACAGCGCTCGAGGACTGGCTTCGGGGGCGTCCGCATCTCGCCGGTGAGGCGTTCACCGTGGCGGACATCCTGATGACCACGGTGCTGCGCGAGGTGCGCAACGCGGGCGTGCTCGACCGCTTCCCCCGGGTCTCCGCCTACCGCGAGCGCTGTGAGGCACGGCCCGCCTGGCGGCGGACCTTGGATGCCTATGAGCAGCGGCTCGGGGCCCCGGCGGGCAGCGCGCGTTAGCGTGTGCCCGCGAAGGACCTCCTCGCCGGGCCCCCTCGACCTGTCTCGCGGAGATGCCCTGGGGCCTAGCACGGCTCCGGCGCATCCACGCAGCACTGCTCCGGCTCATCCACGCACTTGCCGGCGGGGTGATTCAGACAGCAGAGCAGGCCCGAATAACAGTACATGGTCCCATTCGGAGTGCTCTCCCTGACGCCACAGGGCAGATCGTTCGGCGTCACAGGCCTGCACGCGGAGTCGATGCAACCCAGGCCCTCCTCACAGTCGTCGTTGTCCGCGCAATACTTCAGGCCCTGCTCCACCGAGGCCGTCTCCGGCGCGGCGCTGTCCTTCACCCCGCCACAGCCCGTCAGCGCACCGAAACCCAGCACCGCGAACATCACCAGTCCACGCAGCTTGTTCATGCCCATCTCGCTTGTCCTTGAAGGAGGGGCTGACAAGTCTAGAGGGCCGGGTCTGCCATTGATAGGGGACCCGGCCCCCATGAACCTCAGCGTGTGTTTGGAGCTGGGTGCTTGAGGACCTGCATGGTGCCGCGCGTGACCCCGAACTGCTCATGCACCGCCGCGCGCTTCACCGCCTCCGCGGGTGCCAGCCGGCCCGCGAGCAGCTCCTGATACGCGGCCAGCACGCGCGCGGCCTCCTCCCGCGTCTCGCGCACGAACTCCACGCGGAAGCGCCGCACGCCGCGCTCCAGCAAGCGCGGCACCAGCGACGCCGCGCTCTGGGCCTGCGCGTTGAACACCGTGTTGCGGCACCCCACGTCCACGATGACCGGGTGCTCCAATCCCAGCCGGTCCTTGAGCGCGATGGCGTGCTTCTCACAAGGCCGCCCACAGGCCTTGTAGTCGCGCCCGTTGGACAGCGTGTGCGAATACACGCAGTGCTCCGTGTGGAACGTGGCGATGTGGTGATGCAGCGCCACCGCGAACCGGTGCGCTGGCGCCTTCTCCAACAAGGCGAAGAGCTGCTCCGAGTCCAGGTCGTGCGACACCGTCAGCGTGTCCAACCCCAGCCCCAACAGGTGGGAAGCCGTCAGCGAGTTCGTGACGTTGAGGGAGAAGTCCCCGTGCAGCACCGGCCGCGCCGCGCCCGCCGGCTGCTCCAGGAAGTGCATCATCGCGCCCCAGTGCCGCACCAGCACCGCGTCGGGTCGCAGCCGGTCCAGCCGCGTGTCGTAGCCCTCCTCGCCCGGCTTCTGCACGCGCACCGTCGCGATGGTGACGCGCAGCCCCGCCGCGCGCGCCCGCTCCACCGCCTTCTGGAGCCCCACCATCTCCATCCAGTCCAGCTCCACCTCGCCCAGCCCGGCCGCGATGGCCGCCTCCAACTGCGCCGCGTTCCGGCACAGCGGCAGCAACCGCGGCGCCTCCGGCTCCGGCCGCGCCACCACCCGCGCCAGCAATCCCTGGCGCACGCCGTCCTCCACCGCCTCCGTGCTCACGGTCCGCGCGGGCCCGCGCTCCACGTCCGCCGTCAGCTCCGCCACCAGCTGCCGGCGCAGCGCCTTCAGCTCCGACACCGGCAGGTGCAGCCCCGGCGCCAGTCCAGACGCGTCCAGCGCCGCCAGATGGAACGACGTCCCACCCAGCGCGGCCAGCTTGTCCTTGAGCAGCGCCGCATCCACGCCCGCGCCGCGTGAAGGCGCCAGCAGCGTCGTTCCCACCGCCTCCCGCGTGTAGCGCCCGGTGCTCATCCGCACGCGCAGCGGGGTGCCCTCCGCGCCCGTCACCCAGAGCGACAGCGCGATGCGGCCCTCGGGCTCGCCCTCCGCGAGCAGCCCCTCCGTGCGCCGCGCGAGCGCCGGGTCGCTGTTGAGCCACACGCGCTGCCCCGGCGCCACCCGGCCCAGGTCCGGCCCGGGATGGCCGAAGCCCAGCACCCACGCGTCGCCCTCGCGCTCCACGCGGAAGATGGGGCCGCCCGGCTCGTGCTTGTCCTCGGGCGCGCCCGCGTCGAACACCACGCCCATGCCCGGGCGCGGATCCACGTCCGCGGGGTCCGGCTCGCCGGTCAGCGGCGCCGACACCGCGCCCGAGGGCGCCTCCGGCCGCGCATCCCCCAGGCCCAGCGCGCCCGTCCACGGCCGGTCGTCCGGCACCACGAGCACGTCCTTGCCCGCCACGGCGTGCACCCGGCCCAGGTACAGCCCCCGGTGCTTGGGAAAGCGCCCCTCCACCAGCGTCTGGTGGTCCGACCCCGCCAGGAACCCGTGCGAGAACCCCCGGCTGTATGACAGCGACATCTCCGCCAGGTCCTTCGCCAGCCGCGCCCCGTCGGGCCTCCCCTCCATCACCCCGTCCAGCCACCGACGGTAGCCCTGCACCGTGCTGGAGACGTACTGCGGCCCCTTGAGCCGGCCTTCAATCTTCAGGCTGTGCACGCCGATGTCCGCCAGCTCCGGCACCGCCCTCACGCCCGCCAGGTCCTTGGGGCTGAGCAGGTACTTCACCTCGCCCAGGTCGCGTGTCTCACCATCCACCACCAGGTCGTACGGCAACCGGCAGGACTGCGCGCACTGGCCCCGGTTGGCGGACCGGCCCCCCCACGCCTCGCTCGTGAGGCATTGGCCGCTCCACGACATGCAGAGCGCCCCGTGGATGAAGACCTCCAGCTCGATGTCCGTCTGTGACGCGAGCCGGCGAATCTCCGCCACCGACAGCTCCCGCGGCACCACCATCCGCGTGAAGCCCAGCCCCGTGGCGAACCGCGCCCCCTCCGCGCTGGACAGCGTCATCTGCGTGGACGCGTGCAACTCCAACTGCGGGCACACCGCCCGCGCCAGCAGCGCCACCGCGGGGTCTTGCACGATGAGCGCGTCCACTCCCGCCCGCGCCACCCCGCGCAGCAGGTGCTCCACCACCGGCAGCTCCGGCTCGAACACCAACGTGTTCAGCGTCACGTAGGCGCGCGCGCCCGCCCGGTGGATGAGGCCCACCGTCTCGGACAGCCGCTCCAGTGAGAAGTTTTCCGCGCGGGCCCGCGCGTTGAACCCCTCGTCGAGCCCGAAGTAGACAGCGTCCGCGCCACTGGCGAGGGCGGCACGCAACGACTCCAGGTCACCGGCGGGGGCGAGGATTTCGGGGCGTCGGGGAGACATGGCTCCTACCTAGCACGACCTCCGCTGTCCCTCTCCCCCCGGTGTCTGCCCACCCCCCAGACAGGCGTCCGGCGCACCCCGTCAATCTCCACCCAAAGCGATACGGGTGATTGGCGCGACAATGATTCCAGTGGGAGAGGTTTAGCAGGCCAAATGTTTGTCATTAATCATGGGGGTGATATCCCCTGAGGCAGGCGCGCCGGGCAGGCACCCGCGACTTGCGGGTGGGGGATGCCATCAACGCCGCGCGCCATCTTCCGAAAGGGATAGCCAATGGAACGCGAGCGGATGTCGGGGGCGCGGTCCGCCTCTGGACGGCTGGAAGCGGTGGATGCCATGCGGGGCACGGTGATGTTGCTCGTGTTCCTGTCGCACTTCGCGGATGCGTATCTGTATCCGCTGGGCGGCGAGGCCGCGCACCTGCGCGAGCGGATGAACCTGCTGACGATGATGGCCACGCCCGGCTTCATGGTCATCAGCGGCCTGATGCTGGGGCTGCTGCACTCGCGAAGCCGGGACTTCGGTCCCCTGCGAGAGCGGCTCCAGCGCCGGGGCCTGTTCCTGCTCACCGTGGGCCACCTGCTCATCGTGCCCACCTGCCGCTTCTGGGCGAACGAGCCCCTGTACCTGCTGCGCATCCTGCCGGTGACGGACACCATCGGGCTGGCGCTGCTCGTGGGGCCGTGGGTGGTGACGCGGCTGGACGGACGCGCGCGCGCCTGGCTGGGCGTGGGCCTGTTCGCGCTGAGCTGGACGGTGAGCCTGTGCTGGTGGCCGGAGGCGGCCGTGGCCCGCACCCTCAAGGAGGCGCTCTTCGGGCAGCGCGAGCTGTCCGTGCTCCTCTCCAGCTTCCCGGTGGTGCCGTGGCTGGGCGTGTACCTGGTGGGCAGCATGTTCGGGGAGTGGCTGGGGACCTGGGGCCGCGCGGACGTGAAGGGCGTGGCGCGGCGCTTCGAATTCGTGGGCCTGGGCATCGCCACCTTCGGCGGCGGCCTGGTGGTCCTCCACATCGCGGTGCGCCACCTGTGGCAGGGCGCCGGCTTCACCACGCTGATGGCGCTCACCTCCCAGGCGCAGAAGTACCCGCCGGGGCCCGCCTACGTCGCGCTCTACGGCGGCACGGTGCTCGCGGTGATGGGCCTGCTGATGCGCGCGGAGCAGGCCGGGTACCTGTCGCGCTACCTGCGCGCGGCGAGCGTCATCGGTCGGCACTCGCTGTTCGCGTTCATGCTCCAGTTCTACGTTTACTACGTGGGCCTGTACCTGCTGCGCCTGCACTACACGCCGCTGTGGCCGCTGCTGTTCGTCTTCAGCGCGGTGCTCCAGTGGAGCGCGCTGTACGCGTGGGACCTGCGCGGCCGTGCCCGCGAGGCCTCCGCGCGTCTGCCGGCGGGTGTCCCCGTGCCCGGCGCTCGCTGAGGCGGGCAGGCAGGGGAGCGAGCCCTGGCGAAGGGCCTCGGGCGTCCCCATCCTTCGGGACAGGAGGCCGTGATGCTCGAGGTCGTCGTCTACATGAAGCGCACCTGTCCCTATTCGCGCCAGGCCATGGACCTGCTCAACGAGAAGGGCTGCGAGTTCCAGAAGGTGGACGTCGCCGCGAACGAGGAGCGGCGCGCGGAGATGGAGGAGCGCTGCGGCCGTCACACCGTGCCGCAGATCTTCATCGCGGGCCGCCACGTCGGCGGCTGCGACGACCTGTATGCCTTGGAGGAGCGCGGGGAGCTGGACGCGCTGCTCTGCGGGAGCGCTGAGGACTCCACCGCGCCCTGACGCGTGCCTTGAAGCCGTGCCCCGGGCGGGAGCCATCCCGGGGGCGCGGCGCCGGACCCGGGGCTTTCGAGGCGGGCTGCCCCTGACCCCGGGGGTTGTGTAGACTCCGGGGCCCCTCGCTCCGGAGTCCTCCGAACCGTGTCGGCCCCGTCGGAACCCGCCTTCGGCATCGTCCTGGTCCCCCCGGGCTCGGTGGCCCGAGAACCCCTGAACGCCGCGGCCGAGCGCGCGGGCCTCCGCGTGGTGGACGACCCGGACGACGCCGCCCTCGCGCTGGTGGACCTCACCGCCCCCGGCTGCGGCCCCGCCGTGGTGGAGCTGCTCACCTCGCTCAACGGGCCGCACCTCACGCTCATCGCGCTGGTGTCGCCGGATCCGCGCGGCTTCGCCGCCGTGGACACGCTGCGCCCCACGGACATCCTCACCCACCAGGGGCTGCCGCACGAGCTCACCTGGCGCCTGCAGCGCGCCGCGGAGCGACACCGCGAGCGCGAGGAGCAGGCCCGCAGCCAGACGGACCTGGCGCTGCTCCTGGAGCTCACCGCCGACTACGCGGAGAGCTCCGACGTGGAGGCGCTCCTGCACGGCGTCACCCGGCGCCTCGCGGAGCAGCTGGACATCGCGCGCGCCACGCTGGTGATGGTGGGCGGTGGCGTGGACGAGGGCGTCATCGTCGCCGCCAGCGACGACCCGGGCATGAAGGACCTGCGCATCGACCTGGCGCGCTACCCCGAAATCCGCGAGGTGGTCCGCACCGGCAAGCCGGTGGTGATGCAGGAGGCGGCCACGCACCCGCTGCTGGGCGACCTGGAGCGCCGCGCCGTGGCCGCGCGAGGCATCCACGCCATCGCCGCGCTGCCCCTGCCCATCCGGGGCGAGGTGCGCGGCGTGCTGCTGCTGCGCGCGGCCGGCCGCCGGCGGGCCTTCAGCACGCGCGAAATCGACTTCCTCACCACGGTGGCGCACGCGACGGCGGTGGCGCTCCGGAGCGCGTCGGTGCTCCAGTCGGTGCAGACCGCGCGGCTGGCGGCGGAGGAGAAGGCCGCGTCCTTCAAGCCCTACCAGCTCTTCTTCGCCCACGTGAGCGAGGGCGTGGCCATCCTCGACGACGAGGCGGGCGTGCTGTCGCTCAACCCCTCCGGCGCGATGATGCTGGACACGACCGCCAGCGAGGCGCGGGGCAAGCACCTGAATCAAATCACCCAGCCGGTGGACGACGGGGTGCTGATGGAGCTGGTGACCTCCGCGTCGCGCGGCGAGGCGCGCATGGGCGTGGACGTGGTGGTGCGCACGCCGGCGGGCCGCTGCCTCACGCTGTCCATGTCCGCGGCGCCCCTGCGCGACGAGGACGCGGCCACCATCCTGTCCTTCCGCGACGTGACGCACGCGCGCAAGCTGGAGGACGAGCTGCGCAACACGAAGGACTTCCTGGAGCGGCTCATCGACTCGTCGGTGGACGCCATCATCGCCGCGGACCTGAAGGGGCGCATCATCCTCTTCAACAAGGGCGCGGAGGCGATGTGCGGCTACACCGCCCAGGAGGCGCAGGAGAAGCTCACCGCCCTCCAGCTGTACCCGCCCGGCGTCGCCCAGCGCATCATGGCGCAGATCCGCAGCCCGGAGATGGGGGGGCGCGGCCGGCTGTCCCTCACGCGCCAGGAGCTGATGCACCGCTCCGGCGAGCGCGTGCCCGTCAACATGACGGCCTCCATCGTCTACGAGGGCGGCCGCGAGTCCTTCAGCGTGGGCATCTTCACGGACCTCCGGGACCGGGTGCAGCTGGAGCGCAAGCTGTCGGACGTGGAGACGCGCCTGGAGGAGAGCGAGAAGAGCGCTGTCATCGTCGCGCTCGCCGGCACCGCGGCGCACGAACTCAACCAGCCCCTCACCTCCGTGATGGGCTACGCGGAGCTGCTCAAGCGCAAGCTCAAGGAGGAGGACTTCGCCTGGAGGCCGGTGGACATCATCTACCGCGAGGCGGAGCGCATGGCGGAGATCGTCCGCAAGATTGGGAAGATCACCCGCTACGAAACGAAGTCGTACGTGGGCGCGCAGCAGATCCTCGACCTCGACAAGGCGACCTCCCATGAAGAGTGAGGTCCGTGCCATGCGTCCCTCCGGAACCCTGGCCCCCGACGCCTTCCAGGCCTTCTTCGACGCGCTCGACGAGCCCGTGGCGGTCTGCGACGCGGCCCTGCGCATCGCGGCGGTGAACCCCGCGCTGCGCCGCTTCTGCGCCGAACACGACGTCACCGTGGACGGGATGGCGGAGGCCCTGGTGGGCGCCACCCCGCCGGAGGATGGCGAGTCCCACGAAGTGGACCTGGTGCTCCCGAGCGGCACCTCCCTGGTGCTCACCCTGTCGCGCAAGGCGGACACCGTCGCGGTGCGCGCCCGGCTGGACACGGAGATCATCAGCGGCCGGCTGGTGGTGGCGGAGCGGGCCCTGCTGGAGCAGGCGCGCACCGAAGGCGTGCTCCTGGACCTGGGCCGCAGCGTGGCGGAGGCGGGCGGCGAGGAGGAGCTGGTGGCCGCGGTGGCGCGCGGCGTGAAGGAGCTGTTCCCCGCCCGCGCCTTCTGCATCCGCATCGTGGATGCGCGCACCGGCGGCCTCACGTCGCTCTACGCGGAGGGGCGCCTCAAGGAGGGCGCGCATGAACCGCTGGTGCTCTTCCAGCGCTCGGTGGAGAAGACGAACCTGACGGTGACGTCGCTGCCGCAGGGCCGCGTGACCATCTCGGAGGAGGTGCCGCTGCTCTTCCACGGGAGCACCCGCGCGGTGAGCGCCCCCCTGGTCGCGAGCGGCCAGCTCTTCGGCGCCATCAACATGGAGTACCCGGAGGGGCTGGACGCGGACCCCGCGCACGACGAGCGCGTGCTGCTCCAGCTGGCCAGCCAGGTCGCGGTCGCGGTGAAGAACGCGAAGCTCATCGACGAGCTGACGTTCGTGCGCAAGTACCTGGAGGAGCTGCTGGAGAAGGCCAACGCGCTCATCCTGGTGGTCAACCGGGACAAGCAGGTGGTGGTCTTCAATCAGGCCCTGAGCGCGCTCACCGGCCTCTCCAAGGAGCAGGTGCTGGGGCGGGACCTGTCCTCGCTCGTGCCGGACAGTGAGCACCTGCGCATGGCGCCCGTGCTGGCCGCGGCCATGCGCGGCGAGTCCGTGAACAGCTTCGAGACGCGCCTGCTCACCCGCGACGGCGGCGAGGTGCGCGTGTCCTTCGCCACCTCCTCCATGCTCACCCAGCCCGGGGAGGTGGAGGGCGTCATCGCCATTGGCCAGGACGTCACGGTGGTGAAGGAGCTGGAGAAGCGCATCATCCACGCGGAGAAGCTGGCCTCCATTGGCCAGCTGGCGGCCAGCGTGGTGCATGAAATCAACAACCCGATGACGGCGGTGGCCACGTACGCGGACGCGCTGCTCCAGCGCTCGCGGCTGACGCCGGGCGCGAACCCGGCGGACCAGGAGAAGCTGAAGAAGATATTGGAGAGCAGCCACCGCATCCTGCGCTTCACCCGCGACCTGGTCAGCTACGCGCGGCCCGCGCAGGACCGGCCGGAGCGGGTGTCGCTCAACGCCGTCGTGGACATGGCGGTGGGCTTCTGCGAGCACGTCGTGTCCCAGGCGCGCGTCACCGTGCACCGCGACTACGCGGAGGACGTGCCGCCGGTGGCCGCCGTGAGGGCCAACCTGGTGCAGGTGTTCGTCAACCTGGTCACCAACGCCTGCCACGCGATGCCGCCGGGCGGACAGGTGCACCTGTCCACGGTCCAGGAGGGGCAGGAGGCGGTGGTGCGCGTGCGCGACACCGGCACCGGCATCGAGCCGCGCAACCTGTCGCGCATCTTCGAGCCCTTCTTCACCACCAAGCCGGAGGGGCGCGGCACCGGCCTGGGCCTCTCCATCTGCCAGGGCATCGTGGAGAACCACGGCGGACGGCTGAGCGTGGAGAGCACCGTGGGGCAGGGCACCCTCTTCACGGTGCGGCTGCCGCTGGCGGAGGACTGAGCGGGCGGGGCCTCAGTCCTCGCCGGCTTCGTCGTCCAGCTCGCGCCGGAACTCCTCGTTCGTCAGCAGGCCCTTGCGCGCCATGATGCGCATCAGCGCCCAGAAGCGCCGCTCCAGCTCCTCCAGCCGGTCCGGCTCCTCGCGCGCCGCCTGGCCGAAGAGGTAGTCCAGGTCGTCCAGCACGCCGCCCCCGGAGGAGGCCGGGCGCGCCTTGGCCTTGTCCCCCGCGGCCCCCGCGCCGCCGCGCTTGCGCTTCGCCTGCTCCTCGCGCTCGCGGATGAGGTCCGCCAGCGACGTGCGCTGCGTCTTCTCCGACGCCGGCAGCTCCTCGCCGACGATGACCTCCTCGTCGTCGTCCTCCACCGACGAGGGGCGCGCGGGCGGCGGAGCGGGCCGGGCCGGCCGCGCCGGGGACGGGCTGGGACGGGGGCCCGTAGCCACGGGCACCTTGTGGTAGTAGCGCAGGATGGCGCCCCGCACCGCGGACAGCGCCGTCACCCGGCCGCTCACCTTCATGCCGCTGGTGAACTCGATCTCCTCGATGGCGGTGATGTTGAGCGGATCCGCCATGGCCACCACCAGCTGGCGCCGGCCGCCCACGTTCTCCAGCGCGTAGGGGAACAGGTCGTGCTGCTCGCAGAACCGCGCGCGCAGGAAGTGCACCGCCGCCCAGTCCGGGGTGATCGCCGCCAGGTCCACCTGGGGCATCTCCAGCGCCTCGCTCAACGCCTGCGCGAGCGTCGCCTCCGTGATGGCGCCCTGCCCGATGAGCGTCACGCCCAGCCGCTGCCGCGTCTGTCGCTGCGCCGCGAGCCCCGCCTCCAGCTGGGCGGGGGTGATCGCGCCGCGTTCCACCAGCAGCTCGCCAATGCGCTTTCGGGCCATGGTTTCCTCGCCTAGCACGCCGCCTGGAGACGCCCAAAGGGGTGGCACGCGCGTTGCGCAATCAACGGTGGAGTGCCCGCCATGTGCCCTGTCCAGCGACTTGGCAAGCCGCGCGCCAACGCAAAATTCCTGTGAGATTTCAGTAACTAACGCAGAGGGTGGCTGCCTTGACACGCTTGGGAGCGGTTCCTAGACTCGCCGCCACCGTGATCCAATATTCCTGCCGCTGACCTGGGTGGATGTCCACCCGGCTGGCAGCAGTCCGGAATGGTTCGCAAGCGCGAGCCGCGCCGGCCATCTGGAGGCCATCAGTGATGAACCTGGGGTTTGTGACCAATCTGTCCGTTCTCGCCAACGCCGCCAGCGGCAACGAAACCTTCTTGCAGGAACTGGGGCGCCGCTGGGAGTCCGGTCAGGCCGGCATGTACCCCATCGCGGTGTGCCTGGTGATCGCGCTGTCCATCATCATCGAGCGCAGCATCGTGCTGTTCTTCAAGGCCTCCATCAACAAGGAGGGCTTCCTGCGCGGCCTCAAGAAGCACATCTACGCGGGCGACCTGGACAAGGCCATCAACTACGTGGCCGGCCAGAAGAACACGCCGCTGACCAACGTCATCAAGGCCGGCCTGATGAACGTGCCGAAGGGCCAGGACGAGGTCCAGGCGGCGCTCGACGAGGCCAGCCTGCGTGAGACGCCGCGGCTGGAGGCGCGCACGGGCTACCTGGCGATGCTCGGCAACGCGGCGATGCTCGCGGGCCTCCTGGGCACGGTGAACGGTCTCATCACCTGCTTCGAAGCGGTGGCGAACGTGAACCCGGCCGACAAGGCCACCATTCTGGCGAACGGCATCTCCGAAGCCATGAACTGCACGGGCTTCGGTCTGCTCACGGCCATCCCGGCGCTCATCGCCTTCTCCGTGCTGATGGGCCGCACCCAGGGCCTCATCAACGACATCAACGAGACCAGCGTCTCCGTGCTGAACCTCATCGTGGCCAACCGCGACAAGTTCAAGAACCTGAACATCCCGGCCTCCGCCCACCACGCCGAGGAGTAGTCCTCCTCCGGCAGGCGCGGTCCGCGGTGGATGTGGAACCGGAAGCACCGGCGCGCTGTCTGGACGCCCCGAAGCCGGGGAGCCGCCAGCGCGCCTTTCCTGTAGCCTTCTTGAAACGTCGTGCATGCGCGAAGCGCGCTGTCAGCTAGGAGGTAGTCGCCATGGCCGGCGGAATGGACCTGGGCAACTCGGGCAAGGGTGGCAAGAAGCCGCTCGATGTCGCCATCAACCTGGTCCCCTTCATTGACCTGATGGCAGTGACCATCAGCTTCCTCATCATGACGGCGGTCTGGACGCAGATTGGCCGTCTCCAGGTGTCGCAGGCCGGCGGGGCCTCCACGGAGGAGCAGCAGGAGGAGGAGAAGACCAAGACGGTCCAGCTCACCCTCCTGGTGTCGCCCACGGAGATGCGCCTCACCGCGGACCAGAGCGCCTTCGACCCCATCCCCCTCACCCGGGACGACAAGGGCCGGCCGGACCTGTCCAAGCTGGTGGCGCGCTTCAAGGAGTTGAAGGCGCAGCTGCCGGACCAGTCCGCCATCACCCTTCAGACCGAGGACCTGGTCCGCTACGAGGACCTGGTCCGCATCATCGACGAGTGCATCGGCTCCGGGTTGCCCCAGGTGTCGGTCTCCGCGGCGATGGGCTAACAGGAGCACTCAAGCCATGGGCATCAAGGTTCCCGGCAAGCGGTACGGCAAGCGGCTGGAGCACTCCAAGGTCTTCGGCCACGGCGGGCACGGCAAGAAGAGCGGGTTCGCGGACCTGCTCATCACCCCGCTCGTCGACATGTTCGTCATCATCGTGCTCTTCCTCATCGCGAACTTCTCCGCGACGGGTGAGGTGCTGATGATGACCAAGGACATCGTCCTTCCCGAAGCGGTCAACGTGAAGGAAGTGGAGATGCACCCGGTGGTGATGGTGTCCAACGACCAGGTCAGCGTGTCGGGCACCATCGTGGGCCGGGTGGAGGACCTCACCAAGGACGAGTACCTCAACATCCCCGCGCTGGAAGAGAAGCTGCGGGACATGAAGAAGCAGTTCGAGGACCTCCACTCCATGGCGGGCGGCACGGACGGCTTCAAGGGCGACGTGAACATCCAGGCCAACAAGGACGTCCAGTTCAAGGTCATCAAGCGGGTGATGTTCAGCTGCGCCACGGCCGGCTACAACAACATCAACTTCGCCGTCATCCAGGGCGGTGGCGCCGCGAGCGGTGAGAAGGCCGCCGCCGCCACGCCGTAGGCTTCTCGCGGCGGACCCCGGCCGGTTCCGGGGTCCGCGCTTTACAAAAGACGCCCTGACCCTGCATGGGTCGGGGCGTTCGCGTTTCTTCCGATGAAAGGCTTCCCGCCGTCATGCCCCTGCGCGCCGTGCTCTTCGACCTGGATGGGACGCTGGTGGACTCGCTGGGGGACATCGCCACGGCGATGAACCACGCGCTCGTCGCGCACGGCCTGCCGCCGCACCCGGAGGCCGCCTACCTGCGCTTCGTGGGCGAGGGCGTGGCGATGCTGGCGGAGCGGGCCACGGGGGGCGCCATCCCGGAGCTCCAGCGCCGCGTGCTGGCCACCTACCACGCGTACTACGACACCCACCTGTTCGACCGGACGGTGGCCTACCCGGGCGTGGCGGACGCGCTCCTGGCGCTGGCGCGGGACGGCCTCCGGCTGGGCGTGCTCAGCAACAAATCCGACGACTTCGTGAAGCGGCTGGTCGCCCGGTTCCTGCCAGGCGTGCCCTTCGCGGGCGTGTACGGGGAGCGGCCGGGCATCCCGCGCAAGCCGGACCCCACGGCGGCGCTGGCGCTGGCCCGAGAGCTGGGCGCGGCGCCAGACGCGTGCGGCTTCGTGGGGGACACCTCCGTGGACATGGACACCGCGAGGGCCGCGGGCATGTACGGCGTGGGCGTCACCTGGGGCTTCCGCACGGAGGCGGAGCTGCACGCGCACGGGGCGCGGGCGGTCGTCTCCTCGGCGGACGCGCTGCTCACCGCGCTGCGGACCGCGGCCCCTTGAAACGCGGCAGGGGCCGCCTCCCGGACACCCGGAGGACAGCCCCTGAGGTGGAGCGCCACGGGGCGCTCCGTGCCACGGCGCGAATCAGGCCGCCACGGCGAGCTTCGGCTTGGGCTGCTCGGGCACCGCGGCCGCGGCGGGCGCGCGGCCCAGCCGCTTGAGCATCCGGTAGTGCGACGCCACGGCGCTCCGGAAGGTCTCCGCCTCCAGGTAGGGCAGGCCGTGCTCGTGGGCGGTGGCCTTCACGATTTCACTGAGCGCCGGGTAGTGGATGCTGCACACCTTGGGGAACAGGTGGTGCTCCACCTGGAAGTTGAGCCCGCCCACGTACCAGCTCAGCAGGCGGTTCTTGCGGGCGAAGTTCGCCGTGGTGCGCAGCTGGTGCACCATCCACGCGTCCTCCACCTTGCCGTCCGTGTCCGGCACGGGGAACTCCGCGTCCTCCACCACGTGGGCCAGCTGGAAGACGATGCCCAGGATGAAGCCCGCCGTCAGGTGCATGGCCAGCTGCCCCAGCACGAACTGCCACCAGGTGACGTTCAGCACCATCCACGGAATCACCAGCGTCCAGGCGTAGTACAGGGCCTTCATCGCGATGAGGCGGCCCCACTCGCCGGCCGCGTGCTTCTTGTCCTTGTAGGGGCCCAGGTCCTTCTGGAAGAAGTACTTGTAGTCCTTCGCGAACACCCAGAAGACCGTGGTGAAGGAGTACGCGGTGAACGCGTACAGGTGCTGCAGGCGGTGGTACGGCTTCCACTCGGAATACGGCGACAGCCGCAGCTGCGGGCTCACCGTCAGGTCCTCGTCCATCCCCTGGATGTTGGTGTACGTGTGGTGAAGGACATTGTGGGTGATCCGCCACATGTAGCTGTTCGCCCCGATGAGGTCGAACGCGAGGCCCACCACGCCGTTCACGCGCGCGTTGTCGCTGTACGAGCCGTGCACGCCGTCATGACCGATGCAGAACCCGATGCCCGCGATCGCCACGCCCATCAGCACCGCCAGGCCCAGCATGGCCCAGAGGCCGAACCGCCCGCTGAGCAGCAGCCCATAGACGCCCGCGGTGAAGCCCAGGATGCAGAGGGCCTTCACGTACATGGCCCCGTTGGCCCGCTGCGAGAGGTTCCGGGTCTCGAAGTATTCGGAGACCCGCCGCTTCAGGTCCTCCGCGAAGGAGGCATCGCGTTGGCCAAAGGTCACACGGGTAGGGTTTGTCACTGGGAGGGACGCCTCACGAAATGGAAACGACGGGGAGGTGGAGCGGGACGGGCGGCCCCACGATAGGACACGTCCAGGCGGAAGTGTTCAGGGGTGGAAACTATTCCGAAACACCGGGGGGCCCCCGGGCCTGTCACCCCTGGCTGCTTGGAGCGTCACCCAGCGGGAAATGCCCCGGCCCGCGAAGGCGTTTCACCGCGAGATCGAGGTTGTTACCTTCGACGACGTGAAGGAGGGGCCGGGAGTGGTTCCCGGCTCGACTTCATGCCTGTTCAGGGTTAAGGCGCGGTCTTCGCCCCAAAATATGGGGGCGGGCAGTCCGGCGATGACGCCGGGTTGCCAGTGGGACAAGGAAGCAGATCATGGCAAGTGGTACGGTGAAGTGGTTTAACGATGCGAAGGGCTTTGGCTTCATCACGCAGGACAGCGGTGGTCCGGACGTGTTCTGCCACCACACGGCGATCCAGGCGGATGGGTTCCGCACCCTGGCCGAGGGCCAGAAGGTGGAGTTCGACGTGAAGAAGGGCCCCAAGGGGCTCCAGGCGGAGAACGTCCGCCCGGTCGGCTGAGCCCTTCCCGGCTCGGTTGCTTTTCACGCATCCACGAGGTCCGGCCTTGACGGGGCCGGGCCTCTTTTTCGGTCAATATTTCCCCGGAGGCTCCATGCAGGGAAGGTCCACGAAGCGGCAGAAGGAGATGGCGCGCCAGCAGAAGCAGCGCGAGAAGGACACCAAGAAGGCCGAGCGCAAGACCGAGAAGGAGCAGCGTCCTGCGCGCATGCCGGGCGAGGAGGATCCCGACATCGCCGGCATCGTTCCGGGCCCGCAGCCGCTGCCCGATGCGTTCAACACCTGACGCAAACGCGGCACCGCCCCGGTCCATCAGGGCACCGGGGCGGTGGGGTTGGGGCCGGTAAGGCCCTTTTTCATGTCCGCGAGCGGGACCGGGCGCTTCAGCCCATCCCGTATCTCAGGCGTTCCTTGTCCTCCGCGCGGTTGTACGCGGTGGCCGCGGCGATGACGTGGCACACCCAGCCCAGGATGCCGCCCGTGCCCAGCCAGAAGCCGGGCGTGATGATGAGCCAGAAGACCCCGCGCAGGATGTCACCGTTGTAGATCTGCCCCACGCCGGGGATGAAGAACGACAGCAGCGCAGCAAGACCGGGACGCGACATGGATTCGTTCCTCCTTGTCCTCATCCTACGGTCCCGTGGGGCGCCCATTGCATCCTCCGACGGACACGCCTGTCTGCCTGGTGTCCCTGCGCGGTGGATGGGGTGCAACGCCTCGCGGTCCCCGCTAGCATGACGCATGTTCCTCCAGCCCCGGGGTCACGGCGCGGAAGGGACGGGGGGAGTCATCATCCAAGGTCGGCATCCAGCCCGTGTGGCGGCGTTCCCGGTCCGGGGCCTCGTGGAGGTCCTGGCGTTGGCGGGCGTGTACCTGCTGGCCGCGCGGGGCGCGCTGTCGCTGGCGGCGGAGGACAGCCACATCTGTCCCGTGTGGCTGCCCTCGGGGGTGGCGCTGGGGGGACTGCTGGTGCTGGGCGTGTCGCGCTGGCCCGCGGTGCTGCTGGCCTCCTGGGCGGTGACGCTGTCGATGGACGTGTCGCCGGGCGTGGGGCTGGGCGTCGCCGTCGGGTCCACGCTGGAGGCCGTGCTGGGGGCCCTGCTGCTGCGGCGCGTGGAGTCCTCCCAGGAGCTGCACAGCGTGCGGGACGTGGCGTGGCTGGGCGCGGCGGCGGCGCTGGGGGCCCTCCTGGGCGCGGGGCCGGGCGCGCTGAACCTGGTGCGGGGCGGGCTGGTGCCCGGCGAGCAGTGGGCGCCCGCGGCCTGGCTGTGGTGGATGGCGGACCTGCTGGGGATGCTGCTGGTGGCGCCCGTGCTGCTGCTGGTGCGCAGGGGGCGGCTGGGGGCGCGCTCCTGGGAGGCCGCGGTGCTGCCGGCGGTGACGCTGGCGGTGAGCGTGGGCGTCTTCGCCTTCCCGCAGCCGGGCTCCAGCATGGCGCACGCGCTGGCGTTCCTGCTCTTCCCGCTGTCGGCGTGGGCGGCCCTGCGCTTCGGCCTGCGGGGCGCGGCGCTGTCCTCGCTCTTCGTCGCGCTGGCGGCCATCGCCGGCACCGCGCGGGGGCTGGGGCCGTTCGCCACGCCGGACTCGCCGCCGCGGGGCCTGGTGGTGCTGCAGCTCTTCATCGGCATCACCACGCTGACGGGCCTGCTGCTCGCGGCGGCGCGCGCGGAGCGCCGCCAGGCGGTGGCGCTGCTGGAGCTGCTGGCCACCACCGTGCGCGCGGTGCACGAGGGCGTGCTCATCTGCGAGGTGCGCGAGTCCGGGGCCCTGCGCACGGTGTTCGTCAACGAAGCCCTGTGCGGGTTGGTGGGCCGGCGGCGCGAGGAGCTGGTGGGCGCGGCGCCCGGGGCGCTGCTGGCGTCCGACGATGACGGGGAGCGGCAGCGGCTGGCGGAGGCGCTGCGCGAGGAGCGCTCGCTGCGCGCGGAGGTGGCGCTCACGCGGCCGGACGGCACGCGGGTGTGGAGCGAGATGCAGCTGTCCCCGGTGCGCGCCGACGGCCGGGGCGTGACGCACTTCGTGGCCACCCACCGCGACGTCACCGCGACGAAGGAGCTGCAGGCCCGGCTGGTGGCCGCCGAGCGCGTGGCCGCGGTGGGCACGCTGGCCGCGGGCGTGGGCCATGAAATCAACAACCCGCTGGCCTACCTGGCGCTGAACCTGGACGCCGCCGAGCGGAGCCTGACGGCGGAGGGCGAGGCGCCTCCCCCGGCCATGCGCGACGCGCTGGACAGCGTGCGCCACGCCCAGGAGGGCGCGGAGCGGATCCGCCTCATCGTGAAGGACCTGCAGGTGTTCAGCCGGGAGGACGCCCCGGAGCGGGGACTGCTGGACCTGAACGCGCTGGTGCCGCCCGCGGTGCGCGTCGTGCTCCATGCGCTGCGCTCGCGCGCCCGGCTGGTGGAGGACTTCGGGCCGGTGCCCCGCGTGCTCGGCAGCGAGGCGCGCCTGGGGCAGGTGCTGCTCAACCTGCTGGTGAACGCCCTGCAGGCCATCCCGGAGGGCGAACCGGGCCGCCACGAGGTGCGCGTGCGCACCGGCACGGACGCGTCCGGTCAGGCGCGCGTGGAGGTGGAGGACACCGGCGGCGGCATCCCCCCGGACGTGCTGCCGCGCATCTTCGACCCGTTCTTCACCACCAAGGGCCGCGAGGAGGGCACGGGCCTGGGGCTGGCCATCTGCCAGCAGATCGTCCGCGCGCACGGGGGCGAGCTGCGCGTGCACAGCGTGCCGGGGCAGGGCGCCACCTTCACGCTGCTCCTGCCACCCGCGCCGGTGCGGAGCGCCGGGCCCGGCTCCTCCGCGCCTTCCCTGCGCGCGGTCTCGTGGAGCGGGGCGGCCTGCCGGACGGAGTTCGCGTCCTCCGGGCGGCGCGGCCGGGTGCTCATCGTGGACGACGAGCCCCGGCTGGCGCAGTCCATGCGCCTGCTGCTGGAGCCCGCGCACGACGTGGTCACCGCCACGCGCGGCGAGGACGCGCTGGCGAGGGTGGCGGCCGGGGAGGCCTTCGACGTGGTGCTCTGTGACCTGCAGATGCCGGGCATGGACGGCATCGCGGTGTACCGGCGGCTGGTGGAGGACGCGCCCGCGCTGGTGGCCCGGCTGGTGTTCATCTCCGGCGGTGCGTCGTCGCCGGAGGCGCGGGCGTTCGTGGAGACCCTGGCCCACCGGGTGCTGGAGAAGCCGGTGCGCCCGGACGTGCTGCTGGCCACGGTGGAGGCCATGCTGGCGGGCGGCCTCCCCGGGGAGGCCGCGCGCGGCGCGGTGGGCGGCACGCGCCGCGGCTAGGCGGGCGTCAGACGCGCAGCCACTTGCGGGCGGTGGGGCCGAAGAAGCGCACCACGCTGCCCACCAGGAAGAAGCGCACCGACCGGCCAATGACGGACGCGAGCAGGAAGCGCTCCAGCGGCACGGACACCAGACCGCTGCCGATGGCGACGATCTTGAACGGCGTGGGCAGGATGGAGCACAGGAGCGCCAGCACCCAGAAGTTGCGCCCCAGCAGCTCGCCCACCGTGCCGGACACGCCGAAGCGGTCCACGCGCACGTTCAGGTCGATGTGCAGCAGCTGCGTGATGCCCTCGCCCACGCCCGCCCCCAGCCCGTAGCCGATGAGGCCGCCCACGAGGCTCGCCAGGGTGCCCATCAGGCAGTAGCGCACCCACTTCTTCGGCTGGGCGAGCACCATGGGGACCAGGACGGCGAAGGGCGGGATGGGGAAGACGGACCCGTCCACCACCGACACGGCCATCATCGTGGCGAGCGCGTGCGGCGTGGAGGCGGCGGCCTCCACGCGCAGGTACAGCCGGCGGTACCAGGACGACTTCGGGGCTTCGGCGGCGGCCGGGGTGGCTGGAGAGGACGGGGCAGGAGGCTCGGTAGGGGACATGCGGTGGCGCACCCTAGCGGAACCCGGCGCCCTTGCCAGTGGGACACCGGGCCTGGATGCCTGCCTGATTGGAATGCGCCCTGGACCCTGGGGGCTTACAAACGTGGAAGGGTGACCATGACCGCTCTTGAAACCGTGGAACGCGCCGCCAGCGCGCTGAAGGTGTTCCCCCTGCCGTCGGCGGTCCTGTTTCCCCACACCGTCATTCCCCTGCACATCTTCGAGCCGCGCTACCGGGCGCTGGTGAAGGACGCGCTCGCCACGGACCGGGTGCTGGCGCTGGGCCAGCTGGAGCCCGGGTGGGAGGGGAGCTACGAGGGCCGTCCGCCCCTGCAGCCCCTGCTCTGCGCGGGCGTCATCATCTGGGACGAGCAGGTGGAGGACGGGCGCTACAACATCCTCCTCCAGGGCGTCAGCCGGGTGCGGATGGTGGAGGAGCTGTCGCCGGACACGCTCTACCGCCAGGTGCGGGCGCAGGTGCTGCCGGACCTGCCCTACACCGGGCCGGAGGAGGAGCAGCTGCGCCAGGCCGTCTTCGAGCTGGCCGGCCGGGTGCCGCCCTCGTTCGCGGAGGGCCTGCTGCCGGTGGCCGCCCGCGCCGGCGGGGGCATGCTGGCGGACGTGGTGGCGTCCGCGGTGGTGCCGGAGCCCGGGCGGCGGCAGGAGCTGTTGGGGGAGCTGGACGTCCGGCGCCGGCTGGAGCAGGTGCTGGGGGACCTGAGCGACCTGCTGGGCCAGCTGCAGCCCGTGCGCCCCAGCGGCCCCCTGAACTAGGGCGGGGAGGGACGCGGAACGGCCGGAGGCGCCGGGCCGCAGCAAGCGCTTGCCCTGGCCGCCCCTCCCGCGCATTGCTCGGGCCACGGGGCGCTCCTTCAAGCCCTCCAGGGAGAGCGACGCACCATGCGGCTCGTGAAGATTGGCATCGCCAGCGTCAACACCACCGTGGGCGCCTTCCAGGCGAACACCGACCGGGTGCTGGACATGGCGCGGAGGATGGCGGCCGAGGACGTCACGCTGGGCGTCTTCCCCGAACAGGTCATCGCCGGCTACCCCGCGGAGGACCTGGTCCAGTGGCAGGGCTTCATGGACCACCAGTGGCCGGAGCTGGAGCGCTTCGCGAAGGAGACCGCGGCGCTGCCCCTGGTCAGCATCGTGGGCGTGGGCGTGGCCCACCAGGGCGTGCGCCTCAACTGCGCCGCGGTGGTGGCGGGGGGCCGGGTGCTGGGGCTGGTCCCCAAGGAGAAGCTGCCCACCTACAACGTCTTCTACGAGGGCCGGACGTTCGGCCACGGCCAGCCGGGCATGGCGGAGACGCACCGGGGCGTGCCGCTGGGGGACTTCCTCTTCCAGTTCGACTTCGGCGTGGTGGCGCCGGAGGTGTGCGAGGACATCTGGAGCGCGGACGGCCCCATGCGCCGGCGCGTGTACTCCGGCGGCGAGCTGGTGGTGAACCTGTCCGCGTCCCCCTTCCGCCTGGGCTTCTGGGAGACGCGCCGCGAGCTCATCGCCACGCGCGCGTCGGACCACCAGGTGACCATCGCCTACGCGAACGCGGTGGGCAGCAACGACGGGCTCATCTTCGACGGCGGCGGCTTCATCAACCAGAACGGCCGCCACGTGCTGGAGACGCCGCGCTTCCAGCAGGGCTACACCTGCGCCGTGGTGGACCTGGACCGCACGCTGCGCCTGCGCGCGGAGAACACCACCTGGCGCGTGGACCGCGAGTCCTGGGTGGCTGGCGGCGGCCCCAAGGTGCCCACCGTGGACTGCACGCAGGCGGTGACGACCCAGCGCCAGAAGCTGTCCTACCCGGTGCCCGCGCACCGCAGCTTCTTCCTGCCCGCGCCGGATACCCGCCGCACCCCGCGCGAGGCGCTGTGCGAGGACATCCTGGACGCGCTGGCCCTGGGCGTGGGCGACTACTTCGAGAAGACGCGCGCCTTCAAGCTGTTCGGCATCGCGCTGTCGGGGGGGCGGGACTCGCTGCTCACGCTGCTCATCGCGCACCGGTACGCGAAGCGCGCGCGGCCGGAGGACCCGGGCTCGCTCATCCAGGCCTTCTACATGCCCAGCCCCTACTCCAGCCAGCAGACGCGCGACGCGGCGGAGACCATCGCGCGCGAGCTGGGCGTCGGCTTCCAGGTGGTGTCCATCGAGGAGGCCTTCGAACGGGAGAAGGCCGCCGCCCAGACGATGCTGGGCGCGACGAAGCTCACCCCCATCACCGAGCAGAACATCCAGGCCCGCATCCGCGCCCAGCGCATGTGGAACTGGAGCAACTCCTGCGGGGGCCTGTTCCTCCAGACGGGCAACATGAGCGAGAAGTCGGTGGGCTACACCACCATCGGCGGGGACCTGATGGGCGCGCTCGCGGTCATCGCCAACGTGCCCAAGACGGTGGTGATGTACCTGCTGGACTACCTCCAGGAGACCACCGGCTTGGAAGGCATCCGCAAGGTGCTGGCCAAGCCCGCGGGGCCGGAGCTGGCGCACGACCAGGTGGGCGAGGAGGAGCTGATGCCCTTCCCCATCCTGGACGCGTGCTTCTACCTGCACGCGGGCGAGAAGCTCACGCCGTCGGAGATGCGCACCGCGCTCACCGCGATGTTCCCGGAGGTGGAGGCCGAACGGCTGGGCGGGTACGTGGACCGCTTCGTGCGCCTGTTCCAGCAGTCCATCTACAAGTGGGTGCAGTCGCCGCTGTCGCTGCACATCGGCAACCTGGACCTGGACCGTGAGCGCGCATTGCAATTGCCTGTCGTCACCGGTTCAGCGTGGCTGCGCGACGCCTGATGCGTGTCTGTCATTGACGGTGGACAGGGGGGCGGGCAGGCCCTCCGTCCCCGTGAAGTGGCTCTGAAACCACGCCTCCTCCCTTGGAGGGGGAACGGGCGGTTCGGCTTTCCTTGATGACCCACGGACGGCTTGCCGGATGTCCCTCGCACGACAACCTTCATGTCAGTCAGTCGACGGAGGAGGGTTGAATGAAAGCGAAAATTCTGGCGGGCGCCATCGCGGCGCTCATGTACGGGACGGGCGCGGTGGCGGAGGAGGCGGAGGGGCAGAAGGAGTGCCCTCCTGGACAGACCGCGGTCCACAAGAACAAGACGCACAAGAGCAGCTCGAGCAGCTCGGCGAAGGCGTCTCCTGGCACGGTCCAGGAAGAGGACCTCGTCATCGAGGAAGTGCCCGTGGACAACTCCCAGGGCACGGGGGGCAGCGGGTCGTCTGGCAGCAGCGAGCAGGGCCTGAGCAGCCCCAGCGGGGCCACGGGTGGCAGCGGCGCGGTCTACATGAACATGCCGCTGCGCTGCGAGCCGGTGGATCAGTCTGGCATGGGTGGCAGCGGCGGCAGTGGCATCACGCCTCCGCCTCCCGCGGCCACGCCTCCGCCTCCCGCGGCCACGCCACCCGCGCCTCCGCCTCCGCCTCCCGCGAACGGCGGCATGAGCCAGAGCGACAGCGGGCTGTCCGGCACGTCGTCCAGTGCGGACGCCACGGGAGGCAGTGGCCTCTCCACGCCGCCGCCGTCCTCGGACTACCGCCCCTCGGCGTCGTCCAATGAGGACATCCAGCCGCTGGAGGTGGAGAACAAGAAGAGCAAGAACGCGAAGAAGGGCCTGACGGTGCTCATCGGTGGCGGTGTGGAAGGCTACACCGGCGCCCTGGCTCCGCAGCTCTCGCCGGGTCCTACCGCGGGCGTGACGGCGTCGCTCAAGCCGACGTCCGTGCTGGGCATCGAGGTCGGCTACACCGGCGCCTTGAACAACATCCGTCACGCCGGTGACGCGGGCGCCTCCAGCGGCCCGGACCTGGTGCGCAACGGTGGCCAGGCGGCCATGACGCTCGCCGTCGCGCCCACGGCCATCCAGCCGTACCTGATGGGCGGTATCGGTATCAGCAACTACCACTTCCGAGGGGGTGAATCGCTGGGCTACAAGGACGACACCGTGGGCAACGTGCCGGCGGGCGTGGGTCTGCGCAGCCACATCGGCCACTTCACCGCCGACCTGCGTGGCTACTACAACTTCCTGTTCGACAAGGATTTCGCTCCGGACATCAAGAGCAACGGCAATCCGTCGGGCGGTGGTAGCTACACGACCTCGCTGAACGTGGGCGGTACGTTCTGAAGCTGAACCCTGCTTGAAACATCCATGGCAGGCGCTGGCGGCGGGTGTCCGGAAACAACCGGGCGCCCGCCGTCACTCTTTTTGTTTCCGGCGGGGGCTGGGCATTCAGGGAGGCAGGAGGCTGCGGCTGGCGTTAGAGTGCCCATTTTTCCATGGCGGATTCCCGCCAAGGAGCCGGGCATGAGTCTGAAGGTGGAAGACGTGAAGGTCGGGACCGGGGCCGAGGCGGTCGCGGGCAAGCGGGTGACGGTGCACTACGTGGGCACGCTCACCGACGGAAAGAAGTTCGACAGCAGCCGGGACCGGGGCCAGGGCTTCGCCTTCCCCCTGGGCGCGGGCCACGTCATCCAGGGCTGGGACCAGGGCGTCGCTGGCATGAAGGTGGGCGGCGTCCGCAAGCTCACCATTCCGCCGGAGCTGGGCTATGGCGCGCGCGGCGCGGCCGGTGTGATTCCCCCCAACGCCACCCTGCTGTTCGAGGTGGAGCTGTTGGACGTTCGTTAGGAGGCTGTTCATGGCGACGCTCGAAATCACGAAGGACAACTTCAAGGAGACGGTGGGCAAGGGCGGCATCGTCGTCCTGGACTGGTGGGCCACCTGGTGCGGCCCGTGCCGGGCGTTCGCGCCCGTCTTCGAGAAGGTCTCCGAGGTGCACTCGGACATCGCGTTCGGGAAGATCGACACCGACGCGCAGCCGGAGCTGTCCGGCGCCTTCGAGATCCGCTCCATCCCCACGCTGATGGTGTTCCGCGACGGCATCCTCCTGTTCGAGCAGCCGGGAGCACTGCCCCAGGCCGCGCTGGAGGACCTGCTCAAGCAGGTGCGCGCGCTGAACATGGACGACGTGCGGCGCGAGGTCGAAGCGCAGCGCGCCGCGAAGGAAGCCCCCAAGGCCTGACGTTCCGCCGGGGCCTTCCCCTCGCAAGGGGAGGGCCCTACGGCGCGGCGACGGTGCAGACGCCGCCGCCGTTCAGGTGCGCTTGATCCACGATGCTCTGGGTGACGAACTCCTGGAGTGTGCGGATGGCGTGGGCGCCGGGCTGGTAGACGACAGGCTGGCCCTGGGCATCCCGGAGCTCGCCGCCGTCCAGGCCCCGCAGGTCCAGGAGCTCCTGGGACGCCAGCCCCTCCGGCGTGATGGCGTGGTTCGCGTCCGCCGTGGCGGCGATGGCCTCGAAGCGCAGCTGCACGCCGCGGTGGGTGCCCAGCCGGTCATAGAACATGTGTTCGGCGTGGATGGTGACCTCCGCCTCCGCCACGGAGCCCTCCGGCACCACGAGGCCCTGGGTGCCGTCCACGCCGTTGATGCAGTCCACCATCCGGGCGTGGACGGGGAAGCCCATGCGGAACGTGTAGAGGCCCAGGGTGGGGTCCCGGTTCTGCGCGCGGCCCTCCACGAAGTAGCTGAAGCCGCGCTCGCGCATCAGCTCCAGATCGCCCGCGGACACGGAGTCCCCCGCCACGGTGCGCGCCTCCGGGGGGCCGACCTGGAAGGCGACCGAGTAGCGCCCCGCCGCCAGCCCCGTGAGGGCCGTGAGCGGCACGTCCCCCTTCTGCACGTCCACCACCACGTGCTCCGCCGTCGCCTGGACGTCCCCGCCCGCGGAGGTGAGGGTGAAGTCGCCCAGGGACACCAGGTACTTCGTGAACTGCACGGACCAGCCGTCCTGGAAGAGGTGGTCCGCGTAGCCTCGCTGCGTGCCGTCCCCGCCGCTCAGCGACACCCGCACGTCCCCCCGGGCCACGGTGTCGCCGCAGCCGGACGCCCCCAGGCCGAGCGCTCCCAGCAGCAGGCCCCGAAGCCACTTGTGTCGGATTCTCATGCAGTTGGTTTGTATTTGTAACCAAGTTGCAAGTCAAGCCTGGGTTGCGATATCCACCGGCCGCCGTTCGTGAGGGCCGCCCGTGCCGGGAGGACGTGGGCGGCAGAGGTCTCCGCCCGTGTTCATCCCGACGCTGGTGCTCTGGCTGTTGGGCGCGTCGCCCGAAGTGCCCGTGACGCCGCCCGTGCCCGTGGAGGCGGCGCCGCCGGTGCTGCCCCCGGATGCGCCCGCGTTGAAGGACGCCGTGCGGGTGCTGCTGCGCCTGACCCTGGACACGGGGGGCGCGGTGTCCTTCGTGGAGGTGCTCGAGTCAGGGGGCGCGGTGTTCGACCGGGCCGCGATGGCGGCGGCCACGCGGTGGCGCTTCGAGCCCGCGCGCCGGGGGGATGAGCCGCTGGAGGTGCGGGTGGACGTGCCGGTGACGTTCGAGCCGAGGCCCGGCGAGGAGGAGGTGGCGAGCCCCGAGCCACCCGCGAAGCCGGAGCCGCGCGGGTTCTCCACCACGGTGCAGGACCGCTCGGTGGCGCCGCCTCCGGTGGCGGTGGGGGACTTCCACATCCAGGTGGGGCAGCTCGCGGACGTGCCGCGCGGCTCGGCCACGGACCTGATGTTGCTGGCGCCGGGGGTGATGCTGGCGAACCACGGAGGTGAGGGGCACGCGGACACCCTCTACCTGCGCGGCTTCGACGCGGGCGAGGGCAAGGACGTGGAGCTGCGGCTCGACGGCGTGCCCCTCAACGAAGTCTCCCACGCCCACGGCCATGGATACGCGGACACGTACTTCATCATCCCGGAGCTGGTGCGGTCGCTGCGCGTGACGGAGGGGCCCTACGACCCGTCACAAGGCGACTTCGGCGTGGCGGGCACGGTGGAGTACCAGCTGGGGCTGGAGCGGCGGGGCATCACCGCGTCCGTCAGCTCCGGGAGCTTCGCGTCGCGCCGGCTGTCGCTGGTGTGGGGGCCTGCCGGGATGTCCGAAGCCACCTTCGTGGGCGTGCTGGTGCGGCAGGGGCACGGCTTTGGCCCCAACCGCGCCTACGCGAACGCGGGCCTGATGGCCCAGACGGAGTGGCGGCTGGGGCCGCAGACGCGGCTGCGCCTGTTCGGCGCGAGCTACGGCGCGCGCTACGCCACCGCGGGCGTGGTGCGGGAGACGGATGTCGTGGATGCGCGGATGCCGTGCGCCCGGGACGCCGACTCGCAGTTCTTCTGCCTCTACGACGCGAACCAGGGCGGCGCCAGCCAGCGGCACCTGGCCTCCGTGGAGCTGACGTCCCGGCTGGAGCGCGGAGGCCGCTTCGTCCAGCAGGCCTTCGCCATCGCCCGCCAGATGCGCGGCCGTGAGAACTTCACCGGCTTCCTCCAGGACACGCCTCCGGTGGGCGAGGCCCAGCGCGGCGACGACACGGAGCAGTCCTACCAGGGCACCACCGTGGGCCTGCGCGGGCGCTACACGCCGGGCCTCGCCGGGCCGGTGGAGCTGGGCTACGTGGCCCGCTACGACGCCGTGCACACCCGCGCGCGGCGCCTGCGTGACAAGGGCGGTGCGCCGTACGCCACCGTCTTCGACAACCAGGTGCGCACGACGAACCTGGGCGCGTACCTGTCCCTGCGCGGCGCGCCGCTGGACTGGCTCACGCTCCGGGGGGGCGTGCGCGTGGACACCTTCCTGTTCGGCGTGGAGGACCTGAACCGTCCGGACTCGGACCGGCAGGGCGCGCGCATCCCCGAGGAGGCGGTGGAGGCATATGGCTTCTTCGCCAGTCCTCGCGCCAGCGTGGACATCCGCCTGTCGCCGCGCCTCACGTGGCTCACCAGCGCGGGCCTGGGTGCGCGCTCCAGC
The DNA here is from genome assembly GCF_009909145.1 of Corallococcus silvisoli. Classification (NCBI taxonomy): domain Bacteria; kingdom Pseudomonadati; phylum Myxococcota; class Myxococcia; order Myxococcales; family Myxococcaceae; genus Corallococcus; species Corallococcus silvisoli. The sequence goes on from NZ_JAAAPJ010000006.1 coordinate 534,003, forward strand.
GACGCGGCCGGCCTGTCCGACGCGGAGCTCGCGCCGTACGCGCGCGTGGCCTCGGGGGAGACGGGGCTGGGCTGGCGCTGGGGGGAAGGCCCCTCCACGCTGGAGCTCCGGGGCGCGGTGTTCGCCACGCGCGTGTCGCAGGACCTGGTCTTCAGCGAGACGACGGGGCGCAACCAGCCCATGGGGCCATCGCAGCGGCTGGGGGCCTTTGGCAGCGCGCGCTTTCAGTGGGAGCAGCGCTTGGACGTGCAGGCGAGCCTCGCGTGGGCGCGCGCCACGCAGCCCCTGCCCGGGGCATCGCCGTGGCGGCTGTGGGAGGGCACGGTGCTGCCGTACATCCCCCAGGTGCTGGGCCGGGTGGACGCGGCGTGGCGCGGCTCCGTCACCGTGGCCCACCAGCCGGTGGGGTGGAGCGTGGCGTTGGGGCACAGCGCCATTGGGCCCAAGCCGCTGCCCTTGGACCGCTTCAGCGAATCCATCTTCCTCTTCGACATGGCGGCGCGGGCGCGCTGGCGGGCCGTGGAGCTGGGCCTGTCCGTGGAGAACCTGCTGGACGCGCGCTGGCGTGAGTCCGAGTTCAACTACGTGTCCAACTTCCGGGGCCCGGACGCGCCCGCGTCCCTGCTGGCCACGCGTCACTTCTCCGCCGGTGCTCCGCGCATCGTGCGGGGCACCCTCACCGTGTACCTGGACCTCCAGGAGGAGCGGCCATGATGCGCCACACCCGTCGTGCCTTCACGTGGATGCTGGGCGGAGCGTTGGCGGCGGGCGTCCACGCCTGCGGGGGATCCGGCACCGGGGGCCGGAGCATCACCTTCCACATGGGCCTGCGCACGGCCCTCGCGCCCGACGAGGCCCGGGCCGGCGCCTTCACCTCCGATACCGGCTGGCGCGTGGAGCTCACCACCGCGCGTCTGGTGTTGGGGCCCATCTACCTGTTCGAGAAGGCCTCGCCCGTCCAGCCCCAGGCCCTGCTGCGCCGGCTGGGGAGCGTGCTGCTGCCCACCGCGCACGCGCACGAAGGGGACTTCTTCTCCGGCGGTCGCGTGCTGGGCGAGTGGGACCGGGAGGTGGTGTTCGACCTGCTCGCGGAGGGCGCGCGGGCGCGGGTGCTGGGGCGTTCCCCTGGCATCGCGGGCGTGGCGCGCTCGCTGTCGCTGCTGCTCCAGCCGCCCTCCCGGGCCCTGGGCGCGGAGGCGGACGTGATGGAGGGGCGCTCCCTGGTGCTGGAGGGCATCGCGACACAAGCGGGGGCGCGCGTGCCCTTCCGCGTCGCGATGGACTTCCCTCCGCCCGTGGAGCTCCAGCGCGTGGACTTCGTCCCCATCCAGGTGGACCTGGACGACGAGGGCCTCTTCGTCCTGGAGGCGCAGCCGCACCGCTGGTTCGCGGGCGCGCGGTTCGACCGGCTGCCACCGCCCGCGGACGGAGCGCGAGTGGACGTGGGGACGGACACCCAGGTGTACCGCGCGCTGAGCGTCAACATGCGGCGCTTCGATGCCTTCACGGGGGCGTGGGAGCCTCCCGCGTGAATCCGTCAGGGGAGGCTTGATAGAGTCGTCGCACCTCCGCGATGCCCCTCCACTTCCGCTTCCCGCTCTCCGCGCTCACGCGCCCCGTCGTCCTGTCCTCCGCTGCCCTGGAGGACCTGGGACTCGACGCGCCCGACCCCGCCCTGTCGCCCGAGCCCTCCGTGCTCGACACGCTTGTCGTCATGCCCCAGGTCCTGGCGAAGACGCTCGGGGATCCGGAGGTCTTCGGACCCTTTCCCGAGCCGTGGGAGCGGGCTGGCACCTATCTGCCCCGGCTGACGAGTGTGTGGGGGGAGAGCCCCGGCGTGCCGGAGCTGCTCGTGGCCCTGGGCGGTCAGCAGGTCGCTGGCTTCTCCTTCCAGTGGAACACGGACCCCTTCCGCTACTCCGCTTGGGTGGATCAGCTGATCCATGGCTACGGCGACCTGGACCTGCTCGGGTTCCTGCTGGCCAAGGCCTCGCGGTCGGACATGGACCGGCACTTCGAGCGAATCCCCGCCCCCGCGCGCCAGTTCGCGCTCGAAGCGGGAGCCCGCTGTCTTGCTCCCGTGGAGGGCCGCGCCCTGGCCGCCGCGCTGTCCGCCGCGGAGGCGGACGGCTACGCGAAGCTCCAGTCGCTCCTGCGAGGTGACGAGTCCAGGCGCTACGCCACCTTCCTCGCCCCGGCTCCCGAGGAAGGCCTCATCGACCTGCTCATCGGGAGCACCCCCCGCTACTCCGCGTCGGGCCACCCGGAGCAGCGGGGGAAGCCGCTTCGCGTGGAGCGGAAGACCGTGCTGGGCGTGAAGCGTCAGGCCTGGCTCGCGGCCGGGTTCCTCATCGCCGTCGCCGCGACCCTCGTGGGGTGCGGGTTGCTCATCGGCAGGGTGTCCGCGCTCTTCGGGCGCTGAGCGGGCGCGCGGGGCCTCAGCCCTGCGTCCAGAACGGCGACAGCATCAGCTCCACGTTGCCGAAAGGGTCCGCGCGAACGCGCTCCTCATCCACGAAAGCGCGCTGCAACACCCAGCGCTCGTGGTCCTGGCGGAACACCTCCACCACGCGGTGCACCGGGTTGACGACCCATGCGTGGCCGATGCCGGCGCGGGCGTAGCGCGGCAGCTTGATGCCGAGGTCCAGCTTCGCGGTGGCGGGGGTCAGCACCTCGCAGACCCAATCCGGCGCGCGTTCGATGAAGGCGCCGGCATCCGCCGTCCGAGGCCGTCCCCCCACCCAGCCCGCGAGGTCCGGCACGAGCACATCCTGGCCCAGCAGCAGCCGGGGCTCCGCGGTCCACCACCAGCCCTCGGGCGCGCGTCCGAGCAGCGGCGTCAGGCCCTGCTTGCGCGCGATGGGGGGCGAGGAGACGTAGAGGATGCCATCGAGCGCCTCGCCCACCAGATAGTGCGGCAGCGTCCGCACCTCCTCGTGGGGTTCGAGCGTCCTGCGGGGAGCGGCGTGGCGCATGCGGAGGCCTCCGTGAGAGACCTCCACCGTAACGGGGGCACCGCTTCACGGCAGTGGGCCGCCAGGGAGGGAGACCATGTGCTGGTGGACGCAGGCACCTCCCCGCTGGGCGGGCTACTCGCGCTCCAGCACGAACCGGAAGGTCTCCGCTGACACGGGGCCGAACCGGAGCAGATGGATTTGATCGCCCGGCTCCGACGTGAACGTCACCGTGTGCGTGATGCCAGCGCAGATGGACCGCGCGGGCGCGAGCACCGACGGGACGGGCGCTCCACCCGCCGTGTCGTTCGTCACCGCCGTGGCCACCTCCTGGTCCAGGTAGAGCGTGACGTGCTCCGGGTTCTCCGGATCGGAGATGAAGCCGGTGTAGCCCCCGAAGCCCAGGTCCCCCGGGCGCAGGGTAACGGCGTAGCGCACGTGGCCGGTGTTCGTATCGGGAGGGAAGTCGAAGGGGGTGCGGCCCGCGGTGACGGACTCTGGCGTGTTGACGAGCGTGTGCGTGCACGCGTGTTCCAGCGCCGGGTCGCGCTCGCCGGTGGTGAAGTCCAGCGACACATCACCGCCCAGGCCCACCGTGGAGGGTGCCAGCGCGCGTCCCGCCGCGTCCCTCAGCGCGTCCAGCGCCAGGGCGTAGTGCGTGGAGACCTCCAGCGGCCGGGTGCTCTCCTCGGTGCGAGGCACGGTGACGGTGAGCGTGCGAGCCTCTTCGGACCAGGTGCCGGTGAGCACGCGGGCGGGCGCGGTGGTGTCCGTGCGGTCATGCAGCGTCACCTGGGCCGCGGTCGTGTCCATGGTGTCGCTGAAGGTGAGCGTCAGCACCTTGCGGAAGGCGATGAGCGGCTTCTCTCCAGATGTGTCCAGGTGCATCTCCAGCGGGTAGACGTCCTTGTCGCCTTCGGCGGGAAGGGAGGCGGTGACGGTGGCGCTGGACAGCGTCGTGCCCGCGTCGGGGTTCGTGCCCGCGTCGGGCTTCGTGCCCGCGTCGGAGCCCGCGTCCACCTCCGGGGCAGGGGGGGCGTCGACGCAGCCGGACAGCGTGAGGGTGGCGCAGGCGGTGAAAAGGAAGACGGCGGTGGAGAGACGCATCGTGGGGAGTCCTTCGCGTGGAGAGAGGCCCGCGCTGGAGCACCCTTCCGAGGGAGGTGCTCCAGCGCGGGAGCGGACCGGTTCAGGTCCGCGTCAGCGGTCGGCGGTCAGCACTGCACTCCGTCGCAGTTGTCATCGATGCCGTTGCCGCAGATCTCCGTGGCGCCGGGGTTGATGCTGGCGCCGGAGCCCGGCGTGTCATCGCAGTCGAAGCGCTGCGTCGTGTAGCCGGAGGGCGGCGTGCAAGCGGTATAGACAGACACGGAGTTATTGCCGTACCCGTCGCCATCCGCGTCCTGGTAGTAGCGCGTGCGCGAGTCGTTGAGGAACTCCGGCACCACGGTGAGGGCGTTGCCCGCCGCGGGGCCCGTCGCGACGATGTACGTCGTACCCGCCGTCAGGTCATGCACGGACACGTGGGTGAGCGTGCAGCCGGAGGACGACACGGTGTGCCCCAGCGCGGCGGGCACCGTGGCGCTGGTGCCGCCGTTGATGACGGTGAAGGCCACGTTCTGCGTCCGGTAGAACGCGTACGAGCCGGTGGTGGCCGGTACGTACGTCACCGAGCCCTCCGCGCCGGACGGCAGCGCGAGGTCATAGGCCTTGTGCTTCGTGCTGATGGAGGGCGCGCTCGTCGAGCGCGTGGCGCCCGCCGTGAGCGACACGTGATCCGTCGGGTTGCTGGAGTGGACGCACGCGTGCGCCGTGATGCCCGTGCCCAGCGACGTGCAGCCCGCCTCCAACTCCTGCGAGTCCTGGGCCTCGAACAGGGCCTCGGGAGCCTCCTCCATCGGTCCGCAGGCCGTCAGGCCGAGCGCCCACAACGCGCCCAGCGCGATGCGCTTCTTCTTCAACATGGGTGATTCCTTTCGGGATGCCGGACGCGGGGTGCCAGGCGGCTTGAAGCCGCCGGTGCGCCCGGTGGTCCACTCATGCCTTAAATGAAACTGAGTTGCAATAATGGTCGTGCGAGTCAGGCCATCACTGGAGGTGTTCGATGACGAGCCCGAGCCCGGTGTTCGCGGTGGGCCCGAAGGTGACGGTGTATTGGACCTTGTCGGTCAGCTCGTAGCCGACCATCTGCTTCAGGCCGTCGCAGAACGGGCCGGTGGCCTGGGTGCCCACGGGCTCCAGGACGCGCTCGCCTTCCTTCACGGTGACGGGGATGTCGGGTGTGCTCAGGTAGAGGACGAAGTCGCCGGTGGCCCACGCCTTGAAACTGAAGGTGCCCACGGACAGTCCATGCTCCGGGCGCAGCTGGACGGTGTAGTGCGTGTGGAAGTCATCCACGCGCGGCTGCCGCTCCGGGGTGGCGGTGACGGTGGCGAAGGGACCGTTCGCGACGTGCCAGCAGGCGTGCGCGCCGTTGTCGCCGAAGTCGAAGCCGTCGCGCGGCACGTAGTGGGGGTCCGTCACGCACGACAGGCCCTGCTCGGTGGCCAGGTAGCCCCGGTCGCAGTGGCACCAGTCCGCGTCAGGCTCGCGGTGGAGGTGGCCGTGGGGCGCGCACGGGTCGGTCTGCTCCTGGGGTGTCTCATCGGGAGCGGGAGGGGCGGCGTCACCGCCACAGGCGGTCAGCGCCGCGACGCAACTGGCCAGGAGCAGGGGACGGAACGGGGAGCGCATGAAGGGCTTCCTCACCGGAGCGGTCAGGGTGATGGGGATGTCACGGAGCTGCAGGAGTGGCTGGATGGCGAAAGGGCCCGTGGACCTTGGAGGTGCCCACGGGCCCGGGTTCAGCGGCCTATTCGCCGGAGTGGCCTTCGTGCGCGGTCTCCTCGATGACGAGGAGGAACGAGTCGGACTGGGGAACGACGGCCGCGAAGTCCAGGCGGTAGTCGACCCCGCCCTCGAGGTCGGCGGTGACGGCGGTGCGCAGCGCGCCGCAGACCTCGCGCGGGATGGTGTAGCGGCACTCGAGTCCGACCTCCTCGTGGGTGGCGGCGTTGACGACGCGGAGGGCGCGGTAGGCGGACGTGAGGAAGGCGTACTCGGTGGACTCCTCGGGCGTGAAGATGAGGGAGCCCGCGTAGCCGAGCGTCCACTTCTTGAAGGTGATGGCCGGGAGCTTCACGTTGTACGCGGTGTGTTCGACGCTCACGTCCACGAAGGACGGGCCGCCGAAGGGCGCCGCGGTGATGGACTCGAAGGGGCCGTATTCGGCGTGGGTGCAGGAGTGCTCGGCGACCTCCGCGAGCGCCTCCGTGTCCTGGCAGGCGGCGAGCAGCTCCGACTGCTGGGTGACGGGGGCCTGGGGCTCGGGAGCGGGCTGCTCGGTGGGGCCACAGCCGGCGAGCAGGAGGACGGCTCCAGCGGCCAGCAGGGCACGGGAAGACAGGTGCTGCGTCATGGGGTGACTCCTTGGAGGGGTGCTGCGGGTGAGGGCTGGGGGCGGTCCGGGCGCAGGACGAGCCACGGGACGCGCACCTCGCCCGAGGGCAGGTGCTCGGGCGGAAGCTGGAGGTGGGCGCTGTCGGCGCTGGGGGTGAGCTCCGAGGTCCGTGCCCACGCGTCGCGGAACGACGCCTCGTCCGGGAAGGTGACGCGCGTCAGACAGCCGGCGGCGTAACAGCGGGCAGGCTCCGCCTGGAGGGTCCGCACGTCCTGATGGATGCGGGCCTGCCACGCGTCCAGCGCGGCGCGCGCTCCCCGGGTCCAGGGCTCCGTGCTGACGCCGGACGCCGTGAGCTCCGCCAGCACCGCGTCACGGCGGGCCTGGGCGCTGGGATGGTCCGCGCGCAGGGCCGCCACCAGCCGCAGGCGTGTGTCGGGCAGCACGCGGCGCGCACGGCCCCGCAGCTCTGGCTGGAGCGGTCCTTGGGTCGCCAGCGCCGCGTCGAGGAACGCCTCCGGTGAGGGTTCGGCTCCTTGGGTGGTGGACGTGGGCTCTTGCGCGGACAGGTCCGCGGGCGGAGCCGTCCGTACCCCTCGGGAATCAGGCCGGGCAGGCGCGGTCCGCCGGGAGCTGACCGACGCGGTGGGGACGGTCTCGAGGTGGACCATCACGGGCCGGTGGAGCCAGGCCAGCGCGATGCACGACAGCACCACCCCCGTGCCCCCGACACTCCAGACGATGCGGCTCATGGCGTCCCCTCAAGACGCACCTGTGGCGGTGCGTGGGCCGCCACGCCTTCCCGCGAGCGGCCCGGGATAGATGCCACAAAGAGTCAAATGCAATCAAGTTGCGTTTAATGGAGGAGTGTCCAGGAGTGGGAGCCATGGGGGCCTGGAGTCCATGAAGGAAAGCCGCTCCAGCCACCCGGGTTTGTCGTAGATGGGGCGCCATTCACCCCGCAGGCCCCGAGGTGCCGTGAAATGAGAGGGTCGTCCTTCGTGTCGCGTGTGCTGGTGTTGACGGTGCTGGTGCTCCCCGCGTTGGCGCAGGCGGGTTCCTATCTGCGGGTGGTGAGCTGGAACCTGCGTCACGAGGGATGGGCGGCGGAGCAGACGTACCTGGATGACGCGCGGCAGATCTGGAACCAGTTCGGTTCGAACAGCACGTCGAACAACGGCTGTGACCTGGTGTTCCTCCAGGAGGTGATGAGCACGGCGGCGGCGCAGGCCATCGCGCAGAACCTGACGCAGGTGTCGGGGGTGGCGTGGACGGCGGTGGTGACGCCGCTCCTCGGGCGTTCGTCCTACAAGGAGTCGTACGCGGTGCTGTACCGGACGGACACGGTGTCGCTGCTGTCCTCCACGGTGTGGAACGACACGGCGGACCTGTTCGAGCGCGAGCCGCAGGTGGTGAAGGTGCGCCACCTGAACACGGGCGCGGACTACACGTTCCTCAACTGGCACACGGTGTGGGGCACGGCGGCGGACCGTCAGCTGGAGGCGCAGGCCATCGACGACGTGTTCACGGCCGTGCAGTCCGACAGCAGCACCGACCAGGACGTCATCCTGGTGGGCGACCACAACATGCCCTGCACGCATGCGTCCTGGAGCCAGTTGAAGGCCGTGTCACCCGCGGTGACGTGCAAGCTGGACGTGCCCACCACGCTGAACACGTCCGGGGGCTTCGCCAACGCGTATGACCATTTCTGGATGCAGGACGCCTACGTGACGGAGTTCTCCAGCACGGGCCGCGACTACATCGCGGATACGAAGGACTACGTCACCCGGCTGTCGGACCACGCGCCGGTGTGGCTGTCCCTGTACTCCACCAGCGACACGGACTGACGCCGCATGCGCCTGAAGCGGATCCTGGCCGGGGTGCTGGCCGTCGTGCTCCTGGGCGTGGCGTGGTGGGCGGTGTCCAGCACGGCGTCCGCACCTCGCCTGTCGCCATCACCGCCGCCCCTGTCCTCGCGTGACGGGGACGCGGTCGTGCCCGAGGCCGTTCCTCCGGTGGAGGTCGCGGACGCGGGCCTGCGGCTGACGGCGACGCTCATGGGGGCGCATCCGTTCATCGGGGAAGCGCGAGTGGGCGCGGCGTTCGTGTCGGACGAGGATCGCGGGTGGTGGGAGGAGGAGGGACGCCGGCGCTTCGCGCGCACGGGGCCCTCGCGGCTGGAGGAGCTGGCCAACGTGCGGGAGTGGGTGAAGGCCCCTGTCATCGCATCCGAGCAGGGAGGCAGGGTCGGGCCGGTGGAGGTCCCGTCCGCGCCGCGCTACCTGCTGGCCGCCTTCGAGCCAGACGGGACGATCTGGTGGGCGGACCACATGCCCGCCACGCAGCCGGTGACGGGGACGGTGGACCTGGGGGTGCTGCGTGAGCAGCGCCCCACGGGCGTGCGCGTGCGGCTGGAAGGCGCGCGGGACGTTCAGGGGACCTTCTCCGTCCGGCTCCAACGCGTCGTGGAGCCTGCGGAGGTGGAGCAGGCCAGCGCCCTGTTGTCCGTGCTGGCGATGGCGGCGCCGGAGCTGATGCACGCCGTCCAGAATGATGACTTCATCCCGCTGGTGACGGATGGGGAGACGCGACTGGCGCCGCTGCCGCCGGACCGGTCGCTGCGTTTGTGGTTGCGCGCGCCGTCGGGAAAGCGGGGCCTGCCGGTGGAGGTGCCCCTGCGCGAGGGCTCCGTGGAGCCGGTGTCGCTCGACGTGGCGAAGGTGTTCCCCGAAGGGGTGGGAGGCTCGGTCACGCTGCGGGGCCGGGTGCTGTTGGGCAGCGGCGCGCGTCCCCTGGGGCCCGCGGTGTTGATTCGAGACGACGGCGAGCAGGTCCGGGTGGATGCGGACGGGCGCTTCACGATGCAGGGCGTGCCGACCTGGAAGCAGACCGCCTTCTCGGTGCGGCGGGAGCAGGAAGAGGAGGCGAGGCGGCCTGTGGCGCCTCCCTTCTGGGACTTTGGTTTCTCGCCAGCGGTGGCGATGCAGGGAACGGTGGACGTGGAATGGCGTGTGCCGGCGTACCAGTGGCTGGTCCTGCGGATGGATGGCTTCACGCGGGCACAACTGAAGGAGCGCTCCCTGCCGCTCTATCCGGTGTACCTGCTGGAGCGTCGTGACGAGCGGGGCGGGTGGAGCGAAGTGACCACGCAGGAGTTCATCCCCGAGGGTGACAGCGTCGCGGTGTCCCTGACGGAGCCCGGCACGTACCGGATCCAGGTGGCGTCGTCGCCATATGCGTCGCGTCCGAGCTCCGTGGCACGGATGGGAGAAGGGGATGGAGACGTGGAGGTGAGCCTTTCGCCAGAAGGCACTTCCGGGGCCTCCTGCGAAGTCCACGTCACCCGCCAGGGCCTTCCGGTGTCCGGAGCGCGGGTGACCGCGAGCGGGAGGGCCCGCTCGATGCCACCCGTCCACGGGGAGACGGACACCGCGGGACGATGGCGGCTGGGGCCCGTGCGGTCCGAGCTCCTCCTGCTGTGGGTGCAGGGCGCGGAAGGCGAGTCCTGGGAGGGCGATGGCGCGGAGGCGTGCCGCCGGTCGGGCGTCGTCGAGGTGGCGCTGTAGTCCCTCACCGTTTAGCGCCAGCCGTGACCCGCATCCCAGGCGAGCCCGCGGTCTGGAGCGCGCGGACCCGGCGCGGCCCAGGGGCGTCGAAGCGACGCCGTCGTCCGTCAGGCGGCCGAAGCCGTTAGAAGTTCGTCGCTGGGCGGGCTGGGCTCGGAGGCCTCTTCGCCGGCTTCCTCGGCGGCGCGGGCCTGGACGGTCAGGGCCTGCACCCACAGCTCCAGGATGTCCATCAGCGCGCTGCGCGTCTCGCCCTGGAGCGGCGACAGCAGCTTCGCCATGCGCTCCCGCACCTGGGCGTCGGTCTCTTCCGCGAGCGCACGGCCCGTGTCAGTGAGGCGCACGCGCACGCGCCGGCGGTCGTGCCGCACCGAGCGCTCCCGGCGCACGAGGCCGCCCTGTTCCAGGCGATCCACCAGCCGGCTCAGGCGGGGCATGGCGAGCCCTCCCAGGCGCATGGCGAGCACGCCCACGGGTAGCAGGCTCTCCGAGCGCAGCCACCAGAGGGCCTGGAGTTCCAGGGGCTCCCAGTGGGGATGGGTCAGGGCCGCCAGGGGGCTTGCCAGCGCGCCGCAACGGGCCGCGTCGACAAGGAGGTTCCGCCACCGTGCCACCTGCACGCGCACATCCACTGAAAGCTCCGTCATTCCACCCCTCCATCCCGTGGGCGCGAATCCGCGTCCGGCCTCGCATGGGGCGCCCAGGGCATCCCGCGGGCTTCCATCCCGCGAAGAGTCCAACGGGAATACGCGACGGGAATATCGCCCTGGTTGCTGACCTGATTATTTCCCGCCGCCGCCCGGGCTCAGCGGAAGGTCACGGCCCCAAAGGAGCCCCCGTCGGCGGAGCAGGCGAGGTGGTGGGGAAATACCGCCCACAGCCTCCCGCCCGCGACCTTCAGGCGAGCGAAGCCGGGGGCGGGACTGGGGACCTCCAGCGGGATGGGTCGTCTTCCCTCCACCCGAAGGACCCGGTCACGCACGCTGACGAAGACGTGACCTTGAAAGACGGCCATCGAGTGCGCCCGTCCGAAGCCGGACATGCCCCGGGGCTTCCCCAGGTGCGGTGTCGTTTCCAGGCCTTGCCGTCGTGGATCAGCAGGCGGTTGCAGTCCACTTCGCAGGTGGGCTCGAAGGGCAGGGCGGTGGTGAGCCGGTCCACGACGTGTTCGAAGCCCTTCGTCAGTTGCTGGAGGAGGGGTGGTTTCGCGGGCCGGGGTCGCTTCGCGCAGCCACGCGTGGAAGCCCTCGTCAGCGAAGGCGCTCTCCAGTCCCCGGAACGCGCAGGCGTGTGTGTCGTCGTGGAACGGGGACAGGGCCCCGCTCTCCTTGAGGAGGGCGGTATCTGCTTCCTTGAGCCGCGACGCGGCGGCCCCTGGCGATGACATGAACGCTGTCCATCGCGGGGCGCGGCCGATGCTCAGCTCCCGCTCGCCTTGCGCTGGGCGGACCGGGCCTTGGCGTGTGCCTTGTCGAAGCCTTCGTAGAAGCGCACGGCCTGCTCACCCACCATCTGGATGTGCTGGTTGTTGAGGTAGGCCGTGATGGGCGCCGCGACCAGCGGCATGGCCCGGCCCAGCGTGGACATGCCGCCCTTGTGCAGCAGCAGCGCGGCGAGCTTCCCCAGCACCTTCGGCCCCGAGCGGTGCAGCGGCCCCAGCCCGTTCGCGTAGCCGAACAGGTCCAGCAGCTCCCCCCGCGCGCGCTCCGTCTTGAGGTTCGCCTTGTAGAGCGTGGCCACGTCCGTCAGCAGGACGAGCTGCAGATACGCCATGAACGTCAGGTCCGCGGGCAGCGAGATGAGCCCGAACACCCCGCTCACGCCGCCCACCATCCCCGCCAGGCTCTTCTTCTCATCCACCAGCCGCTGCGCCAGCTCCTTGGTCGTCGCGGACGGGTAGCGCTTCTCCAGCGCCGCCACGCGCACGCGCGCCCGACCAATCTCCCCCTGGATGAGGTCCGACAGGCGCAGCGCCCCCAGCTTCTTCAGCTCCGCCGGGGACAGCTTCTTCATGAAGCCCAGCCGCTCCGTCACGCTGTCGTAGAAGGCCATGTCCTTCTCCTTGGGCCGCGCTCGCGGCCTGTCGTCTCTAGTAACCCCGCTCGGCCAGATACAGGTCCACCAGCGCGCCCTCTTCGTACCAGGCGTGCCGCATCTCCGACTTGAACCACCGCGAGTCCGGGCGCGCCTGCCGCACCTCCAGCTTCACCCGGTTGGGCCCCGTGTCGATGACCGCCGCGCGCGCCTTGCACGCCGCGCCGGGCTCGTCGCCGTAGCCACCCTCCAGGCACACCTCGTCGCCCACCGCCAGGCGCCGCGTGTACTCGCTGGCCAGATAGAGCGCGTCGTCGCAGCCGCCGCGCACCGACGCCTTCCCCAGCGCCGCGCAGCGGTCCTGCGAGGGCGCGCGGATGACGGGCACGTTCGAACTCACCGCGTCCTCGTCGTTGGGGTCACGCTGATACGGGCCCACCGACTTGCACCCCACCACCGCCAGGGCCAGCAGGCCCGCCCACGTCCACCTCATCGCGTCGTCTCCTCCGGGACGCGGGTTCCTTCCGCGCGTCCGCTCCAACAGGGAAAGAGCGGGAAGCATGGCAGACACGATGGGAGGCGGCAAAAGGTGCCGGAGCGCCCCGCGCCCTAGGCGATACGGCGCGCGGGCCCGGGGATTTCCTCGGTGATGCCGGGAACCGCCCGGTTCTTGCCGTCCACGAACACCACCTTGGGCTTCCAGTGGGCGAGCTCCGCCTCCTCGACCTCCGCGAAGGTGGCCAGGATGACCAGGTCGCCCGGCTGGTTCAGGTGCGCCGCGGCGCCGTTGATGCAGATGACTCCGCTGCCGGACTCGCCCTCCAGGGCGTACGTCTCCAGCCGGGTGCCGCGCGTGACGTTCCACACCGCGACCTTCTCGAACGGCAGGATGTCCGCCGCCTTCAGCAGGTCTCGGTCGATGGTCACCGAACCTTCGTAGTCGAGGTCGGCCTGGGTCACCGTCGCGCGGTGGATCTTGGACTTGAAGAGAATGCGGCGCATGGGGGCCCTCGGGAAGCGGCGCAACCGTAACGGCTCCCCTGGCCGGGGACAACATCCCCGGTGGCCCATGCACCGCCTGCCTCCTTGCATACCCTCCAGCTACTTCGTGAAATTCACGAGCTGGCTGAGGTTCAAGGGGACGGATTGCGCGTCCGACGTCAGGTTGCCCGTCAGGCTCACCTGCGCGTTGCCCCCCGAACGCAGGGCCATGGCCGCGGACGCGGCGCTCGCGAAGTGGATGGTCAACGGCAGCGTCACCTGCTTCGTCCCACTGCCGTCCAGCGTGCCCAGGTTGCCCGTGGACAGGTTGCCCACGTTCGCGCCCGCCACCTTCAGCGCCCCGGTGATGCCCGCCACCGGCAGGGGGAAGCTGTTGCGGTTGGTGATGGCCAGGGGGAACTCCACCGTGGCCCCGCTCAGCGTGACGTTCGTGATGCGCGGCGCCTGGAACTGCACCTGGGGAATCTTGGGGATGGGGAACGTGCCTTCCTTCTCCAGGGGGAACCGGATGACGCCGATGGGCGTCTGCACCCCGATGCTGCCCTGGGCCTTGAAGCTGGCAGCGTCCTTGTCCAGGAACGTCGTCACCACCGGCGCGATGTCCGCGAACTTCACGTTGGCGGGGAAGACCAGCTCGCTCTTGCCGTTGGACTTGAGGTTCAGCCCGCTCCGGGGCTTGCCGGCGACCAGCTGCTTGCCCTCCACGAAGAAGGCGTAGTCCACCGACGCCAGCTTCAGCCCCAGGCTGTTGGGATTGTCCAACTCATACACCAGGTCGACCGTGGCGTCGGACAGGGACGCATCCGCCAGCCGGGCCGTCTTGAAGTGCAGCGTGGGCTTCTTGAAGGCTCCGTTGAGCAGGCTCTGCAGCGCGGCGCAGCCGCTGAGCGTGGTGAGCGACAGGGCGAACAGGACCAGGAACGCGCGTTTCTTCATGGTGGGCATGGGCGTAGCAGAGGACGCCCCACGTTCGCGCGGATTCAATCGCGCGCGGCGGGGCCTCGGCGGGTGCACCTTCGGCACTCCAATGGTATGCGGCCAGCAGGACTCCCCCGTGCAGGAGGTTGGCCCGCCGTGACAGGTGGCACTTTGTCTCACCCCCCCGCCATCCCACAGGCCCCCCGCCCGGGGAGCTGGCTCGCGCTGGCGGTGGTGGCGGCGCTGTCCCTGGCGGGCTGTTCCCGGTCGCCCAGCGCGGAGGCCGGGCCGGTGCGGCGGATGGCCCTGACGCCGTGCCGGCTGGACGGGGTGGCCGCGCAGACGCTGTGCGGCACGCTGGAGGTCTTCGAGGACCGGGCCCGGGCGCAGGGGCGCAAGCTGTCGCTGCGCGTGGTGGTGGTGCCAGCGCTCGCGTCGCAGCCCAAGGAGGATCCGCTGTTCTTCCTCGCGGGCGGCCCCGGACAGGCGGCGTCGCGCACGCGCATCCTGCCCGCGCTGGAGCGCATCCGGCGTCAGCGCGACATCGTCTTCGTGGACCAGCGGGGCACGGGGGATTCGCACCCGCTGGATTGCGAGGCGCTCAATCCCTCGCGCGCGTCGCTGGCGGAGCGCTTCGAGGACCGCGAGGACGCGGACGTCATCCCCCAGTGCAGGAAGGGCTGGGACGCGGATGAGCGGCTCTACACCACGTCCATCGCCATGGATGACCTGGACGACGTGCGCGCGGCGCTGGGCTACGCGAAGGTGAACCTGTGGGGCATCTCCTACGGGACGCGCGCGGCGCTGGTGTACATGCGCCAGCACCCGGACCACGTGCGCACCGCCATCCTGGATGGCGTCGCCCCCATGGGGCAGTACCTGCCGCTGTACGCCGCGCGCGATGGCCAGCGCGCCCTGGACCTGCTGCTGGACGCGTGCACGAAGGACTCCGTCTGCGCGACGGCGTACCCGGACCTCCGGGCCCGCACGGAGGCGCTGCTCGCGAAGCTGGAGGCCACCCCCGCGAAGGTGCGCCTGCCGCACCCGCGCACGGGCGTGCCGGAGGGCTTCACCCTCACCCGGCGCGTCTTCCTGTCGGAGCTCTTCTCGCTGCTCTACAGCCCGGACGTCGCGTCGCTGGTGCCGCTGATGCTGGACCGCGCGGCGAAGGACGACTGGGCGCCCTTCGTGGCGCTGTCGCTGGGCCTCACCGACGAGGTCGCGCGCACCACCAGCCGGGGCATGTTCATGGCGGTGGTGTGCGCGGAGGACGCGCCCTTCTTCACGGAGGAGGACGCCGAGCGCGAGGCGAAGGGCACCTGGTTCGGCCCGCGCATGGCGCTGGACGTGAAGCGGGCCTGCGCGAAGTGGCCCCAGGCGAACGTGCCGAAGGGCTTCCGCGACCCGGTGACGTCGGACATCCCCACGCTGCTGTTGTCCGGGGAGCTGGATCCGGTGACGCCGCCCGCCTGGGGCGAGGAGGCGAAGCGCACCCTGTCTCGCAGCCTGCACGTGGTGGTGCCGGGGCTGGGGCACAACACGGTGGGCGCGGACTGCGCGCGCACGCTGATGGCGGAGGTGCTCGCGCGCGGCGGCGTGGAGGGCCTGACGCCCGACTGTGGGGCGGGCCTGAAGCGGCCGCCCTTCTTCACCTCCTTCGCGGGCCCCGTGCCTTGAGGAACCCCAGGCGCCATGATTGAAGCCAGGAACCTGCACAAGCGCTTCGGCGCCGTGACGGCGGTGCACGACGTGTCCTTCACCGCGGAGGACGGCGTCATCACCGGCCTGCTGGGCCCCAACGGCGCCGGCAAGACGACGACGCTGCGCATGCTCTACACGCTGGTGCGCCCCGACGGCGGCACCGCCACCGTGGACGGCGTGGACGTGGCCCAGCGGCCGGAGGTGGCCCGCCGCGCCCTGGGCGTGCTGCCCGACGCGCGCGGGCTCTACCCTCGCCTCACCGCGCGCGAGCACGCCCGGTACTTCGGGGAGCTGCACGGGCTGTCCGGCGCCGCGCTGGACGCGCGCGTGGAGGAGCTGGTGGAGCTCCTGGACATGAAGGAGATCGCGGACCGGCGCACGGAGGGCTTCAGCCAGGGCGAGCGCGTGAAGGTCGCGCTGGCGCGCGCGCTGGTGCATGGCCCGCGCAACGTGCTGCTGGACGAGCCCACCAACGGGCTGGACGTGATGGCCACGCGGTCGGTGCGCACGCTGCTGCGCAAGCTGAAGGCGCAGGGCTGCTGCGTGGTGTTCTCCAGCCACGTGATGCAGGAGGTGGCCGCGCTGTGTGACCGCATCGTGGTGGTGGCGCGCGGGCGGGTGGTGGCGGACGGGACGGCGGACGCGCTCCGCGCGAGCACTGGCAAGGACAGCCTGGAGGAAGCCTTCGTGAGCGTGATTGGCAGCGAGCAGGGGTTGCGCGAATGAGGGGGCAGGTCGGGACGGTGCTGCGCAAGGAGGTGCGCGACCACCTGCGGGACCGGCGCACGCTGGGCTCCGCGGTGATGTGGCCGCTGTTGGGCCCGCTCGTGTTCCTGGTGATGTTCAACATGATGGCCTCCTGGTACCGGCAGGACCGGCCGCTGGAGGTGCCGGTGGTGGGCCGCGAGCACGCGCCCAGCCTGATGGCCTTCCTGGAGCGCTACGGCGCGAAGCTGTCGGAGGCGCCGAAGGACTACGAGGCGCTGGTGCAGGCCGGCACGCTGGACCTGGTGCTGGTGGTGCCGGAGGACTACTCACGGGACTTCGCCCGGGGGCACACCGCCGCGGTGCGGCTGGTGATGGACAGCTCGCGCAACAAGGCGCGCCAGTCCGTGCAGCGCGCGCAGCGGATGCTGGCGGCGTATGCGCAACAGATGGGCAACCAGCGCCTGTTCGCGCGGGGCGTGTCCCCGGAGCTGGCGGAGCCGGTGCGCGTGGACGAGCTGGACCTGTCCACGCCGGAGCGCACCGCGGCCACGGTGCTCACCACCATCCCCCTGTTCCTGGTGATGGCGGCGTTCGCGGGCGGCATGCAGCTGGCCAGCGACACCATGGCGGGCGAGCGCGAGCGCGGCTCGCTGGAGCCCCTGCTGCTCAACCCCGCCCCGCGCGGCGCGCTGGTGGCGGGCAAGTGGCTGGCCACGTGCGCCATGGCGGCCACGGGGGTGGTGTTGTGTCTCGTGGGCTACTTCCTGGTGGTGAAGCGCGTGCCGCTGGAGGACCTGGGCGTGCGCGCCCGGTTCGACGCGCCCGCCGCGCTGGGCATGCTCGCCGCGGTGCTGCCGCTGGTGCTGGCCGCGTCCGCCGTGCAGATGTGGGTGTCCACCTATGCGCGGTCGTTCAAGGAAGCACAGACGTACCTGTCGCTCCTGATGGTGCTGCCCACGCTGCCCGGGATGATGCTCGCTCTGTCGCCCATCCAGACGCGGACGTGGATGTTCGCGGTGCCGGTGCTGGGGCAGGAGCTGCTCGCGGGCGAGGTGATGCGCGGCGAGTCCCTGGGCCCGGTGCCCTTCGTGCTCGCGCTCCTGTCCTGCGTGGGGGTGTCAGCGGTGGCCCTGCGCTTCACCACGCGCTTGCTCTCCCAGGAGCGCATCATCTTCGGACGGAGCTAGCAGGCAGGCACGCGCGCGTCGACTGTCGCCGGGGCGCCGCATGCGCAGCATGTTCTCGTGACAGGGGCGGCGAAGTGCCGTCCAATGTTTCGAGATGACACCCGAGCGAGAACAAGAATCCCTGCTGCCCTTCGCCCCGGCCTCGGTGGCCTCCACGCAAGGAGAGCCCCGGTTCGGGACGTACCAGGGGGAGCTGCCCGAGGTGGACCTGCCGCGCCTGCTGGGGAAGTGGGCGCCGGGGCGCGCCACGCGCCTGCTCAAGCGCAAGCGCTGGCACTACACCTTCGTCGCCACGCAGGAGGTGGCGGCCCTCTTCGCGGTGGTGGACCTGGGCTACACGGCCAACGCCTTCGCGGTGGCGGTGGACCTCCAGGAGATGAAGCCCCTGTGCGACGTGAGCTTCCTGGGGGTCCCCGGGCCGCTCGCGGAGGTGAGCGACAAGCCGGGGGCGGGGCTGGTCGCGGCCTTCCGCACGCTGGGCGGGCGCATGTCCGTCAAGCGCGGCGCCGCCGACGAGCGCTACCAGGTGGAGGTGGACGTCAGCCGCATGCGCACGCAGTCGCTCCAGAGCTTCCAGTGGAACGGCGAGCTGCTGGTGGCGGGCGGCCCGCCGGCCCTCACCGTCATCGCGCCGGTGGAGGGGGATGGGCTGGTCAACGTCACCCAGAAGCGCAGCGGCCTGCTGGCCTTCGGGAGCCTGGAGGCGGGCGGCAAGCGCTTCCGGCTGGATGGCGGCGTGGGTGGCATGGACTACACGCAGGGCTACCTGGCGCGGCACACCGCGTGGCGCTGGGCCTTCGCGGCCGGGCGGCTCCCGGATGGCACGCCCGTGGGCCTCAACCTCGTGGAGGGCTTCAACGAGGGCGTCACCGAAGCCAACGAGAACGCCATCTGGCTGGGGGACCGGCTCTATCCCGTGGGGCGCGCGCGCTTCGACTACGACGCGAAGGAGCTCCTGGACCCGTGGCATCTGACGACGGCGGACGGCGCGGTGGACCTGCGCTTCAAGCCCATCTACGTGCACCGCGATGAGCGCAACCTGCGCCTCGTGGTGAGCCACTTCGCCCAGCCGGTGGGCTTCTTCGAAGGCACCCTGCGCGTGGCTGGCCAGGAGCTGCGGCTGTCCAATGTCCCGGGCGTCACCGAGGACCAGGACATGCTCTGGTAGCAGGGCCCCGCGCGGCCTGTCCCGCCAGGAAGCGGCCGTGCGTGCGAAGGCCGTGGAGCCCCGGACGCGGCGCGATGGTTCATGGATGCGGCGGGGGCGCGGTGTAGGCTTCGCGCTCTGTTCGTCAGAGGAGGACTCCGCGCCATGTCCTGCCCGCACTGTGGTCAGCCGCTCCCTGAAGGCCTGTCGTCGCGGACGTGTCCCCACTGCGGCCGGGACGTGACGCGGACCGGGGACGCGCCCGAGTCACCCGTCATGGACGACGTGGCGGACAAGGCCCAGCGGGCGGCGGACTCGGCGGGCCGCGCGGTGCGCACCGTGCTGGATGATCCCCGGCTGCGCGAGCGGCTGCCGGGGGGCTCGCTGCCGCTGCTGGGCGCGGGGCTGGTCGCGGCGGCGGTGCTGGTGCCGGTGCTGCCCTTCGTCGGTGGAGGGCTGGGCCTGTCGTGGGCGGCGTTGATGCTGGTGGCCAGCGGCATGCTGGGCGCGCGCGAGTGGAGCGCCGCGGGCCGCGCGCTGCCGCCCGCGCTGGCCCCGGTGGTGAAGTGGGCCGAGCACCCGGCGTTCCTGCCCCTGTTCACGGCGCTCACCGTGACGCAGGCCTTCCTGTCGCTGGAGCTGGGCGTGGCGCCCCTCCTGTGGGTGCTGGCGGCGGTGGTGCTGGGCTCGGTGCAATGGCGGGCGTTCCGCGCCTCGCCCATGGGGGAGGCGTCGCTGCCCCGGCGGCCCGGGGAGGTGCGGCTGAAGCGGTGGGTGTTCGCGGGCGTGGCCGCGTGCGCGCTGGGGATGCTCCTGCCGTGGAGCGCGTCGTGGACCGGCTCGCTGGTGCCCACCGCCCGCATGGAGCGCCAGCGCGACATCACCATCGACAACAACTTCGCCTGGGACATCCAGGAGCACCACACGTGGAAGTTCAACACGCTGGTGTTCCCGGCCTCCACGCCCGGCGCGGGCACCGGGCGGGGCCGCCTGGGCGCGACGGGCGTGGTGCTGGGGCTCCTGGCGTTGGGCGTGCTGGCGTCCGTGCGGCGCGCGCGGGAGGCGGTGCCCTCCGCGCTGCCGGCGCTGCTCGCGGGCCTCATCACCCTCTGGGCCCTGACGGGCCTGTCCGCGCGGCCGGGACCGTGGCTGTTCCTGCTGGGCATCCTCGCGGTGGACGTGGCCGTCGCGCGCGAGGGGCTGGGGCCCCGGAGGGAGGCGCCTCCTCCGGAGCCGCCCGCGTCAGCGTGACCGCGCGGCGCGGCCCTGGACGATGGCGCGGAAGGAGCGGCTGTGCAGCTCCTCCAGCGTCAGGCCGCTGCCCCGGGCCTCCTCTTCGGTGAGCGCGCCGCACGCGAGGCCGCGCAGGAAGAAGTTGAGCAGGCCCTGGCCGGTGGCGGCGTCGTCGAACACGTCCCCCAGCAGGGTGGCCTGGGCGGCCTTGTCCACGAAGGCCTTGAGCCGCTGGGACGCCGGCTCCAGGCCCTCCAGGAAGAAGGCGTAGACGGCGGCATAGCGCACGGGCAGCTGGGCGGGGTGCAGGTCCCAGCCCTGGTAGTACGCGCGCTCCAGCGAGTGCCGCGTGTGCCGGTAGGCCACCTGCCACGCGCGGTGCACGGCGTCGGTGTTCTCCCGCTGCTGCGTGGGGAGCAGCGGCGCATCCCCCTGCTTGCGGTGCGGACCCACGGGCATGACGTTGGTGGCGCCGTCGGACAGGCGCACGCCGCTGCCCGCGAGCAGCACCTGCACGGTGTCGCGCAGGTGGTCGCAGGCGGGGTGGAGCATGCTCTGCGCGTGCGCGCTGACGTCCAGCGCGGCGGTGTAGTCGTAGACGCCCAGGTGCACGTGGGAGCAGCGGCCCTCGCCCGCCTCCACGAGCGAGCGCAGGTGGGGCCGGCCCCGCGCGTCGAAGAGGGCCTGGGGCGTCTCCACCATCAGCTCCAGCGCCAGCGCGCCGGAGGGCAGGTGGTGGGCGGACTCCAGCCCCGACAGCAGGTGGGCCAGGGCGGTCACCTGTTCGGGCACCGTGACCTTGGGCAGGGTGACGACGAAGGAGGGCGGCAGCCTGCCACCGGATTGCTCCAGCAGCGCGGTGACGAAGAGGTCCAGGGTGCGCGAGGCGCGGGCGTACAGCTCCTCGGTGAAGGACTTCACGCGGATGCCGATGAACGGGGGCAGCGCGCCCTGCTCCAGGCCGCGGGCCAGCTCCGTGGCGGCGGAGACGGCGTGGGCGTCCTCCTCCGCGTCGGGGCGGTGGCCGTAGCCGTCCTCGAAGTCGATGCGGAAGTCCTCCACGGGCTCGCGCTGGAGCTTGTCCATGACGCGGGCGTGGACGCGCTGGGCGAAGGCGCCGCGCTGGGGCAGGCCCAGGCCGTGGGCCAGGGCGGCCCCGTCGGGCGCGTACTCGCGGAGGGCCGCGAGCGCCAGGTCCCCCATCTTCCGCGCGGTGCCGGCGCGGAAGAGGTGGGCGCCGCCATACACGGTGTGCACGGGCTGGCGCCGGGAGGAGTCGCCCGGGTACGCGTGGCTGAAGGCCACGTTGGCGCGGCGCAGGGCTTCGCGGGAGGCGGCGGAGGCTTCGGGCGTGAGCGAGGTCTTCATGATGGCGCGCCGGATATCATCACGGCTGGCGCTTCAGCCACGCGGCCACCTCCGGGGCCACGCGCTCGCGCAGCGCCACGTCCTGCGACAGCCGCTCCAGCGTCTGCGCGGTGGCCTGCTGCGCCTCCGGGATCGGGTTCGCGTGGAGCAGCGCCTTCACCTGCTCCAGGTGCTCGCGCGTGCGCAAGAGGCCCAGGCCCTCCACCACCCGGCGCAGCAGCATGGGGGCCGCGCCCGTGCGCGTCACCAGGTCCTGCCAGCGCTTCTGGAGCTGCTCCCACCACGCGTCGCGCCCGGCGCGGTTGCCCAGGAGGCCCGTCGCGAAGCTCGCCACGTCCTGCGTCTTCACCGTCTCCGAGAACAACAGCGCCTGCGCCCGCGCCGTCAGCTTCGGGTCCTCGAAGGACGTGAGCGCCATCAGGTAGCGGCGCTGCGTCGCGGGGTCCGGCTCCTTGGGCATCCGCCGCGACAGGTCGTCGAAGAGCGCCGCGTCGCCCGCGCGCGCCACCATGCCCACCGCCGTGTCCAGCAGGTTGGCGTCCAGCGCGGACTTGTCCCCCTGGAGCATCCGCGCCACCAGCGGCCGGGCCTGGGCCAGCACCTCCGGACTGCGCGCCAGGCCGCCCACCGCGCGCACCAGCGCCGCGCGGCGCAGCCGCACCCGGTCCGGCTCGCCCTTCGCGGATTGCCAGCCCAGCTTCTTCAGGCCGCCGCCGAGCAGCTGCTCCACCCACCGGCGGAAGCGCTCCTGGTCCGCGCCCTCCGTCAGCCGGTTCTCGATGTACCCGAGCCGCCCGACCAGCTCGTCCAGCACCGCCTCGTCCTCCTCGTCCCCGAAGCGCGCCGCCAGGTCCAGCAGGTCCGCCACCGGCGCCTGCCCCGCGCGCACCAGCGCCCACGTGTCCGCGAGCAGCGAGATGCGCTCCGACGGCGCCAGCGTCCCCAGGTTCGCCGCCAGCCGGTCCAGCGCCGGCTTCTCGTACGCCACCCGGTAGAAGCCCGTGGAGCCGCCGTTGGCGCACAGCCACTTCACCTCGCCCGCGCCGTCCAGCGTCACCGTCGTCCGCGCGTCGCGCAAGAGCACGCGCTGCTCGCGCACGCCCGCGCCGTCCTCGAACCGGAGCACCATGGGCACCGGCCACGTCTCCGCGCTCTTCACCCCGGGCTCCGAATAGAAGCGCCGCTGCGACAGCGACACCTGGCGCCCCTCCACCTTCACCGCCACCAGCGGGAAGCCGCTCTGGCCAATCCACGCCGTGGCCAGCTCCGACACCGGCTGCTTCGCCGCCTCACCCAGCGCGTTCCACAGGTCGTCCTTCACCGCGTTCGCGCGCGCGTGCTTGCGCATGTACAGCCGGATGCCTTCGCGGAAGGGGCCCTCGCCCAGGAACCCTTCAATCATCCGCAGCACCGCGCCGCCCTTCTCGTAGGTGATGGCGTCGAAGCTCTCCCCCGCCTCGCCCGCGTTGCGCACCTCGCCGTGGATGGGGTGCGTGGACTTGAGCGCGTCCAGCGCCAGGGCGCTGGCGCGGTGCGAGTCGAAGTCCAGCCACATGCGCCACTCCGGCCGCCACTGGTCGACAATCTTGAACGCCATCCACGTGGCGAACGCCTCGTTGAGCCAGAGGTCGTCCCACCACACCATCGTCACCCAGTTGCCAAACCACTGGTGCGCCAGCTCGTGCGTCACCACCTCCGCCACGCGCTTCTGCACGGACAGGGGCGCGGTGGCCGGGTCCAGCAGCAGCGCCACCTCCCGGTAGGTGATGAGGCCGGCGTTCTCCATCGCGCCCGCCTCGAAGTCCGGGATGCCCACCTGGTCCACCTTGCCAAAGGCATACGGCAGCCCGAAGTAGTCCTGCAGCCGGGGCAGCACCTGCAGCGCCACGTCCTGGCCGAACTTCGCCAGGTGCGCCTTCTCCGGCAGCGCCCACGTGCGCACCGGCACCCCCTGCGCCTGCTCCTCCGGCGTGCCCACCAGCGGGCCCACCACCAGCGCGACCAGGTACGAGCTGAGCAGCTCCGTCTCCTGGAACGTCACCTTGCGCAGGGCGCCGTCCGCCTCGTCCTTCACCACCTTGCCGTTGCCCAGCACCGTGTGGCCCGGCGGCACGCGCACCGTGAGCGCCCAGCGGGCCTTGAAGGCGGGCTCGTCGAAGCAGGGGAACAGGCGCCGCGCGTCCGCGGCCTCGAACTGCGTCGCGGCCACCTGGCCCGCCGCGTACAGCCCGCGCAGGCCGTCGCTGAAGTGCCCCGTCCACAGCACGTCCAGCGTGGCGCTCCCCACGGGCAGGGGCGCGTCGAACGTGAGCACCACCGTCTCGCTCACCGGGGCGACGCGCTTGGACGCGGGCTTGCGGGTGTCCTTGCCGGCGCGGAAGGTGACGTCGCCCAGCTCCAGCGCGTTGGCGTGGAGGATGATCTCCGTGGTGGGCTGGGACAGCTCCAGCTCCACGCGCTGCTCGCCCGTGAAGGTGCGCCCCTCCAGGTCCAGGGTCACCGTCGCCGAGTAGCGGCGCGGGCGGAGGGAGGTGGGCAGGCGGAAGTTCTTGTCGTCGGTCGGATGCGCCATAGGGGCGGCAATCTAGCGCCGGCCGCGCCTTGTGCTCGTGCTCCATTTCCCAGTGTCCGCCGCTTCACGGGGTCACGCCCCGGCTGGCAGGGGCCCCACGGCCCCGAGTGGACCCGGCTCGCGCGGGACGGCGCCCACCGCGTGGAAGACGTCAGGCCCAGGCCCGGTGGCCCCGGATGGAGCGCCCATGTGGCGCCATACATCCACCTCCACCCGGCGACACGGCCGTTGTCCGGCGAGCAGGAGGGTGCCCGGGTGGATGGCTTTGGACCTGGGCTCTCGCGCAGACTGGGGTTCATGGGCTCCCGTTCCTTCCGAGTGGTCCTGTTCGCGGCCGTCACCGTGCTGGCGCTGTCCTTCGGGCAGGTGCTGGCGGAGTTCTCCGTGGGCCTGCTGGACGGAGGGCTGCGTCTGGCGGCCGTCCATCCGCTGTCCCTGGTGGAGCTGGGGGTGGTGCGCCGGTTGGCGGAGCTGGGGGCGTTCACGCTGACGGGCCTGCTGTTGGGGGCCGGGCAGGCGCGGGTGTTGAACCATCTGGGGCTGCGGGTGCCGGGCTGGGTGCTGGTGACGACGCTCGGCTACGCGGTGGGGATGCTGGGGTCGCGCATCCTGGCCACGGGCATGGGGTGGCCGCAGATGATGGCCCCGGTGGGGATGGGCGTGGTGCTGGGGGCGGCGCAGTGGCTGATCCTGCGGCGAGAGGTGCACGGCGCGGTGGTCTGGGTGGCGGCCTGCACGGTGGGGTTCGGTCTGGCGGGGCCCGCGGCGGCCTGGCGGGAGCGCGCGCTGGTGCAGGCCGTGCACTCCCACCGGGGCGGGACCGTGGACACCGTCTTCTTGATGGCGCAGGGCATGACCGTGATGGCGCTCGCGCTGTGTATTGCCATTGGCGGCGCGTTCATCTTCTCCAGCGTGCGCTCGCAGGTGCTGCCCGGCCCGGGGTCGCGGATGCCCGGCGCCCTGGCCCAGTTCGCGCTCCTGGGGCTGGCGGTGCCCCTGATGATCTGCGTGGAGGCCCGGATGCACTCGGTTCCGCGCACGAACGTGTTTCGGTGCGATCCGTTCTCCAGCAGGTCGCGGTCCATGGGGCTCCAGGCGCGGGTGTCGCCCTCCGACAACGACTGCCCCCCTGTGCCGTAGCGCCCATCCTCCAGCCCCGAGGGGCAAGGCGCGCGGTTGCCGTGCGTGGGAACTTCCTTGCCCAGCGCGTGAAGGGGCGGAAGGGCCGTCCGTCGTGAGGCGGACACGCGCAACGCCACGCAGGCCGGGCACGGCGGTTGCTCTGTCGCGGGCGCATGGGAAGAGGCGTGTGGGTCGGCGCGTGGGTGAGCGCGCTGTTGATGTGGGGGGGCGCGGCGCAGGCCGCGAACAGGGCA
Organism: Corallococcus silvisoli; assembly: GCF_009909145.1. NCBI lineage: Bacteria > Pseudomonadati > Myxococcota > Myxococcia > Myxococcales > Myxococcaceae > Corallococcus > Corallococcus silvisoli. The sequence goes on from NZ_JAAAPJ010000006.1 coordinate 559,208, forward strand.
CCGGCGACGAAGAAGGCCGCGCCGGTGGTGTTGGCGGATCGGGCGCTGTGGCGGGCGAGGTCCTGGGTGGGGCTGACGACGCTGGCGTCGGTGAACCCGACGGTGAGCGATGACTGCTCCGGGATGACGCGGCTGGCGTTCCAGCAGCGCCGGCTGGACCTGCTGCCCGACGACGTGTCGCCAGACGAGAACGGCGTCACCGCCATCCACCGCAAGGCGAGCGCCCTGGGAATGCTCACGGACACGCCCACGCCGGGCACGCTGGTGTTCTTCCAGAACACGTTCGACCGCAACCGCGACGGCCTGCTCAACGACGGGCTCACGCACATTGGCATCGTGGAGCGCGTGGGCGCGGACGGCACGGTGACGTTCGTGCACAAGTCGGGCGGGCGGGTGAAGCGCTCCCGCTTCAACCTCCAGCAGCCGGAGGTGCGCCGCGACGCGAAGGGGCAGGTGCTCAACGACTGGCTGCGCCGCCAGGGCAGGAAGACGCGCGGCTACCTGGCCGGTGAGCTGGTGGCGGGCTTCGCGGCGGTGGACGAGCGCTGGCGTTCGCCCGAGCCCCAGCGCGTGGCCTCCGCCCGGCTCGCCGTGAAGGATGACGCCCGGGGCGCGCGGCGCTAGACACGGCCGCGCGATGTCCACCGTCGAAGGTCCCTCCGAAGCCCCGCTCCCCGAGCCTGTCGCGCCTCCGGGCCCACCCCCACCGGAGGTCCCGTCCGCGCCGCCACGGCGGGGACAGTGGCGGCGCTGGGTGCTGGGCGGGGTGTTGCTGCTGGGGGTGGCGACCGCCGCCTGGACGTTCGCCGGGCTGCCGGACGCGGGGCCGCTGGCGAAGGAGAACCCGAAGACGACGGCGCTCATCGAGCAGCGGGCCACCGAGGCGCGCGAGGCGGGCCACAGGCCCCGCCGGAGGCAGCAGTGGGTGCCGTTGTCGGCGGTCTCCAAGTCCGCGGTGGACGCGGTGCTGCTCTCCGAGGACGCGAGCTTCTACCTGCACGACGGCGTGGACACGGTGGAGCTGGCGCGGGCGGTGGGGCAGGCGGTGGAGGCGGGGAAGCTGGGCCGTGGCGCGTCCACGCTGACGCAGCAGCTGGCGAAGAACCTCTGGCTGTCCACGGACCGCAGCCTGCTGCGCAAGTTGAAGGAGCTGGTGTTGGCGCACCGGCTGGAGGAGGCGCTCACCAAGCAGCGCATCCTCACGCTGTACCTCAACGTGGTGGAGTGGGGGAACGGTGTGTATGGGATTGAGGCGGGCGCGCACGAGCACTTCGGCGTGTCCGCGTCCCAGCTCTCCGTGGCGCAGGGCGCGGTGCTCGCGGCGATGCTGCCGTCCCCGCGAAAGCGCTCGCCGGCCAGTGGTTCGCGGGCGCTGTGGAAGCATGCGCACCGCGTGGTGGACGCGCTCAAGGTCACCCGGCGCATCAGCGCGGCGCAGGCGGAGGCCGCGCACGCGGAGGTGGACCGGCTGCTCGGACGCGCGCCCGCGGGCGGGGACGACGCGGACGACGACGGGCCCTGAGCGGGCGTACTTCCCGCCGGACCCCCATGGGAGGGCCGTCCCATGGAGGTCCGGCCCTGCATTAAAGCCCGCCCACCTCCAACGCCCCTCCCAACCCCGGGAAGGTCTTGGTGACGTTGGCGCTGAAGACGATGTCCTGGAGCACGATGTTCACCGGCAGCCCACCCGTGGGCAGTCCCGTCGTGCGCGTGACGGTGTTGTCCAGGATGAGCCACACGCGCTGCTTGCCCAGGGCCTGCTTCAGCGCGGGGCTGTCCACGGTGAGCGGTGTGCGGCTGTTGGGCGCGAAGGAGCGCGGCGGCAACAGCTGGGTGGCGGTGGCGTAGTACGGGGGCAGGTTGGCCTCCGTGTACGTCTTGGGCGTGCCCGGCTCCGCCTGCCCCGTGAAGGACAGCCGGGCGCTCATCTGGAGCGTCAGGACTTGAGAGGGATTGACCACCGTCAGCGCGGCCTGCACCGTGTTGACGGTGACGACCGACAGGTCCCGCGTCTCCTCCGGCAGGTCCAGCGCCACCTCCGCGTACACCGGCGCGAGCACCGACGTCACCGGCACCGTCTGGGTGAACGGGTCCGTGGACACGTTGATCTCCGCCGAGCACGAAGCCAGCAACAGGCCACAGACGCACAGCGCGAACCGGCGCATCATCGGAAGCTCCAGGACAGGTCGAAGGTGGGCAGCACCGGCAGGTCTTCTCCCGGAAGCGCCGGGTCGCTCAGGTCCACGTAGGCGGCGCCCAGCGCCATCCCGAAGTGCTCACCGCCGTAGCGCACGCCCGCGGCGGCCTTGAGCTTCGCGCCGCCCTTCACGCGCATGCCGCCCTCCGCGATGAGCGACCACGCGTCGGTGAAGTTCCACGCCACCGCGCCCGTGAAGGCCAGGTAGTCCGAGTCATAGCGGGCGTAGCGCGCCTCGCCCTGCACCAGCACCGGACCCAGGGACAGGCCATACACGGCATAGAAGGCCGGGCCGGACAGCTCCGGCGTGAAGCTCTGGATGGCGGGCTCCTGCGACTCCACCTGGCTGGAGTACGCGGAGGCGCCCACGAAGTGCGTGTAGCGCGCGCCCAGCGCCACCCGGTGCGGCCCCGCGGCCACCGCCCACCGCAGGCCCAGGTTCGGCGCGAGCAGCGCGTCCGCGTAGAGGGACGTGTCCACCGACAGCCCACCGAACAGCGGCAGCGCCGTGCGCTGAAGCCCCAACACCGGCGCGTCGATGACCTCCGCCGCGTCCGTGGTGAGCAGCCGCGCGACGTTGGTGCGCACCTGCGCGAAGGCCGCTGCCGGAAGCAGCGACAGGGCCAGCAACCAGCGGGGAAAGGAGGACCGGCGGCGGCCGGCGGGGCGGGGTGGGGTCACGGCTCATGGCTCCAGAGGCGGGGGACGTCCCCCCATTAGTGCGTGAAAGCGGCCGGATTGGATCTCTTCCCCCCCGCTCCACGCGGCGGCGTTCCCTCCTGCACAGCCCGTCCGGGCCACCAGCCGTCCCGGAAGGGCCCCGTCCTCTGGGAGGCTTTGGCTGGCGAGCGCGCCCGGCGGGACGTAGCTTGAACGCAAACGACATGGCTGCCCTCCACCACGAAGCCGCGCGGGGCGCGGGAGATGCGCGCGAGCGGGTGCTGGTGCTGCTCAAGCAGCACGGCTGGAACGCGACGTCCTTCCAGATTCTTCAGCCGGGCTTCCTCTACTGGTTCGCGGAGGAGGGGGACGCGTGCATCGCCTACGTGGACACGGGCGGTGCGTGGGTCGCGGGGGGCGGTCCCATCGCGGCGCCGGAGCGCGTGAGCGCCGTGGTGGAGGGCTTCCACCTGGCGGCCCGGAGCGCGGGACGGCGCGTGGGCTTCTTCGCCACGGAGGCGCGCTTCTCGCGGCTCGTGCCGTTCCAGGAGCTGCCCATTGGCGAGCAGCCGGTGTGGGACCCGGCGAAGTGGGACGCGGTGGTGCGCGGCAGCCGCAGCCTGCGCGAACAGCTCCGCCGCGCCCGGGCGCACGGCGTCCGCGTGCGGGAGGTGCCCGCGGAGGTGATGGAGACGCCGGGCCACCCGCTGCGCGAGGCGGTGGAGGTGCTGGCCGAGCACTGGCTGGCGTCGCGCCGCATGGCGACCATGGGCTTCCTGGTGGGGCTGGCTCCGGACGCCTTCGCCCGCGAGCGCCGGGCCTTCGTCGCGGAGGTGGAGGGCCGCGTGGTGGGCTTCCTGTCGGTGACGCCCGTGTACGCGCGCGACGGCTGGTTCCTCCAGGACCTGCTGCGCGAACGCTCCGCGCCCAACGGCACCGCGGAGACCCTGGTGGACGCGGCGATGCGCGCCGCCGCGGCGAACGGGCGCCGGTACGTGACGCTGGGGCTGGCGCCCCTGGCGGGGCCGGTGCGGCCGTGGCTGCGGTTCGCGCGCGCCGTCGGCCGGCCCCTGTTCGACTTCGAGGGCCTGCGCTCCTTCAAGGCCAAGTTCCGCCCCGACGCCTGGGTGCCCCTGTTCCTCTCCCACCCGAAGGATGAGCCGGCGGCCTGGGCGGTGTACGACGCGCTCCGGGCCTTCGCGCGCGGCAGCCTGGTGCGGTTCGGCCTGGTCACGCTCTTGCGCCGGCCGCGCTTCTTCGTGCGCACGCTGACGGCGCTGCTGATTCCCTGGACGGTGCTGCTCGCGCTGCCCATGAACGCCCATTGGTTCCCCTCGCCGTGGGTGCAGCACGGCTGGGTGGCGTTCGACGTGGGGCTCGTCGCCGGCCTGCTCGTGTTGATGCGGCGCTGGCGGGATGGGCTGGCCACGCTCCTGGGCCGGCTCACCACCGCGGACGCGTGTCTGACCTTGGTCCAGGCCCTCGCCTACAACGCCGCGCGTGCGCGCGGGCCGGGGGACTGGGGCGTCATCGTCGCGTCGGTGCTCGCGCCCGCGACCGCTTCCGCGATGCTGCTGCGCTCGCGGGACCTGCGCGTCCCGGAGCACTGAAGGGGCCTTCGCCAGTTCCTGTTACGATGCTCGCTCTCATTGGGGGGCAACGTGTTCATTTCCAATCCGGCCCAGTTCATCAGCCAGAAGATCATCAAACTCGGGGGGGCCATTGGCGCGCACTACCTCCATGCCCGGAAGGGGGACATGGTCAACTGGGAAGGACAGTTGCTCGGCTTCGGCGCCACGGAGGGACGCTATCGGGTCTTCGTGAAGCAATGGTTCTACGAGGACGCGGAGCCGGACTCGGATGAGGAGGTGGACCTGGAATGGGAGGCGGAGAAGGCCGAGCTGCAGGCGCTGCGCGCATACGTCGCCCAGCCCGGGACCTTCGGTTGGACGGCCTTGAACGCCGTGACGATCATCTCCCCACCGCCCGACATCTTCCTCTCCGCGCACGACTTCAACCTCGCGGGGAATGAAGGAGGCCAGGGCCGAAGGGCCTACCTCCTGCCCTGGCAGGAGAACTCGGTGTGTTGGACGCAGCTGGGCGACAGCGCCGACTTCTTCTTCACCGACTCGATGACGGGCTGCACGTTTGGCGTGGGCGGAGATCCGCGCAGGCCCGTGGTCCTGCACAGCAACGTCGGCGGGGAGGCGAAGCGGGCGGCGCGGACGCTGGAGCACCTCGCGTACCTCACCAAGTCGCTTCCCGTGGGGGTGCGCGCCTCCCCCCTGACGCTCTACGGCAAGGAGCGGCAGTACAAGAGCGCGCTGGAGGGGAGCGCCACGGCGGTCCCGGGCTTCACCGCCTCCGGGACCGTCGCCAATGTCGTCGGCTGGCGCGACAGGGGAGAGTGGCAGTTCTGGAGCCAGCGATACATGTTCTACACAGGCGTCGGAAATACACAGACGCGCTACGCCGACATCGAGGTGGAGCAGCTCGAGTACTGAGCCTCCAGGGCGAATCACTGTCCGAAAGGAGACAGCGGGCTCCGTGCTCCCCAAGGGGAGCGCGGCCCGGATTGGAAATCAGACGTCGCGCCGGGCACGGGAGGGTGATGGGCCCAACATCCGATGGCGTGGGTCGTTAGTGAGGGGCTGAAATTCCAAGCACCCTCCGACGCCATTCGGAGACTGGAGCATCGAAGCCATGACCCGAATCCCCAAGCCCGTCAGCACGCCCGCCAATTCCCGCTACAACGCTCGCCCGGAGGGACCGCGCCCCCCTCCGAACCTCTCGACGCCGCTCCCCGACACTTCGAACGTCGTCAACCAGAGCAAGCTGCCCAGGCCGGTCCCCGCCAATCGCACCCAGACCGCCCTCCAATCCCATCAGGGCGTCAGCACCTTCAACACCCCGGCGACCTCCTCCACGCAGGCCGTGGGCAACTCCAACACGGGCGTCAACCATCCTCAGGGCCCCTGCCCCCCGCTGGCCCCTCCAGCCGCCGGCCGCCCCCAGGCCGCCCTCAACCTGAGCAATGCCTCCTGCCTCACTCATGGCATGGCGCCGGAGCACGTGCAGGGCGCCCTCCAGCAGGGCCAGCTCAACTCCGCCTACAGCCGGCTGGGCCAGAACGGCAACTATTCGCGGGAGGCGGACAAGAACGGCGGCGGCGCGCTGGCCGTCTACACGCGCGCCGTGGGGACGCAGCAGACCAGCTGGAAGTCCCAGGGCCATGGCGTGGGGAGCAATGACAGCAAGGTGCAGATGATCCTCAGCCCCAATGTGTTGCAGACCCCCAACCATGGGTGGCGGGCGTCCTCCACGGACAACATGGGCAAGGTCCCGGGCTCCACCACCGCCCATCAGGCGGGCCTCCCCAGCAATGATCCGCTCGGCCGCGCTCCGCTCTGGTCGCGCCAGACCGAGTCGGGCCGCAACCGCGCCTTCAACGACACCGTGAACGGCAGGCCCATCCAGGCGAACAACGAGCAGCTGCACTGGGAGAAGGTCCCCCTCCAGGGAAACCTCAAGGGAATGGTGGTGACGTCCCAGGCCAGCTTCGACACGCTGATGGGGATGAACGGCGCGCAGCGGACCGCGGGCGCGGCTGGACGGGGCACCGTCCCATTCGGGACCCAGCAGGTCCCCGTCGTCCTCGCCCAGGGGAACTCCTCGCTGCTCTCCACGCTGAAGGACGCCGGCATCGCGGATACCAACGGACGCGTCCGCTGACACCCAAGCTTCCAATCCCAGACACTTCACGCACCCCGGCGCCCTAGTGACAGTTGAAGGACTTGCTGGGTGTGCGTGAAATGCGGGCTGCCGGCCTCGGACCGGGCGGAGGTCCCGCCGCCGCTCCAGAGAACGGGTGGGAGGCGTGTCATGCGGCTGCCTTCGGGCGTCGTCACGGTGCTCGCCGTGGTGCTGCACTCTGGCGTGGGACTGGCTGCGTCCCCGCCTTCGGGGCAGACCCTCGCCACGCCTCCGAAGTTGCCGCCGGGCGTCTCCGCGACGCTGTGGGGGTTGTCGGTGCCGCCGGGCTCGGAGCCCACGCCGGAGAAGGTGGCGCTGGGAGAGAAGCTCTTCCGGGAGAAGCGCCTGTCGGTGGACAACACCGTGGCGTGCATGACGTGCCATGAGCCGGAGCTGGGCTTCACCGACGGCAAGCCTTTGTCAGAGGGCGTCCGCCAGCAGAAGGTGACGCGCAACAGCCCCACCGTGCTCAACGCGCTCTTCAACGCCACCCAGTTCTGGGACGGCCGCACGGGCACGCTGGAGGACCAGGCGAAGCTGCCCATCCTCAACCCTCGCGAGATGGGGATGCCGGACGCGGACGCCGTGGTGAGGAAGGTGCGCGGCATCCCCGAATACGTCACGGAGTTCCGGCAGGTCTTCGGCCGCGAGGTCAACTACGACGACCTGGCCGCCGCCATCGCCGCGTTCGAGCGGACGCAGTACTCGGGCAACGCGCGCTTCGACCAGTTCATCACGGGGGACTCGAAGGCGCTCACCGCGTCGGAGAAGAACGGCTGGGCGCTCTTCAATGGCAAGGCGCGCTGCAACTCCTGCCACGCGGGCAACGCCGTGTCGCCGCTGTTCAGCGACCAGAAGTTCCACAACATCGGCGTCGCCGCGCACAAGCAGGACTTCGTCACCCTGGCGCGCAAGGGCGTGCAGGTGGTGCGCACCGGGGACGAGAAGCAGATCGACGAGCTGGCGCTCAACTCGGAGTTCTCCGAGCTGGGCCGCTTCCTGGTGACGAAGCAGGAGAACGACGTGGGCTCCTTCAAGACGCCCACCCTGCGCAACGTGGGCATCACCGGGCCGTACATGCACGACGGGTCGCTCCCCACGCTGTGGGACGTGATGGACCACTACAACAAGGGCGGCGTGGCCAATCCCTATCTGGACGGAGGGATGCAGCGGCTGGGGCTCACCGAGCCCGAAATCGACGACCTGGTGGCGTTCCTCTTCGCGCTCACGGACACGAAGTTCGACGCGCTCAACAAGGAGCAGCTCGCGAAGCAGCGCGCCCGGAAGAACACCCGGCCGGAGCGGGACACCGCCATCGCCATGGGCAAGAAGGGCAACCTGGGGGACCTGGCCCCCAACCCGGACCTCGCCGTGAAGAACCCGGCGGACCTGGGCATCTACGGCGACGTCACCCCGGTCACCACCACCCAGCGGAAGTAGCGGAGGCGCGCCATGGGCAACAAGTTCCAGAGCATCGAGACGAAGCACTACGCCGAACGCGAGGCCTTCTTCGAGGGCCTGAAGCGGCTGGACCGCCGCGCCTTCCTCCGCGTCGCCGGCGTCTCCGCGGGCATCGTGGCGGGCATGGGCAAGCTCACGCCCCACAGCTTCCAGTTGGTCAACGTGGCGGAGGCGCAGGGGGAGAAGCCGAGGTTCTCCTTCGCGTACATCTCCGACACGCACCTGTATGAAAACAAGCTCAACGACCGGTTCGTGCGCGCCATCCTCAAGGCCGTGGATGACGTCAACGCGTTGGACCCCCAGCCGGACTTCGTCCTCTTCGGCGGGGACCTGGCCCAGCTGGGCCAGCCAGGGGAGCTCAAGCTGGGCGCCCAGATCCTCAAGGCCGTGAAGGCCCCCCTCCGGATGATGGTGGGCGAGCACGACTGGTTCCTGGACATGGGCGAGCAGTGGCGCGACCTGTTTGGCGCGCCCAACTACTCCTTCGACCACAAGGGCGTGCACTTCGTGGTGCTCAACTCCATCCACGAAAAGGACTTCTGGACGGAGCGCAAGCTCACGCCGCTGGAGCGGATGAAGATCGTCGCCGGCCTGGACAATGGCATCCAGTCCCGCTTCGAGGTCGGCGCCGAGCAGCGCCAATGGCTCCAGGACGACCTTTCCAAGGTGGCCAGGACGACGCCGCTCATCGTCTTCAGCCACTCGCCGCTCTACAAGTACTACAAGCCCTGGAACTTCTGGACCGACGACGCGGACGAGGTGCAGGCCATCCTCAAGCCGTACGAGAAGGTCACGGTCATCCACGGCCACACGCACCAGCTGCTCAGCAACCGCATTGGCAACATCCAGTTCCACGGGATGCTGTCCACCGCGTGGCCGTGGCCGTACGCGCCGGAGGGGCTGCCCTCGCTCACGGTGCCCATGAACCGCGCGGATCCGTTCAGCCAGTTCGACGGCTGCGGCGACGGCCGCATGGACGTGCTGGAGTCGGGGCTCGTGGACAAGGTCTACAACCTCTGGCAGCGCGACCCCATCGTCGTGCGCTCCAGCTACCTGGGCTCCGGCGGCAGGCAGGCTCCGCCCCCCAAGCCCAAGCTGCCCACCTACTAGGACCGGAAGAGGAACGCCCTCCCATGACCTTGCGAATGAAGCTGCTCGTGGTCCCGTGCGCGGCCCTGTCCTTCGCTGGCGGCGTGGCGCTCGCCACGTCCCCCCAGTCGAAGCCCGCCGCCAAGGCGGAGGCCCTGCCCCAGCACGTGCTGCCCCCGTCGAAGGACGGCAACCTGGTGCTGGGCCTGTGCGACGGAGAGACGTCCATGGAGGTGCCCGGCGTGAAGGAAGGCCAGAAGCTCACGCGCGCGCAGGCCTTCGCCGCCACCTCGAAGTTGATGGAGGACTGGCGCCAGAAGAACCCGGACGCGAACTGGGACGACGCGCCGGTGCTGGCGCAGGCCACCGCGCCCGACGCGAAGAAGTCCCCCACGCCCGCGCCCCAGCCCAACCCGGGCTCGAGGCCCGCGGGCGGCGACGTGCGCGAGGGCGGCGTCGGCGCGCAGACGGACGCGAAGCAGGTGCCCCAGCAACAGAAGGCGAACGTGCAGACGGGCCACACCTACGGCGCCTTCTCCGAGCGCGACGAGCGGATCTGGGCGGACTCCACGCAGGCGTTCGTGAAGGAGGGCCACCGCGTGTTCCACGACGCGGACGCGCTGGGCGGCACGGTGGGCGTGTCGTGCGACATGTGCCATCCGGACGCGGCCAACACCCACCCGGAGACCTACCCGAAGTACCAGGTGCAGCTGGGCCGCGTGGCGCTGCTGCGCGACATGATCAACTGGTGCATCGAGAACCCGGTGCGCGGCAAGCCCCTGGCGGATGGGGACCCGAAGATGCGCGCGATGGAGGCGTACATCTACGCGCAGCGCAAGGGCGTGAAGCTGGAGTACGGCAAGCACTGAGGGCGCCGCGCGCCCGCGGGCCTCTCGTCCGGCCGATGGGGAGACGGATCCGCACGGGCGCGGGCGCGTGGGCCTGGAGGGGTTCATGGCGCTGGGGGCTTGCCCCCACCCTCGGTGAACCCGGTTAATGCGGCCCATGTCTCTCACCCCTGTCATGGACCCCAGCGGCTTGTTGGAGCGCGCGCCGCGACTGGCGGAGCTGTTGCCGGACGCCGCGCTGTCGGAGGCGCTGGCGCGGGGGGATGCCTGGACCGTGTACGCGGTGCTGGAGCGCAGGTTGAAGCAGGAGCCTCCCGGGCCCGCGCGGGAGCTGCTCGCGAAGCTGGTGGAGGACCGTGCCGCCTTCGTCATCGCGGCCCGTTCTCCGGCCACGCCCTCCATCCTGGGCACGGGCGTCCAGTGGAGGGGCACGCCTCCCGGGGATGCTCCTGGCGCGCCCTACGTGGCCGACCGCACCGTGACGGTGCTGGGCGTTCCGGTGTGGCCGCTGGAGGGCTACCTCGTGCGCGCGGATGGCGCGGGACCGCTCCAGGTCGTCGGGCGCGTGCCACCCTCGCGGCGCAGGGCGCGACACCGCGCGGGCGCCGTGGCAGGGGTGGTGCTGGGACTCTGCGCCGCGGCGGGGGTGGGGGAGGTGTGGTGGGAGTCGCGCAAGGTGCGCATCGTGACGGTCGTCAACGGGCTGTCCCGGCCGGTGGACGTGCGCATCGGTGACCAGCACTGGGTGGTGGCGCCCGGCGCGCAGGAGCAGGGGAGCGTGAAGCAGGAGGACGAATGGCTCCACGCGATAGCCCGCTGGCCTGGAGCGGACGAGAAGCCCATCGAGGACGTGGTGCTCCCGGTGGCCGGCGCGCACTTCGTCTACAACGTGAAGGGCGCGGCGCTGCTGGATCGCCGGTGGGGCTCGAAGCAGTACTTCCAGAACCTGGGGCCGTTGCGGGGCAGCGTCTCCGTGCTGCTCGAGGATGAGACCGTCCAGGCCGTGAGCAGGAATTGGGAGTCCACCGCGCGCCTCCATTCAGAGGCAGGGAAATGGCAGCTCGCGGCCGACGTGGCCGCCGCCGTCGCGGAGGTGGAGCCGGGCAACACGCTGGCGCGGGAGCTGGCGGCGCGCGCCGTCCTCCAGCTGGACCTCCAGGCGCCCGTGAACCTCCCAGACGCCCTGCGCTGGCGGAACACCCGCGACTTCGCGTGGATGTTGATGAACCGCTGGCAGCAGGACCTGGGCGCGCAATCGCTGGCGCAGGACCTGCTTGTCTTCATCGGTCAGGGGCCCCAGGCCCGCGCCCGGTACGCGGAGCACGCGGAGCAGTTCCCGGACTCCCCACTCGCGGCGCTCTACCTGCTGCGCGCGGACACGCCGTCCCTGGATGCCGAACAGGAGGTCCTCGCGTACGAGGAGCTGGTGCCGCGCTTCCCGGACTCCCCGGAGGTGTTCCTCGCCTGGTTGGAGGCGCGGCTGCGGTTCGAGCTGCGCGACCCCGGGGCTTCGTCGGAGGAGGGAGCGCCCACGGCGTACGCGCTCGAAACGGCGCGGCAGGCGGAGGTGCTGGTGGCGAAGCACCCGCCCACCACGGTGGGCGCGCTGGAGGTGCTCGTGCGCATCTTCCTGGACGCGCGGCGCCGGGACGCGGCGACAGGGCTGGTGCACCGCTTCGGGCAGGACCCGCGCAACCGGACCTGGGACTTCCTGGTGCTGGCGGGGCGCACGGCCGAGGTGGCGGGCCCCGAGCACACGCCCTACGTGATGCGCGACTGGGTTCCCCCCGCGCTGGCGCGCCAGCCGGAGCGGATGCGGTTGTTGGAGCTGCTCACCGGCCAGCGCTCGCTGAAGGAGGCGGAGCGCATGGAGGTGACGTCCCCCGTCGACCGCGCCGTGCTGGGGCTCACGCGGGACGTGCTGGAGAACCCGACGCGCGCCATGGAACAGGCGGCGGGGGAGTCCGAAGCGGTGCTGTCCCGGCTGGAGCCAGAGGTCGCCGCGCTGCTCGCCCTGGAACTGGAGCGCGCGGGCGATGCGCGGGCGAGGCGCCTCTTCAATGCCTCGCTGCCGCTGATGCTCTCGCGCGAGGCGCTGAGGGGCTTCCGGATCAGCCAGACCCGGAGCGCCCCCAGGTCCTTCGCCCGGTTGGCCCCGGGCCTGCGCGCCGCCGCCCTCCTGGTGCGCGCCCGCGACAAGGCGAGGGAGGGCTACAGGGTGTTCACCGAACGGCTGGACGGGCTGTCCCGCATGGATGCGCTCGGCGGCTTCGCGGTCCGCGCGGCCCCCCCGTGGATCCGCTCCGCCTTCGACGCGTGCATGGACACGAAGGTGCCGCACGTCTTCCCCAGCGGCTTGATGTCTCAGTTGACGGGCTCGCTGGCGCAGGCCATCGAGCGGCAGGAGAACGACCGCGAGGGGCGCCGCCCCCGCTGCGAGGCGCGGGTGGTGACGCCCACCGGGCTGCCGCTGCCCCGCGCCACTCCGTCCACGCCTGGAAACGCGAACGGCGCCGACCCCTGAAGCGGGTCCGGCGCCGTCACGGTGCTGCCCAAGGCGGGCCGCCGGTCAGCCCGGCTGGCAGACCTGGCGGAGGATGTCGAGCGACTCCAGCGCCTTGCCCGCGCCAATCACCACGGCGGAGAGCGGATCCTCCGCGAGGAACACCGGCAGGCCGGTCTCCTCGCGCAGGAGCGTGTCCAGGTTCTTGAGCAGCGCGCCGCCACCGGCCAGCACGATGCCGCGGTCGGCGATGTCACCGGCCAGCTCCGGCGGGGTGCGCTCCAGCGTCAGCTTCACCGCCTCCACGATGCCGTTGACGGGCTCCGCGAGCGCGTCGCGCACCTCGTCGCTGGACACCGTGAGCGTGCGCGGCACGCCGGCCACCAGGTCGCGACCCTTGATCTCCATGGTCATGACCTCGTCCGTCGGGTACGCCGTGCCGATGCCCATCTTGATGAGCTCCGCCGTGCGCTCACCGATGAGCAGGTTGTACTTGCGCTTGACGTACTGGATGATCGCCTCGTCCAGCTTGTCGCCGCCGATGCGCACCGACTTGGCGAACACGATGCCCGCCAGGCTGATGACCGCCACGTCGGACGTGCCACCGCCGATGTCGACGATCATGTTGCCGCTGGGCTCCGTCACCGGCAGGCCCGCGCCAATCGCCGCGGCCATCGGCTGCTCGATGAGGTAGACCTCGCGCGCGCCCGCGTTGGCGGCCGCCTCGCGCACCGCGCGGCGCTCCACCTCCGTGATGCCGGACGGGATGCCGATGATGATGCGCGGGTTCACCAGCGTCTTGCGGTTGTGCGCGCTCTGGATGAAGTAGCGCAGCATCGCGGCGGTGATCTCGAAGTCGGCGATGACGCCGTCCTTCATGGGCCGGATGGCCACGATGTTGCCCGGCGTCCTGCCGAGCATCTCCTTGGCCTCCTTGCCCACCGCGAGGACCTTCTTGCCCCCGCGCGAGTCCTGCTGCACCGCCACGACCGAGGGCTCGTTGGACACGATGCCCTGGCCGCGGATGTAGATGAGCGTGTTCGCCGTACCCAGGTCGATGGCGAGGTCGCGCGAAAACAGGGTGTGGAGCCAGTCGAACATACGGGGGCGGAAACTTTCGGAAGGGCCGCGAAACTTCCCCGCCCTTCAGACGGAGTGCGTTGTCGAAACTACTACGCGCCGCAATACGGAGGAAGAAAAGCCGGAGCCCTCTTCGGGCGCCGCTCGCTGGACAACCAACCACGCCAGCCCCTCTGTTCCCTTCTCCTCACGATTCGGAGGCGCTCCCCCTGGAAAAACAGGCCGCATCCTCCCCAGGACAGCGGCCGGGCGGCCTTCAGCGGGCCGCCCCTGGCGCTCAGCGCTTCACCGAGTACTTCGCGATGGCGTAGAGGGCGCGCACGCCGTCCTTCCAGCCAATCTTCTTGCCCTCCTCGTAGGTGCGCCCATGGTAGCTGATGGGCACCTCGAAGACGCGCCAGTTGCCGCGCGCCACTTTCGCGGTGATTTCGGGTTCGAAGCCGAACCGGTCCTCCTCCACGTGCACGGACCGGAGCACCTCCGCACGGAAGGCCTTGTAGCAGGTCTCCATGTCGGTGAGGTTCAGCCCGCTCGTCATGTTGGAGAGCGTGGTGAGCATGTTGTTGAGCACCGTGTGCCAGTAATAGAGCACCCGGCGCGGCGACCCGATGAACCGGCTGCCGAAGACGACGTCCGCCTCGCCATCGATGATGGGCTGGATGACGCGCGGGATGTCCTTCGGGTCGTATTCCAGGTCCGCGTCCTGCACGAGGAGGATGTCCCCGGTGGCCTCCGCGAACCCCCGGCGCAGCGCGGCGCCCTTGCCCTGGTTCTGTTCCTGGAAGAGCACGCGGATTTCATTGCGGTTCTTCGGCGTGCCCCCCAGCACCTCCAGGCCCTGTTCGGACAGCTGGCGCAGGAATTCGCGGCTCCCGTCCTTGGAGCAGTCGTCCACCAGGACGAGCTCCTTCGGGAAGTCCACGGCGGTGCAGCGGCGGAGGATTTCCGCCAGGGTGGGAATCTCGTTGTAAACGGGAATGACGAGCGAGACGAGCATGGCGCTGTCGCCCCTATCGCATTTCCCCCATCCGGGCGACTCCCTTGCACACAAAATTCAGGGCCGTGCCGCGCTCCGGATGGCTTCCATCAGCGCCTCCAGGTCCGCGTCGCCGGTCAGCGGGTGGATGAGGGTGGTGCGCAGGTACACCCCGCCAGGGAGCCGTGTCTGCACCAGATAGAAGTTTCCGCTGGTGACCAATGCCTCACGCAGGCGGACCTGGAGGGCATCCCAGCCCTCCGGGGGGACGTGGGCGGGCGTGTGGCGGAAGCAGACGATGTTGCAGTCGGGGGCCACGGCCAGCTCGAAGTCCGGGGCGGCGGTGAGGTGGTCCGCGAAGCGCCGGGCCTGGTCGTAGGAGGCGGTGATGGCGTCCTCGAAGACGCGGGTGCCCAGCACGGACAGGCAGGCGTACACCTTGAGGGGCATCATCTCCTTGGTGCACTCCAGCGTGCGCAGGCCCACGTCGCTGTAGGGGCGCGCGTCGTCGCCGTCGCCGTGGAAGAGGTAGTGGGCCTCCTGGGAGAAGGCGTCGAAGGAGCGCGCCCCGTCGCGGAAGAGCACCGCCGTCACCAGCGCGGGCATGAGCAGGCCCTTGTGCGCGTCCCACACCACGGAGTCCGCGCGTTCGATGCCGCGCACCTGCGCGCGGTACTTGGGGCTGAGGGACGCGGCGGCCCCGTGCGCGCCGTCCACGTGGAACCACAGGCCGTGCCGCTGAGCGAAGTCCGCCACGGGCTCCAGCGGGTCGAAGGCGCCGGTAGCGGTGGAGCCCGCGCTGGCCACCACCGCGATGGCCTTGCGCCCGGCGCGGGTGGCGTTCGCCAGCGCCTCCTCCAGCGCGTCCGGCCGCACTCGAAAGTGTGCGTCCACGTCCACCGGGGTGAGGCCGCCCTCGCCCCAGCCCATGATGCGGACCGCGCGGGCCAGGCAGTAGTGCGCGGAGCGGGGGACCAGCACCGTCAGGGGAGGCCCCGCGTGCGCGCCGCCGTTCCACGCGTCATAGCCGGCCTTCGCCTGCCGCGCGGCGAGCAGGGCGGTGAGGTTGCCCGCGCTGCCGCCGGAGGTGAGCACGCCCCGGGCGCTCGCCGGCAGGCCCAGCTTCGAGGCCATCCACGCCAGCACCTGATGCTCCATGGCGGTGGCGACGGGGCCCATCTCGTACACCGCCATGCCGTTGTTGAGCAGCGACGACACCGCGTCGCACAGCGCCGCCAGCGGCACGGGGGCCGTCACCTGATGGCCCACGTAGCGCGGGTGGTGCAGGTGGTGGGAGCCCTCCAGCACGCGGGCCATCAGCGCCGCGAAGGCGTCGGACCGCGCCGGCTCCTCCGGGAAGGACGTGGCGAAGCGCTCGTGGTTCACCGCGGGCGGGGCCCAGGGCAGCACCGGCATGGCGCCCCCCGCGAGCGCGGCCTTCAGGTAGTCCGCCAGCTGATCCATCAGGGCGTGGGCGGTGGCCCGGAAGGCCTCCGGGTCGTAGGCGTCGCGCAGGGGGGCGGGAACGGAGGACGTCATGGCCCGCGCAGGCTAGCGGGTGCGGGCGGCGCCAGCCTGGGAAACGCGCGGGAGGGGCGGGCGGGCTCCGGGCGGGACGGTCGGAGGGCCATGGCTTCCTCGAGGGGCCGGGCGGACAGGGGCCCGGCGGTGGGCCGGGCCGGTCGCGGCGCGCGCGGGCCGTCCCCACCTTTCCTCCTCATGGGAGGTGGCGACCGATGGCCTTCGACGACACGCCGTTCGAGCGGCGCTCCATCATCCGAGGCATGCACGTCCGCGCGGCGGACGGGGCGCTCCTGGGCTACGTGGTCCTCATCGGACAGGAGCACCTCTATGTCCGGAGCTCGCCCTTCATCGGCCACCGCCACTGGAAGGAGGTCCCCCTGTCCGCCGTGGGCGGGTTGCTCCACGGCGACGTCGTCCTGAAGGAGGGCACCGGGCCGCTCGCGAAGGCGGATCCGTCGTTTCACGGGGAAATCCCGACGCAGACCCTGCCGTTCACCCTGGCGACGGAGGAGCCGCACGGCGCGGGGCCGTCCGAAGGTGAACACTCTGGAGCGGCGCGGGTACCTGAAGTGTGATTCAACTCCGGACCATGGCGACCTCCATCGAAGAACTCTCCCAGCGCGTGTCCGCGGCGTTCGCGGACCGGGCGAAGTTGAAGGACGCGGACACCGTGGCGGCGGTGCGCGAGACGCTGGCGCGGCTGGATGCCGGCGAGCTGCGCGTCGCGGAGAAGGGCCCGGACGGCTGGCGCGTCAACGCCTGGGTGAAGGAGGCCATCCTCCTGTTCTTCGCGGTGTCGGAGATGAAGGTGATGGAGGTGGGCCCCTTCGAGTTCTTCGACAAGGTGCCCCTGAAGAAGGGCCTGGAGGCCGCGGGCGTGCGCGTGGTGCCGCCGGGCACCGTGCGCTACGGCGCCTTCGTGGAGAAGGGCGCCGTGGTGATGCCCGGCTACGTGAACATCGGCGCCCGGGTGGGCGCGGGCACCATGGTGGACACGTGGGCCACGGTCGGGTCCTGCGCGCAGGTGGGACGGCATGTCCACCTCTCGGGCGGCGTGGGGCTGGGGGGCGTGCTGGAGCCGCCCGCGGCGTCGCCGGTCATCATCGAGGACGGGGCCTTCCTGGGCAGCCGCTCCATCGTGGTGGAGGGCGTGGTCGTGGAGGAGGAGGCGGTGCTCGGCGCCAACGTCGTGCTGACCGCGTCCACGCAGATCATCGACGTCACCGGCCCCCAGGAGGTCGTCCACAAGGGCCGCGTGCCCGCCCGGAGCGTGGTGATTCCTGGAATGCGAGAGAAGGAGTTTCCGGCCGGGAAGTACATGGTCCCGTGCGCGCTCATCATCGGGCAGCGCAAGGCGTCCACCGACCAGAAGACCAGCCTCAACGCCGCGCTGCGGGAGTTCGCGGTCCCGGTGTAACGGGCGCGAAAATCCGCTGTCACCGGGGGCGCGTATAGGCCTTGGGTGACGCAAGCTGTCTCACGCAACCCGGGAGCTCATGGAACACCTCGACGACATCCTCCCCGAGTGGCTGCTCGGGACCCTGGAGCCCGCCCGGCGCGACGCCGTGGCCCGGCACCTGGAGGGTTGCGCGCGGTGCCGGGCGGAGCTGGACCGGCTGGCGCCGGCCGTGGATGCGCTCGGGGCGTTGGTCCCTCCGGTGGAGCCCCCGGCCGCGGCGCTCACGCGCTTGATGGAGCGGATGGAGGGCCCCGGCCGCTTCACCCGCTGGGCTGGGAAGGTGGCCGCGTTCCTGGACGTGACGGAGGCGCGGGCGCGCGACGTGCTGGAGTCCATGGCGGAGCCAGGCAACTGGCTGCCCGGTCCGGCGGACGGCGTGGAGATGATGCCCGTGGAGACGGGGCCCGCGCGCGAGGGGATGATGGCGGCCGTCGTGCGCCTGGGGCCCGGAGTGCGCTACCCGCGCCACGCGCACGTGGGCCGCGAGTGGAACCTGGTGCTGGAGGGCGGCTTCCGCGAGGACTCCGGCCAGGAGGTCTGGCCCGGCGAGGAGCTGGAGAAGGCGGACGGCTCCCTGCACGACTTCACGGCGCTGCAAGGCCCCGCGTGCATCTGCTTCGCGGTGCTGGAGGGCACCACGACGTTCGAGGAGCCGCTGGACGCAGGCGCCTGACGGGACGGTGTGCCGGGCGCGGGCGGGGAGTATGGTGTTTCGCGCATGGCCTCCACCGACCTCGCCACCCGCCTCGCCCAGACGACGCTCGAGCTGTGCCGCATCGAGAGCCCCATTGGTCATGAGGGCCCCATCGCGGACCACGTGGAGGGCTGGGCCCTCCGTCACTTCCGCCGCGAGGAGGTCTTCCGCGTCGGGCACACGCTGCTCTTGGGCTCGCTGGAGGACCCCCGCCCCACGGTCGCGCTCATCGGCCACCTGGACACGGTGCCCATGCACCCCGGGGACGTGGGCCGCGCGCCCCGCATCGAGGGCGAGCGCGTGCACGGCCTGGGCGCCTCCGACATGAAGGGCGGCGTCGCGGTGATGATGGCGCTGGCGGAGGACCTGAAGCGCGAAGCGCTGCCCGTCAACGTCGCCTTCCTCCTGTACGAGCGCGAGGAGGGGGCCTACGCGGAGAGCGGCCTCATCCCGCTGTACGCGAAGCGGCCGGACCTGTCGCACGTGAAGTTCGGCATCGCGATGGAGCCCACGGACGGCGTGGTGCAGGTGGGCTGCGTCGGCAGCATGCAGGTGGCGGTGCGCTTCACCGGGCGCAGCGCGCACTCGGCGCGGCCGTGGCAGGGGGAGAACGCCATCCACAAGGCGGGCCCGCTGCTCACGGAGCTGCTGGGGCGCCAGCGCGTGGAGGTGAACGTCGCGGGCTTCCCCTTCTACGAAGTGATGAGCGCCACGCTGGCCAAGGGCGGCCGGGCGCGCAACGTGGTGCCGGAGGCGTTCGAGCTCAACCTCAACTACCGCTTCGCCCCGGGCAAGAGCGTGGCCCAGGCGAAGGAGGACGTGCTGGCGCTGGTGGCGGGCCGCGCGGAGGTGGAGTTCACGGACGCGTCGCCCAGCGGGCCCGTGGCCGCGGGCAACCCGCTGTTCCAGCGGCTGATGTCGCTCACGGGCCTGCCGGCCGCGTCGAAGCAGGCGTGGACGGACGTGGCGCGCTTCGGCGAGTGGGGCGTGGACGCGGTGAACTTCGGGCCCGGTGAGACGGCGCAGGCGCACCAGCTCCACGAGAGCGCGCCCATTCCTCCGCTCGCGGTGGCGTACGAGAAGCTGGCCGCGTTCCTGAGGGGCGCGGCGTAGCGCGGGGCGCGTCCGGACCCGGCGCTCCGGGGCCGGATTGTCGGCCCCGCGCGGCGCCACCGCGCGCGCATTCGTCAGGTGGAGTGCATCTGCGAGCCGGGGGCATGCAGGGTCTTCACGCGGTTGCGCATAGCCTAGCGGGAGTCGTCATCCCTGGAGGTTGTTGATGCACGCCGAGTCGAACATGCAGGACCCGAACCTGACCCCGTCGTCCCACACGATGCTGCCGGTCGGTGAGGCGACGCCCGCCACGCCGTCGCGCCGCCGCGCGTCCGGTGCGCGCAAGGGCGCTCGCAAGGCTTCGTCCCGCCGCACGGGCACCGCGAAGCGCGCGACCGCGAAGCGCACCGCGAAGAAGGCCGCGGGCAAGCGCACCGCGAAGAAGGCCGCGGGCAAGCGCGGCACGGCGAAGCGGGGGACGGCGAAGCGCGCCACCGCCAAGCGCGGCGCCCGCAAGTCGCCCGTCCGTCGCGCCGCCTCGGGCCGCACCGCGCGCAAGTCTCCCGCGCGCAAGTCGTCCACCCGGAAGAGCCCGTCGCGCCGCTCGACGCGCCGTTAGGCCCGCCCCTGGCGGAGTAAAGCGGGGATGCGGCCGTCCCGGAGCGGGATGCGTGGCTCCCCGCACCGCCGGGCTCTCGCCAGGGCGTGGGGTAATTGATCACCCAGTCCGGCGATTTCTAGTTTCCTAGACTACACGAATCTGTCTGTGTACCCAGTTATTCGTGGAGCTGGTCACTGGACGACAGTACAAACGTGCCTCAGTTCAACGAGGGGCACGCATGTCGAAGGCGCGACAGAAGCAACCGTTCCAGCTGCCGGATTTCTACGTTCCCTGGCCCGCGCGCCTGAACCCGAACGTCGAGGCGGCCCGCGTCCACACGAAGGCGTGGTCATACCAGATGGGCATCCTGGGCCCGCCGCGGGACGGGACGGAGCGGGAGGTCTGGTCCGAGCGCCGCTTCGACGGCATGGATTACGCGCTGCTCTGCGCGTACACGCACCCGGAGGCGCCGGGGCCGGAGCTGGACCTCATCACGGACTGGTACGTCTGGGTCTTCTATTTCGACGACCACTTCCTGGAGGTCTTCAAGTACTCGCGCGACGTGAAGGGCGGCCAAGCGTACCTGGACCGGCTGCCTTTGTTCATGCCGCTGGACCTGAGCCAGACGCCGCCGGAGCCCGTCAACCCGGTGGAGCGCGCGCTGTGGGACCTGTGGCAGCGCACCGTGCCCTCCATGTCCATGGACTGGCGCCGCCGCTTCTTCGAGAACACCAAGCACCTGCTCGATGAGTCGATGTGGGAGATCGAGAACATCAGCGAAGCGCGCATCTCCAATCCCATCGAATACATCGAGATGCGCCGCAAGGTGGGTGGCGCGCCCTGGTCGTCGGACCTGGTGGAGCACGCCGTCGCCGCGGAGATCCCGGCCCGCGTCGTCAAGAGCCGGCCCATGCGCGTCTTCAAGGACACGTTCTCGGACGCGGTGCACCTGAGAAACGACCTCTTCTCCTACGAGCGCGAGATCCTGGAGGAGGGTGAGCTGTCCAACGGCGTGCTGGTGGTGGAGAAGTTCCTCGACTGTGAGACCCAGCGCGCGGCGGACCTGGTCAACGACCTGCTGACGTCGCGGCTCCAGCAGTTCGAGAACACCGCCGCCACGGAGCTGCCCTGGCTGTTCGCCGAGTACGGGCTGAACCCGGTGGAGCAGGCGCAGGTGCTCACGTACCTGCGCGGCCTCCAGGACTGGCAGTCCGGTGGCCACGAATGGCACATGCGCTCCAACCGCTACATGAACCAGCACGCGGAGCGCCGCCCGGAGCTGTCCATCCCCGTGCCCGCCGGCCTGGGCACCTCCGCCCTGCGGCTGCCCCTGACGTCCGGCGCGCTGGGCCTGGGGCCGCGCTCCAAGTCCTTCAGCCACGTGCCCCGCCAGCACGTGGGGCCGGTGAAGCTGCCGAAGTTCTACATGCCGTACAGCACCTACCTGAGCCCCCACCTGGAGCGCGCGCGCCGGAACTCCAAGGACTGGGCGCGCCGGATGGGCATGCTGGAAGAGCTGCCCGGCGTGGGGCTCTCCATCTGGGACGACCACAAGTTCGACGTCGCGGACGTGGCCCTCTGCGGCGCGCTCATCCACCCGGACGCGACCCCGGAGCAACTGGACCTGACCGCGTGCTGGCTGGTGTGGGGCACCTACGCGGATGACTACTTCCCCGCGCTCTACGCCCACACCCGCGACATGCCGGGCGCGAAGCTGTTCAACGCCCGCCTCACGCAGTTCATGCCGGACGACGTGGAGGTCGCCAACGCCGCGGTGCCCACCAACCCGGTGGAGGTGGGGCTCGCGGACCTGTGGAAGCGCACGGCCGGTCCCCTGACGCCCCGCGGGCGCATGCTGTTCCGCAAGGCCATCCAGGACATGACGGAGAGCTGGGTCTGGGAGCTGAACAACCAGATCCTCAACCGCGTGCCGGACCCGGTGGACTACGTGGAGATGCGCCGCAAGACGTTCGGCTCGGACCTCACCATGAGCCTGTCGCGGCTGTCCAAGGGCGACGCCGTCCCGGAGGACGTCTTCAACACCCGCACCCTGCGCGGGCTGGAGAACTCCGCCGCGGACTACGCCTGCTTCGTCAACGACATCTTCTCCTACCAGAAGGAGATCGAGTTCGAGGGCGAGCTGAACAACTGCGTGCTGGTGGTGCAGAAGTTCCTGGACCTGGACAAGGACGCGGCCGTCCTCGTGGTCAATGCGCTGATGACGGCGCGGATGAAGCAGTTCGAGCACCTGGTGGCCAAGGAGCTGCCGGTGGTCATCCGCTCCTTCGACCTGGACGCGAACGCGCAGGAGAAGCTGCACAAGTACGTGGAGCAGCTGCAGCAGTGGATGGCGGGCATCCCCCAGTGGCACGCGGCGGTGGACCGCTACAAGGAGTTCGAGTTGATCGACGCGGCGACGCCCAAGTTGAAGACCGGAAACCTCTCCGGGCTGGGCATGGCCGCGACGCGGGTCGCCGCGCTGTTCGGCAGCGGCAGGTCCTGAGTTCGACGGCAGTGAGCAGGCTTTGCTTTCCTCAAACCAGACAAGGGTGAACCATGTCCAATGACACGAAGAAGCACGACGACAACAACCTGAGCCTTGGGACCCAGGCGGCACGCCAGCTGGCGACGACGACCAAGTCCGAGCCCCAGATGCAGGGCATCTCCTCGCGGTGGCTGCTCAAGCTGCTGCCGTGGGTGCAGGTGTCCGGCGGTACGTACCGCGTCAACCGCCGCATGACCTATTCGGTGGGCGACGGCCGCGTCACCTTCACCAGCACCGGCGCCAAGGTGCAGGTCATCCCGCAGGAGCTGGGCGAGCTGCCCCTGCTGCGCGGCTACGAGGACGTGGACGCGCTGACCGCGCTGGCCAACCGCTTCGAGCAGAAGGAGTACAAGGCCGGTGAGGTCATCACCGAGGCCGGCAAGGAGGCGGACTCCATCGTCCTCATCGCCCACGGCAAGGTGAACCGCATTGGCAAGGGCAAGTACGGCGAGCCCGTGGTGCTGGAGACGCTGGCGGACGGCGACCACTACAGCTACCAGGCGCTGCTGGAGTCGCAGGACTACTGGCAGTTCACGGCCAAGGCCGTGACGCCCGTCATCGCGCTCGTCCTCCAGCAGTCCGCCTTCGAGGCGGTGGTGGCGCAGGTGCCGTCGCTCCAGAAGCACATCGACAACTTCAAGGCCCGCACCAAGAAGAAGCAGGACACCTCCGGCCAGAAGGCCATCGAGCTGGCCGCCGGCCACCACGGCGAGCCGGTGCTGCCCGGCACCTTCGTGGACTACGAGACGCGCCCGCGCGAGTACGAGCTGGCCGTCGCGCAGACGGTCCTCCAGATTCACACGCGCGTCGCGGACCTCTTCAACGACCCCATGAACCAGACCCAGCAGCAGCTGCGTCTGACCGTGGAGGCGCTGAAGGAGCGCAAGGAGCACGAGCTCATCAACAACCGCGAGTTCGGCCTGCTGCACAACGCGGACCTCAAGCAGCGCATCCACACCCGCTCCGGCCCGCCGACGCCGGACGACATGGACGAGCTCCTGGCCACGGTGTGGAAGGAGCCGTCGTTCTTCCTGGCCCACCCGCGCGCCATCGCCGCGTTCGGCCAGGAGTGCAACAAGCGCGGCATCTACCCCACCAGCGTGGAGATGAACGGGAACATGATTCCCGCGTGGCGCGGCATCCCCATCGTGTCCTGCAACAAGATCCCCGTCTCCGAGTCGCGCACCAGCTCCATCATGCTGATGCGCGCGGGTGAGAAGAACCAGGGCGTCGTCGGCCTGCACCAGGCGGGCATCCCGGATGAGATCGAGCCCAGCCTCAACGTCCGGTTCATGGGCATCAACGAGAAGGCCATCATGAACTACCTGGTCACCGCGTACTTCTCCGCGGCGGTGCTCACGCCGGACGCGCTGGGCATCCTGGAGAGCGTGGAGATCGGCCGCTCGTAGTCCCGGACCCGCACGCAATCGGAAGGTTCTTTCATGGCGAACTCAGAGAAGAACGTCGCGGCGCACGAAAGCCAGAGCCTCAGCACGGCCGGGGCGCGTCAGCTGGCGACGACGACCAAGACGCAGCCGCAGATGCAGGGCATCTCGCCCCGCTGGCTGTTGCGCGTGCTGCCCTGGGTGCAGGTGTCGGGTGGCACGTTCCGCGTCAACCGCCGGCTGACCTACACCGTGGGTGACGACCGCCTGAACTTCAGCAACATCGGCGTCAAGGTGGAGATCATCCCGGAGGAGCTGCTCAAGCTGCCGCTGATGCGGGGCTTCGAGGACGTGGATGGGCTGCTCATCCGCACGCTGGCCAGCCGCTTCACCCAGCGTCAGTACAAGCCGGGGGAGAACATCGTGGAGGCGGGCCAGTCCGCCGAGCACGTGTTCCTCCTGGCGCACGGCAAGGCGCAGAAGCTGGGCGCGGGCAAGTACGGCGACCCCGTCGTGCTGGACACGCTGGCGGACGGCGACCACTTCGGCGACCAGGCGGTGGTGGAGTCGAACGACGTCTGGCCCTTCACCGTGAAGGCGCTCACCGCCTGCACGGTGATGGCGTTGCCGCAGGAGGTGTTCGAGTCCCTCATCAGCCAGTCGCCGGTGCTGGCGGCGCACGTGGAGCGCTTCAAGGCGAAGCTGAAGCGGCCCCAGGACAAGGCGGGGCAGGCCTCCATCGCGCTGGCCGCCGGCCACCACGGCGAGCCCGTGCTGCCCGGCACCTTCGTGGACTACGAGCTGAAGCCGCGCGAGTACGAGCTGAGCGTGGCGCAGACCATCCTGCGCGTGCACACCCGCGTGTCGGACATCTTCAACGACCCGATGAACCAGACCCAGGAGCAGCTGCGTCTGACCCTCGAGGCGCTGAAGGAGCGCAAGGAGCACGAGCTCATCAACAACCCGGAGTTCGGCTTGCTGCACAACGCGGACCTCAAGCAGCGCATCAACACGCGCTCCGGTCCGCCGACGCCGGACGACCTGGACGAGCTGCTGTCGCGCCGCCGCAAGACGCGCTTCATGCTGGCCCACCCGCGCGCCATCGCGGCGTTCGGCCGGGAGTGCAACAAGCGCGGCCTCTACCCGACGGTGGTGGACGTGGAGGGCCAGAAGATGCAGGCGTGGCGCGGGGTGCCCCTGCTGCCCTGCGACAAGCTGCCCATCACCCGGGAGAACACCAGCGCCATCCTGGCGATGCGCATCGGTCCGGACGACCAGGGCGTCATCGGCCTGCACAACGCCGGCATTCCCGATGAGGTGGAGCCCAGCCTCACCGTGAAGCGCATGGACATCAACGGCCAGGCCATGGCCCAGTACCTGGTGAGCACCTACTACTCCGCCGCCGTGCTCGTCCCCGACGCGCTGGGCGTGCTGGAGAACGTGGCGCTCGGCGGCTGAGCCTTCCGCGCCGTGAAGACGCTGACGGGCCCGGTGCCGCGCGCGCCGGGCCCGTCTTTCTTCCAGCGCGGGGTCAGTCCTTCACGCGCAAGAGGAAGATGTCCGCGCGCTGGGGCGTGAGCTTGTCCACGCCGAAGTCGGTGACGCGGTCGGAATCGCCATACAGCACCGCGTCTCCGTCTGGCAGCAGCGCCACCGCGGGCACGGCCTCCAGCCCGTACAGCTCACCCCGGGCCTCCGGTGGGGCGGCCAGGAAGAGGCGCGAGGCGAGCGGCTGTCCGGTGGGGTCGAAGCGCTGGGTGAAGAGCTGCGCGGACCCCAGGCCGTCCTGGCCGGTGGTGCCGTTCTCCAGCCAGGAGTACGTGTAGCCCACCGCCAGCACCTCGCCGGAGTCCTGGAGGGCCACGCCCTGCACGGACGCGTCCACGCCCAGCTCGTGCGCCCAGCGCTCGGTGCCGTCCGCGGCCGCCACCGCGACGAAGGCGCTGGGCGTCGCCGCGCCCTTCAGCGACGCGCCCGCCCAGGCGAAGCCGCCCTGGAAGTCGCCGCCCAGCACCACGTCGCCCGCGGCGTCGCGGCTCACGTCCCGCACGCGGCCCTTCACGCTGGGCCGGACCTTCACCCAGTCGAGCTCGCCGGTGGCCCGGTACTGCGCCACGAACGGGCTGCCCTCGCTGGAGCCCTGCACGGCGGTGGTGCCGAAGCGCACCGTGCCCAGGAAGCGCCCCGCCACCACCACGCCGCCGTCCGCGCCTGTCGCCAGGGACAAGGGCTCCACGGCCGCGCCGTCGGACTCCGCGCTGCCCACGGCGATGGCGAGCACCGGCGTGCCGTCCGCCGCGAACACCGCCACCCCGCCGGGGGCGCCCTTCACCTCGCCGCCCAGGTCCACCGTGCCCGGCGCGGTATAGGCCACGTACAGTCGGCCCTGCGCGTCCGCGGCCACGTCCGTGACCGTCAGCTCGCCGGGGACGCGGTTCGCCCAGAGCGTGACGCCGTCCGCGGACAGCTTCGCGACGAAGGCGCCATCGCCGAGCTTGCCCGTGCCCAGGTCCGTCGTGCCCTGGAGGTTCCCGGCCACCAGCAGCGCGCCGGTCCCGTCCGCCGCCACGCGGGCGTGGACGTCGGCGCGAAGGTCCACGGGCGTGGGGTCCACGCGCACGTCGTACGCATGGGTCCACAGCGTCTGCCCCGCGCCCGAGCGCCGCGTCAGTACCAGTTGCACGCCGTCATCCGTGGGGACGCGGGCGCCCAGGTCGTCGTAGCCGTACGCCGCCGCGGTGAAGAGGTCGCCGGTGGGGTCCACCGCCAGGTCCAGCGCCAGGTCGTCCTGCGCGGTGCCCTCCTTCGCCAGCCACAGCGTCACGCCCGACGCGGGCGGCAGCTGCTCCGGCTGCGTGGTCGGAGGCGGCGTCTGGTTGGAGCCCGTGCCCGGCGGTGGCGCGTCGCCGGGCACCGAGGGCTGCTCCTTGGGAGGACACCCCGCCTTCGAGTCCTCGCAGTTGTTGGGGTCGGGCGGCGGCGCCCCGCGCCCGCACCCCCACGCTCCGCCGAACGCGAAACCCAGCACCGTCGCACCCAAGACAGTCTGGCGCCACCCCCGCCCCAGATACATGGAATCCCCTCCGTGTACGGCAGGGTTCTCACGCCATCCCACACCCGCAAATACAGTCCAGGAGGCTGCTCGGCCGCCCGCTGCTCAACACACCGCGCGTCACGTGCGTGGGGGACGCGGCGCCGTGGACGGGCGCCGCGACCGCCCAGGAAGGCCGTCGCGTTTACCCACCCAGCGCTCAAAGCCAGACACTACCGCCAGAAGCCGATGGAGACGCCCCAGTTGGAGTAGCGGCTCGCCAGGTCGAACGACGCGGTGATGGCCCAGTCCTCCCAGTAGCGCAGCACGAACAGCTCGAAGCCGCCGGTGACGTGCGGCCGGGGGTTGCGGCCCGGGAAGGGGGACGGCTCCAGCCAGGTGCCCGCGCGCAGGCGCAGCAGGCCCGGGAAGGTGTCCCATTCGGTGCCCAGGCGCGGCTGGAAGGTGGCCTTGTCGCCCACGCGCTGCGGCTCCGCCGAGGAGGCGAACGAGCGCGACGGCACCGCGTTGCTCACGCTGGAGATGAGGTCCACCTGCGCGGTGATGAGCCACCGGCCAGCCAGCGCGTCCCGCGGCTCCTCCTCCGGCACCGGCAGCGCGTCCCCCTCCACCTGGAGTTGCCGCCGCGCGGCCGGGGACAGCCGGTTGTAGCGGTGCGCGCCCTCGCCCAGCCGCCAGCTGGCGCCCAGGGAGAGGACCGCGGGGGACACCACGGCCGCGTAGATGCGGCGGCCCGCGATGAAGGGGCTCTGGCCGTCGTCGCGCCGCCAGCCGGCCACCACCTCCGGCCGCACCGCCACGCCAATGCGGTAGGGGCGCCCGTGCGGACGGAACAGCATGTCCACCGCCACGCCGGTGTCGCCGTAGCGCCAGGACTCGTCGCCCAGCTCGCTGAAGCTCGCCTGCGCGGAGAAGATGCCCAGCGACAGGATGAAGTCATCCTGGCCAAAGGCCACGGAGCCCGCGAGCACGGACTGGGTGAGGGACACGCGCAGCTTGCCGCCCTCGCCCCGGCAGGCGGTGGTGATGCAGTAGCCCGTGCGGCTGTTGCGCCACAGGAAGCCGATGCCGAAGCGCTTGTATTGCAGCATCAGCGCGCCCAGCAGCTGCCGGCTGTCCACGGATTCATCGGCCTGGCCGTCGTTGTCCACGTCCCGCCGCTGGGTGCCGGTGAAGGGCAGGTCCAGCCAGGACAGGGTGACGCCCAGGTCCCAGTCGCGGTCCAGGGAGGCGCTGCGCTGCGCCAGGGCGGAGAGGTTGCTGGGGAAGCCCGCGGCGCCCTCCGCGATGCCCACGTACGCGCCGCCCAGGCCCACCACGCGCGCCGACCCCAGGAGCGCGCCGGAGTTGAAGTACAGCCGCTCCGGGCGGGGCTCCGTGGGGGTGTCGTCCTGGGCGGAGGCCGGGAGCGCGGCGAGGAGCGCCGCGCACGCCAGGGCCACCGCCGTCCCGCGCAAGCCGTGAATCACCGACCGCCGGCCCCTTCGCTGAAGAGGCGGTCCGCCTCCGCGGCCAGGCCGGTGTCGCGGGAGGTGAGGCCGCCCGCGTCGTGGGTCACCAGCGCCAGCGTCACCTTGCGCCACCGGATGTCGATGTCCGGGTGGTGGTCCGCGGCCTCCGCGGCCTTCGCCACGCGCTCCACGAAGGCGATGCCCTCCAGGAAGGAGGGCGCTTCGTAGGTCCGGCGGATCATCCCGCCCTCGTGCTTCCAGGCGGGGTGGTTGGAGAGGAAGGTCTGGAGCGCATCCGGGGTCAGCAACGTGCGGTCGTAGGCCATGACGGCCGTTCTACCCGCTCCTCCGCCCGATGGAAGCCCCGGCGCGTCAGGGTGCCCGGCTTGGGGGTCTCACCTCATGCCTTCGAAACCGCCTGCTTCCATTTTTCCAGGTGGCGCGCGCGCACCTCGGGCTTCATCTTCGGCTTGAAGGTGCGGTCCGCCTTCCACGCGCGGCGGATGGCGTCCGGGCTGGTCCACACGCCCGCGCCCAGGCCGCCCAGGAAGGCCGCGCCCAGGGACGTGGTCTCCAGGTTGCGCGGGCGCACCACCGGCACGCCCAGCAGGTCCGCCTGATACTGCATGAGCAGGTTGTTGGCCGCCGCGCCGCCGTCCGCCTTGAAGGTGGGGATGTCCCGCCCGCTGTCGCGGCGCATGGCGTCCGCCAGGTCGTGGATTTGAAGGGCCACGCCCTCCAGCGTCGCGCGCGCCAGGTGCGCCACGGTGGTGGACCGGTCGATGCCGGCGAACAGGCCCCGCGCCTCCGGGCGCCAGTGGGGCGCGCCCAGGCCCGCGAGCGCCGGGACGAAGACGACGTCGCCGGAGTCCTTCACGCTGGCGGCCAGCGCCTCCACGTCCGGGGCCTTCTTGATGACCTTGAGCCCGTCGCGCAGCCACTGCACGGCGGCGCCCGCGATGAAGGAGCTGCCCTCCAGCGCGTAGTGCGTGGTGTTGCCCAGCTTCCACGCCACGGTGGTGAGCAGGCCCGCGGTGGAGCGCACCGGCTGGGTGCCGGTGTTCATCAGCAGGAAGGCGCCGGTGCCGTAGGTGCACTTGGATTCGCCCGTCTTGAAGCACGCCTGCCCGAAGAGGGCCGCCTGCTGGTCGCCGGCCATGCCCGCCACCAGGATGCCGTCCGGCAGGCTCTTCATGCCGCGCGTCGTGCCGTACACCTCCGCGTTGCCGCGGATCTCCGGGAGGCACGCGCGGGGCACCTCCAGCAGCGAGCACAGCTCGTCGTCCCACGCGAGCGTGCGCAGGTCCATCAGCAGGGTGCGGCTGGCATTGGACACGTCGGTGACGTGGGCGGCGCCGCCGGTGAGCTTGTAGACGAGCCACGAGTCCATGGTGCCGAAGCACACGTCGCCGCGCTCGGCGCGCTTCCGGGCGCCCTTCAGGTGGCTGAAGAGCCAGGTGAGCTTGGTGCCGGAGAAGTAGGGGTCCAGCACGAGGCCCGTGACTTCGCGCACGCGCGGTTCGACCCCCTGGGCCTTGAGCCGCTGACAGATGTCGGCCGTCCGGCGGTCCTGCCAGACGATGGCGCGGCCCAGGGGCTCGCCCGTGTCGCGGGCCCACAGGCCGGTCGTCTCGCGCTGGTTGGTGATGCCCACCACGGCGATGTCTCGGCCGGTGAGGCCCGCGTGCTTGAGCGCGCGGGCGATGCACCACTCGCTGCTGGCCCAGATGTCGTTCAGGTCGTGCTCCACCCACGACGGCTTGGGGAAGTGCTGGGGCAGCTCCTTGTAGGAGCGCCCCACCACCTGCAACCGGGCATCGAGGATGGAGACGTGCGTGCCAGTGGTGCCCTGGTCCAGCGCCAGGACGTATTTCGCCTTCGCCATGCGTGCGAGTCCTCTTTCGTCGGCCGGTGGCCGGACACGGAGGAGGACCCTACCCCAAGCGGGGCCGCGCGCAGGGGGGCCGCGTGCGGGATGTCAGGCACCAGGAGATGTCCGTGGAACGCTCCCGTACCTGTGAGGGACCGATGCGGGCCGCGCCTTGCCGGGGGAAGTCCACGGTACTTCCCAGCGCCTCCCGTCACGGTGGCCCGCTCAATACCCCGCGGCGTGGGAGCGGCTGTTGAGGAAGCGGCGCAGGCCGTAGGCGCCCAGCCCCGCGAGGATGAGCCGCCCGAGCGCGCTGCCCGGGCCCGCGGACCGGCGCCCCCGGTATCCGTAGCCGATGGGATGACGGCCGTACGCGCTGCGTCCCCGGTTCCAACCCCTTCCCCTGAAGACGCTCCGACGGGGGCCGCCCAGCAGGTTCGATAGCAATGGCATGGTGTCACTCCGTGATGAGGGCGTGTGCGCTTTCTAAACTGGGCCTCACGCGGCGCGGCGACACCCCACGTCCAGGAGGGCGCGCCCGAACCGCTGTCTCACCGGAAGGAGGGCGGGCGGCCAAGCGCAATCACAGACATCCTCGCGGACGCCGTTGCCCGGGCGCGGCGGCCGGGGCAACGGCCGCCGCGCCCACTCAGTAGCCCACGCGCAGACAGCCCGGTGGCAGCGCGGCCTCCAGGCGCTTCACCTCCGCCGGGGGGACGCGGTCGAGTCCCAGCTTGAACTGCTTGAGTCCGGCGAGCCGGGAGAGGTTCCCAGGCAGGGCGGTCAGGTTCCCCTGGAAGAACCCGGCGTGGGTCAGCCCGGGCATCCGCGCCATGCCGGCCACCAGCGCTTCAAGGCGCGCGGGTGGCGTCTGGAAGAAGCGCCACCACCAGAGCTTCTTGAGTCGCGGCAGCCGGAGCAGCACCTGGGGAAAGTCCTCCAGCGCCATCGCGTCGAGGTACAGCTCCTCCAGCGTCTCCAGCTCGCTGAACGCGTCCGGGAGCCGCGTGAGCTTGTCGCAATACCGCAGGCTCAGCGACTGGAGCGCGGGGAGGCGGCAGAGCTCCACGGGGAGGGTCGTCAGCGGGAGGGACTCCAGGGAGAGGACCCGCAGCGCCTTCAGCTCGCCAATGCGAGGGGAGAGCGCCTCGATGTCGTTGCTGTCGAGCGTGAGCTCCTCCAGCCAGGTGAGCGAGAAGAGCGCCTCGGGGAGGGTCTTCAGTTGTTTCAGCGGGAGCCCGAGCCGAGGGATTTGCTCGCCACGCGCCGCCTTCGCCTTCACGGCGGCGATGGCCTTGTCCGCCGGGCTGATCCGCGTGTCCTCCAGCACGGGCTCCCCCGCGCGCAGCTTCGCCAGGAGCCCTTGCGGGTCGAGCGTCGATTCGAGGACGCCATCCTCGTCTTCTTCCACCGCGCGCCAGGTGCCGGGAAGGAGCGCGTCGTGCGGAGGGAGCCGCTGGCGAGGGGCGCCCGCGGTGGTGAGGTTGGTGCCCACGAGCACCTCCACGTCGAGCGCTCCCTGGACCAGGAGGTGGTGGCCCCCCTCGGCGAGGGTGTTCGCCGTCAGCCCCCCCGCGACGCAGAAGAGGTCGTCATTCAGCGAGGCGCCGAAGAGGAGTCCGTGGATCCGCGCGTCGCCCGCGACGAACAGGGTGGAGAACGTCGCGATGTTCTCCGCCTCCAGGTCTCCCAGCACCACCAGGAGGGTGTGGTCGGCCGCGTGTCCGTCCTCGAGCAGGCCGTTGATCCGGACGTTGCCGGAGACGACGAGCGGCCTGGGCCCGATGACCAGCGAGTCCGCCTCCAGGTCTCCTTCGTGGAAGAGGACGCCGTTCTCCGCGGTGCCTTGCCACCCCGGGGCCAGTCGCGCCGACCAGCCAGGGCCCGCCGCCGCCTCCACGCGGGGCCACAGCTCCTTCGCGGACACCTCTCGTCCCCACACCTCCGCCGCGTCCTTTTTCTCCACCATGTCGCTGGAACTCCCCCTCTTCGCATGGAGGCCGTGTGCTCGCATGGCTCCAGGTCCTGGCGCGGCTGGGAGTGTATTCGACGGGAGCGCGGCCGGGGGTTCAGCAGGGCACTGACGGTTTGGGGAGGGCGCAGCCCGCGGAGGCGTCGGTGATAGGTAGGGCGGACCCCATCACGCGCGGGGGGCCGTCATCCCCTCGGGACGGACCCCCGCGTTCTTCGCGGGACGACAGGGAGCGGTGCATGGCGTCGGTGGACACGGACAGGCAGCAGTTGATGGCGTTGCTGGAGCAGTACCGCGCGGGCTTCGAGGCCCTGGACGTCGCCCGGCTCCAGGCGCTCTGGGATCGCGAGTACCCGCACCTCGTCTACGTCCCGCAGGAGCGAGCGAAGCCGGTGCAGGGCTGGGTGGGCATCGCGAAGTACTACGACGGCCTCCGGGACCATCTGGCGAAGGGCGCGCGCATGTCCCTGGCGGACGTGTGGCTCGACGTGATGGGGGAGACGGCCTTCGCCTTCCTCACCTACCACTACGAGGGGGCGCGGGTGGACATCGAGGGCCCGTACGCGAACGACGGGCGCGTGAGCTTCGTCTTCCACCGCAAGGCCGGGACGTGGAAGGCGATCCACTACCACGAGTCCGCTCCCGGCCCGGTGTGAGCGGGCCTACGCCCGGGGGACGAGCCCCTGGTCGCGCAGGAAGGCCAGCGTGCGCGCCACGCCGTCCGTGAGCGGGGTGGGGCGGAAGCCCAGCTCGCGCTGTGCCTTGGAGGCGTTCACGTGGGCCTCCCAGCGCATGAACGAGAGCTGGCCCGGAGCGACGAGCGGCGTGAAGGGGAACACGCGCGCGAGCGGCGCGGACACGCGGGCCAGGGCCTCCATCAGGAAGACGGGCGCCACGGCGGGCGGCTTGCCGGCCCCCGCGGCCTGATGGATGGCGAGGGCGAGGTCCGCGTTGCTCACGTACTGGTCGGAGACGAGGTAGCGCTCGCCGTTGACGCCGCGTCCAGCGGCGGCGAGGTGCGCGTCGGTGACGCCGTCCACGTAGACCACGGACATGCCGCCCGGCGGGAGCAGCGGGGCCTTCTTGTTGAGCAGCTGGATGAAGAAGGAGTTGAGGCCCACGTGCACGGGGCTGGGACCGTAGACGGCGGACGGGTTGACGTAGACGACGTCCAGGCCCTGCTGGCGGATGGCCTCCACGGCGCGCTCGGCATCCTGCTTGGAGCGCTCGTAGGCGGTGGGCTTGTGCTGGTGGTCGATGTTGGCTTCGGTGAGCTCCCCGCCCCGGGGCGCGCCAAAGACATCCATGGTGGAGGTGTAGACCACGCGGCGCACCTTCGCGGCGTGCGCGGCGGACAGGACGTTCACGCTGCCCTGGCGGTTCACGCGGTCGAAGATGCTGTCATCGCGCTGCCACTGCTCCGGCATGCCCGCGGCGTGGAAGACGAGCTCCACGTCCTGCATCGCGGCGGGCAGCGTGCCCGGGGAGGTGATGTCCCCGGGGATGAGCCGCACGGAGGCGGGGAGCAGCTTCGCGGCCCGGGCCGGGTCCCGCACGAGCGCGCTTACGGAGTCCCCCTGCTTCGCGAGCCGCTGGGCGATGGCGTTGCCGATGAGGCCGGTGGCCCCGGTGACGAGGACGTTCATGGGCCCGGCAATCTAGCCGGGTCGCCGGGTTTCCTGGAGGGGACCGGTTTCGTGGACCCGACCGATCAACGTTTCCGCGCGCCATGCGTGACGGCCGCCTCGCGCGCGGGGCGGAGCCCATCGATGAACATGCCGGTGAGGCGTGGAATGCGCTTGGGCCCGGACGCGTCCTGCGCGGCGGAGAGGGAGATCGCCATCGCCATGCACACCACGTCATCCAGGGAGATGTCGCCGCGAACCTCTCCCGCGCGCTGCGCGGCCTCCAGCAGGCGCTGTCCTTCCTCCGTCGTCGCGTGACACCCCACGGTGCCGCTCCGCAGCACGATGCCCAGCGACGCCGCGAGCCCCTGGTAGAGGCCCGCGTAGTGCACCAGCTCCTCCAGGAAGAGGCGCAGGGCTTCGAGCGCCGACACGGAAGCCGACCGCTCGCGGCTCTCCTGCGCGAGCTTCAGGAACCGCTCGTCACAGGTCGCGCCGAGCAGCGCCTCGCGCGTCGGGAAGTGGCGGTAGAGCGTCCCGATGCCGACGCCCGCCTCCTTCGCCACGTCATTGAGCGACGCGTCCGCGCCGCGCTCGGAGAACACGGCGTCGGCCGCCACGAGCAGCCTGTCGCGATTGCGCCGCGCATCCGCGCGCATGGCGCCGCCGGTCGCGTCGTCCGTCGATGTCTTCGGGAGCTTCATTGCCACTTGATAAGCGGAGCATAGCTCCGTATTTAAACGGAGCAACCATCCGCTTATCCGAAGAAAGGCAGATGTGATGGCGACCCAAGACAAGTGCGTGTTGGTACTCGGTGCGACGGGACAGCAGGGGGGCGCGACGGCGAGGGCGCTGCGGGGGGACGGCTGGCGCGTCCGCGCGCTGGTGCGCGACCCTTCGAGCGCGAAGGCCCGGGCGCTGGAGGCGGGGGGCGTGGAGCTGGTGCGGGGGGACATGGGCGAGCGCGTGTCGCTCGAACGCGCGCTGGAGGGCGCGTACGGCGTCTTCAGCGTCCAGCCGAGCTCGGGGCAGCCGCAGTATGGGGTGACGGACGAGGACGAGTTCCGCTTCGGCGCGGGCGTCGTGGACGCGGCGAAGGCCGCCGGGGTCGAGCACTTCGTCTACACGTCGATGGCGGGACTGCGCCCTGGCACGGGGGTGGGCCACTTCGAGAGCAAGTGGCGGATCGAAGAGTACGTCCGGGCAAGCGGCCTCCGCGCGACCATCGTGCGGCCGGGGGCCTTCATGGAGCTGCTGCTGGAGCCGCACATGGGGCTGGCGGAGCGCGCCTTGAGGTTCTTCCTCCAGCCGGAGGGCCGGATGCAGTTCATCGCGAGCAACGACATCGGCGTGCTCGTCGCGCGCGTGTTCGCGGATCCGCACGCGCACGTGGGCACCACCCTGGAGCTGGCGGGCGACGAGCTCACCGGGAATCAGCTCGCGGAGAAGATCGGGCGGGCGACCCACACGTCGATCTCCTACGCGCGGTTTCCCCCGGAGTTCCTGGCGCGGAGCGCGCTCTTGCGCCGGCTCGTCGAGGTCGTCGACGAAGGGATGCTGGTCGGGGACGCGGACATCCCGGCGCTGAGGCGGCTGTCGCCGGGCCTCCTCACGTTCGACGCGTGGCTCGAGCGAGGGGGCGCGGCGGAGATCCAGGCGCGCTTCGCGGTCTAGCTTCTTGCATGCGCTGGAGCTTCATCCCCACCTGGACGATGGTTTCAATGACCGGGATGAGCTCCCGGCCCAGCGCGGTCAGCGCGTATTCGACCGAGGGCGGTGAGCTCGCGACGACCTGCCGCGTGAGCACGCCGTTCTTCTCGAGCGCACGCAGCTTCGCGCTGAGCACCTTCGCGGAGATGCGCGGAATGTCGGAGCGCAGCTCACTGAAGCGGCGCGGCTCTCCGCTGAGGCGCCAGACGAGGTTCGCGGTCCAGGCGCCGCCGAGGAGCTTCATGCACTCGGTGAGGGGGCAGAGGGGCGGAAGCGGCGGCGTCTTGTTCTTGCGGCGGCGGAGCATGGCGCGTCACCCGGAGCAGTAACCCAAGGGAAACCACATTGTGGTGGTTACCTGAAGTTACCTCCTGCCCTGGCGCATGCGCACCGCTATCTTCGAGCGAGAGGTGAAGCCATGTTCATCAATCTGCTGCGTTTCCGTTTCAAGGACGGGGTGTCGGAGGCCGAGAAGGCGCGGGCCCTGGAGGCCATCTCCCGCACCGCGAAGTCAGAGGCGGTCTCCTTCTCGGTCGTCGGACGGGACCTGGGGGAGCCCTCCGAAGGGTTCACGCATGCCTGCTGCGTCGGCATCGCGGACCTGAGGGCCTTGCGGAGGTACTTCGACGATCCCCTGCACCGCGCGGGCGATCTCCTGTTCCTGCCACTCGTGGAGAGGCTCCGGCGCATCGCCATGACGGATGACGCGGACCCCGCGCTGGGCGAGAAGATTCAAGCCATGCACGCCGCGAAGATGGCAAGCGACCCCGAATGGGCGGCGCTGCTCACCGCCATTCCCGACCTCCACAACGTGGGTTCGACGGCCCCGCGCTGAGTCACGGCGCGCGGCTGCGGACCGTCTCGGCGCTCCGGGGGGCGTCCGCGTACCCGGTCATCTCCAGATAGCCGCGCCCCTGCACGGGCTGTCCCTCGCGCGTCCCCTGGATGGACACCGCGCCCTCCCAGTAGCGCACCATCACCCGCAGCTCCTGGTCCGCGAGCTTCGGCGTCACGGTGAGGTCCAATGACAAGCGGGGCACCTGGACGCGCCAGCGCGCCGGGTACTCGCCCCCGCGAGGACTCTTCCACTGGCCCAAGGGCTCCAGCTTCATGTCGCCCTGGGGCAGGTGCATGGCGTCACCGGTCGCGGGGACATACGTGCCCGCGCTGAACGGGTCCGCGGTGCCGTCCTTCCTGCGGAGCTGGTAGACCATCAGCTCGCTGCCGTCGGCGAGCTGGAGCGCGAACCAGTCCCAGCCCACGAGGTCCGGCCCCAGCGCGCTGGTGCTCCACTCGCGGTCCATCCAGCTCTGGCCCCTCACCTGCACCGTCTTGCCCTCCACCGACACCGTGCCTCGCGAGGGCATCCGGGGCAGGGAGTAGTAGTAGGACGCGTTGCCCCGCTCCGGACCCTTCTGGCTCAGGCCCTGGTCCCCCTGGAGCACCGGCGGCTTGCCCTCGTCCAACAGCAGGTCCAGCGCCACGCCGTCGCCCTGGGCGCGCAGGTGCATGGGCCACGTGCTGGCCGTGCCCTCGGCGCGCACGTCCCAGTCCTGGAGCCAGACATGGAAGGGCACCCCCTGCGCGCCCGCCAATCCCAGGGCCCCGCGGCTGAAGCGCTCGCTGACGTGGAAGCGTCCGGCGCTGACGTCCGTCAGCGTGAAGTGCCCCATGAACACCTGCCGCGTCGCCCAGCCGGACTCCCGCTGGGGCTCCTCCGGCGCGAGCGCGCTGCGGAACAGCGTGAACTGGTAGCCGAAGGCCCGCCCGTCCTCCGTCTCCAGGTTGCCCGTCCAGTACCACCACTCGGTGCGGAAGTCGGGGTGGGGGCCGTGGTCCTCGGGGAAGTGGAAGGCCCGGGGCTCCACCGCGTGCGCATAGCCCGCCGTGTCGCCCGGGCCCCCCATCGCGGACGCGACCGTCAGGCCCCCGGTGTTCGCCGGACCTGTGTCCTCCGTATCCCGCAGCACCACGCCCACCGCGACACCCAGCGCGGCGAGCACCAGCACCACCCCGATGACGAGTCCCCGCCCCATGTCTCACTCCTCCCGCAGCGCCATGGCCGGGTTCGCGCGCGCCATCCGCCACGCCGGGTACAGCCCCGCGAGCGCCGCCGCCACCAGGGCCAGCACCAACGCCTGACCCACCACGCCGGGCGACACCACCAGCTGCAACGTCCACCCGAACGAGCGCTGGTTGATGACGTGCACCAGCACGTAGGCCAACGCCAGACCCAGCGGGATGGAGAACAACCCCGCGAGCAATCCCAACAACCCCGTCTGCAACGACACCATGCCCCAGAGCTGCCCAGGCGTGAGCCCCGTCGCGCGCAGGACCGCGAACTCGCGGGCCCGCTCCAGTTGCAGCGACATCAACGCGCTGAGCACGCCCACGAACGCGACGCCAATGGCCAGCAGGCGCAGCACCTGCGTGATGGTGAAGGTGCGGTCGAACACCTCCATCGACGCCTGCCGCAGGGCCCGGTTCGCGCGCACGTTCAATGCCTGCTCACCGCCCGCGCGGTCGCGCACCCGGGACACCAGCTCATCCACGTCCTGTCCCGGCGCGGCGTACAGGGACAGGCCCGTCACGCTCCGGTCGTCGTACCAGCGCTCATACGTGGGCCGGGGCATCAGCACCGTCCCCACGTCCGACCCGTAGTCGAAGTACACGCCCGCCACGCGGAAGTCGTGAGGCCCCTTGTCGGTGGCCACGCGCAGCGTGTCGCCCACGTGCACGCCCCGGTGGAACGCGAAGGGCTCCGACACGATGAGCGCGTCAGGGGACGCCTCCAGCTGCCGCCACACGTCGTCCGCGCGCCCCTCCTTGAAGCGATACGTCCGCTCGTGGCCCCTGGCGAACTCCACCGCCAGCAGGTCCGTGTCCAGGTCGTTGATGCGCACGTGCACCACGCGGATGGAGCCGCTCGTCTCGACGCCAGGGGTCGAGCGCAGCTTCTCCGCCAGCCCCGGCACCAGCGCGGAGTCCCCGCGCCGCGCCACCAGCGATGGCGGTGACACGAACACGTCCGCCTGCAACGCGGACTCCAGCCACGACGCCACGGTGCCCCGGAAGCTGGACACCATCAGTCCCACGCCCACCGTCGTCGCCACCGCGACCATCAGCGCCGCCAGCGCCACCGCCGTGCGCGACAGGCTCGCCGTCACGCCGCGCGCCGCCATGCGCCCCAGCGGGCCGAACAGCGCGCCCAGGGGCCGGGCCGCCGCCACCGTCAGCCGCTCCGTCACCCAGGGCACCAGCAGCGCGCTGCCCAGCAGGACGGCGAAGAGCCCCGCGTACGCTGGCAGCAGCGCCTGCGTGGGCCACGCGAGCACCGCCGTCGCGAGCGCCAGGATGAGCAGCCCCAGCACCGCCAGCCGGGGCGCCCGGTCGCGCGACACGTCCTCCTCCGTGGAGCGCCGCAGCGCCGTCACCGGTGTCGCCCGCGCCGCCTCCCACGCGGGCACCAGCGCCGCCAGCACCGTGGCCCCCAGGCCCAGACCCAGGCCCTTGATGAGCGTGAAGGGCTCCAAGGACAGCCGGCGCACGTTCACCACGAAGTACAAGTCATTGATGGTGCGGGTGATGAGCCCCACCAGGCCGCTGGCCATCAGGATGCCCAGCAGCAGGCCCGCCGCCGTGCCCACGATGCCCAGCAGCAGGGCCTCGCCCAGCACCAGCGCGAACAGCTCCCCGCGCGTCACGCCCACCGCGCGCAGCCGCCCCAGCATCCCGCGCCGCTGCACCACGGAGAACGTCATCGTGTTGTAGATGAGGAACATCCCCACCACGAGCGCCAGCAGCGACAGCGCGGTGAGGTTGGTGCGGAACGCCCGCGTCATCTGCTCCACCGTGCCCGCGCGCCCGGAGGTCGTCACCAGCTCCACGCCCGTGGGCAGCGTCGCCCGCAGCCGCGCGGCCTGGGCCTCTCCGCCCGTCAGCCGCAGGTCCACGCGCGTCAGCCGTCCCTCCTGGCCCAGCACCTCCTGCGCGGTGGAGATGTCCGAGATGAGCAGCGACTCCAGCGCGCGCTCCGTCGTCTCCTGCCCCGGCGACAGCAGGGCCGACACGCGCAGCTCCCGGCGCAGCCCCATCACCGTCACCGGCAGCGTGTCACCCTCCTTCACGCCCAGCGCCCGCGCCGTCTTCGCGCCCATCACCACCGTGCCCGGCCGCGTGAGCAGCGCGCCCAGGTCCCCCACCGCGCCGCTGGCGGAGAAGTCGCGGAAGGGGGCCTCCGCGAAGGGGTCCAACCCCAGGAGCGTGAGCGTGCGGTGGTTGCCGCCCTCCACCTGCACGAAGCCCTGCACCACGGGGGCCGCGTCCGGTGCGTCCGGCCGCAGCTTCAGCGCGGTGTAGACGGCCTCCGGCAGGCCCGACGCGCCGCCCGTGAGCTGATGCGTGGCCCGGCCCGCGACGACGTCCGTGGACTGCTCGAAGGCGCGCAGCGCGCTGCCGCTCGCCAGGTCGATGGACACCACCACCGCCACGCCCATCGCGATGCCCAGCAGCGACAGCGCCGTGAGCCACGGGTGCCCGCCCAGGTGCCGCAGGCTGGAGCGCGCGAGCAGCGTCCTCATGGCGTCCCCTGGCCGCGCGCGCCGCCGGGCCGCTCCACCAACCGGCCCCCCTCCATCGTCAGCACGCGGTCCGCGCGGGCCGCCATCGCGGGCTCGTGCGTGACGATGAGCGCGCACGCGTTGCCCTGCCGCGTCAGTCCCTCCAGCAGGTCCAGCACCTGGCCCCCCGTCTCTTCATCCAGGTTGCCCGTGGGTTCGTCCGCCAGCAGCAGCGGCGGTGCGTGGGCCAGCGCTCGCGCCACCGCCACGCGCTGCTGCTCGCCCCCGGAGAGCCGGTCCGGGAAGCTGCCCGCGCGGGTGGCCAGCCCCACGCGCGTCAGCAGCTCCCGCGCCCGGGCGCCGGCCTCCGCGCCCGTCCTGCCCAGCAGCTCCAGCGGCAGCCGCACGTTCTCCTCCACCGTCAACGTGGGCAGCAGGTTGAACGCCTGGAAGATGAAGCCCACGCGTTCGCGGCGCAGCAGCGTGCGCTCGCGCTCCGAGAGGCGCCCCAGGTCGCGGCCCTCCACCCGGATTTCGCCGTGCGTCGCCTGGTCGATGCCGCTGATGAGGTTGAGCAGGGTGGACTTGCCGGAGCCGCTGCGGCCCAGCAGCACCACGAACTCGCCCCGGCGCAGGGTCAGCGACGTGCCGGAGAGCACCTCGCGCACGGAGTCGCCTTCCGCGTAGGACTTGGTGACGGCGCGCAGTTCGACGAGAGGCTGCGATTCAGGAGGAGAGGGAGGCATGCCGGACCCCCGACATAGCCGATGCCCGGCGCCGGGGAGCGTTCCCCCGCCCCGGGGAGGGGATGCCCTCTACTGGACGCCAACAGCGCCAGGGACCGCTCAGCCCTGGACACCTGCCTTCACGGCCCGGTTGCTTTTCGTGCCAGGACGCACGTCCCGGCGTTTAATGGCCGCCTCTTCCCGGAAGCCCTCGTCTTCGCCTGGGAAGGGAGGGGGCACCCCAT
The DNA here is from genome assembly GCF_009909145.1 of Corallococcus silvisoli. Taxonomy (NCBI): domain Bacteria; kingdom Pseudomonadati; phylum Myxococcota; class Myxococcia; order Myxococcales; family Myxococcaceae; genus Corallococcus; species Corallococcus silvisoli. Next base: position 600,245 of record NZ_JAAAPJ010000006.1, read on the forward strand.
GAACGAAGCCCAGGCCGGGTGGGTGGCCGCGCCCGGCGGCGACCCCCCGCGACTCCACGAGCTGCTTCAGCAGCTCCCTGCCTTCTTCGGCCTCTACCGTGGACCGGGCCACCACATCGAGTTCAGCACCGCCACGCAGCTGACGCTGCTCGACACGCGCGGTCAGGTGGGCATCCCCCTGCGGGAGGCCTGCCCCCAATTGAACGCCTCTGGCTGGCATGACGCCTGGGACCGCGTCTTCACCACCGGGGACGCCCTGCACCTGCGGGAGACGTCCGACCGCGCGAGCCCCGCCGAGGACGAACGCTTCTTCAACCTCTCCCTGCTGCCCCGCCGTGACGCGCGGGGTCAGGTGGAGGGGGTGCTCGCCTTCGCGGTGGACGTGACGGAGCTGGTGCGCACCCGCCGCGCCGCGTGGACCACCGCCTCCTGGCGCACGGAGCGCCTGCAGGCGATGACCGCCGCGCTCTCCGAGGCGCTGACCCCCGCCCAGGTGGTGGAGGTGGCCGCCCGCGAGGGGGCCATCGCCCTGGGCGCCGTCACCAGCCTGGTGGTGGTGCCCGTGCCGGAGTCCCCGGAGGTCTTCGAGCGCGCCGCCGCGCATGGCTTCTCCCCGGGGGAGCTGGAGGACTGGCGGCGCTTCGAGGTCTCCGCCACGTGCCCCCTGACGGACGTGACGCGCACCGGGGAGCCGTGCGCCCTGGGCTCCTGGACGGAGTGCATGGCGCGCTACCCGCGCCTCGCGCTGCTGCCCCGGGAGCGGGGGCTGGTGGCGTGGGCCGCGGTGCCGCTGGTGAGCGGCGGACGCGTGTTCGGCGCGCTGGGCCTGGGCTTCGGCGACGCGCGCGACTTCGACGCGGCGGAGCAGGCCTTCCTGCTGACGGTGGGGCGCCAGTGCGCGCAGGCCCTGGACCGCGCGCGGCTGTTCGACGAGGAGCGCGAGGCCCGGAGCGCCGCGGAGGCCGCCAACCGCGCCAAGGACGCGTTCCTCGCCACCGTGTCCCACGAGCTGCGCACGCCGCTCACGTCCATCCTCGGCTGGTCGCAGATGCTCCGGCAGGGCCTGCTGGGGGAGGACAAGCGCCAGCGCGCGGTGGAGGCCATCGAGCGCAACGCCCGCGCCCAGCGCCAGCTCATCGAGGACCTGCTGGACATCGGCCGCATCGCCAGCGGCCGGCTGCGGCTGGAGCCGGTGCCGCTGGAGCTGGGCAGCGTGGTGGAGGCGGCGCTGGACGCGGTGCGGCCCACGGCGCTCGCGCGGGAGCTGACGCTGGAGGTCTCCGTGGGCGAGGACGGCGTGCCGCTCTTCGGCGACCCGGACCGCTTGCAGCAGGTGGTGTGGAACCTGCTCTCCAACGCCATCAAGTTCACGCCGCCCGGAGGCCGCGTGACGGTGTCCGCGCGCACGCGCGACGAGGGCGCGGAGCTGGTGGTGCGCGACGACGGCGAGGGCATCCCGCCGGAGTTCCAACCCTTCCTCTTCCAGCGCTTCCAGCAGGCGGACACCGGCGTGAGCCGCCAGCACGGCGGGCTGGGCCTGGGCCTGTCCATCGTCCGTCACCTGGTGGAGCTGCACGGGGGCACCGTGTCCGCGACCAGCGACGGCCCGGGGCGCGGCTCCGCCTTCACCGTCTTCCTGCCCCGCTCGCGCGTGGGCTCCACGCCGGGGTCGGTGCGGGAGCCGCGTCCGGTGGAGGGCCTGTCGCTGCCGCGCTTCCCGGAGCTGGAGGGCCAGCGCGTGCTCGTGGTGGACGGCCAGCCGGACGCGCGCGAGTGGATGTCCGTGCTGCTCAGCCGCGTGGGCGCCCACGTGCTCACCGCCACCAACGTCACCGACGCCATGGACGAGATGCGCCGCTCCCCGCCCACCGTGGTGGTGACGGACGTGTCGCTGTCCGGTGAGGACGGCTATTCGCTCCTGTATCGGATCCGCGCGCTGCCGTGGGAGGCCGGGGGCGGGGTTCCCGCGCTCGCCGTCACCGCCGCCGCGCGCCGCGAGGACCGCGACCGGGCCCTGCGCGCGGGGTTCAGCGCCTTCGTCACCAAGCCGCTCGACGCGGTGGAGCTGCTCACGGCGGTGGCGCGTCTGGCGCCGCCTCTTCCTGCCCGCACCTGACGCGGCCCTCGTCGCGCCAGCGCTCCAGGAAGTCCCCCACCTCCGCCGCGAGCCTGGGCGCGGACACGTCGCGCGGGATGATGTGGAAGCCCTCCGGATAGGTCACCAGCCGCACCGCCGGGGCCGCCGTCAGCCGCCGCACCAGCCAGCGCCCCCCTTGGGGATCCACCACGTGGTCCTGCGCCGCGGTGGCCACCAGCACCGGGCAGCGCACCCGGGGCGCGTCCACCGCCACCTGGTCCTGGAGCGTGCACAGGTCCCTCAGCCGGGCCACCGGGAACGCGGGCAGCACCGGCGCCTGGGCCAGCGCCGAAGGGTCGGAGATGTCCACGCCGTCCTTGTCCACCCACGGCGTGGTCCACTCGAGCAGGGGCGTGCGGCACAGCTGCCGGACCAGGGCCATGCGCGGCCCCCGGAAGCGCACCGCGGGCGCCACCAGCGCGAGCGCGTGCACCGCCTCCGGGTGGTGCGCGGCCAGCCGCAGCGCCAGCAGCGCGCCCATGGACAGCCCCGCCACGAAGACGCGGCGGTGACCGGACAGCGACGCCAGCGCCTCGTCCGCGCAGGCCCGCCAGTCGTGGAGGTCCACGTCCAGCATCGCCTCCGGGGTGGTGCCGTGGCCTGGGAGCCGGGGCGCCACCACGCGCAGGCCCCGCGCCGCCAGGGCCTCGCCCAGGGGCCGGACCTCCCACGGGCTGCCGGTGAAGCCGTGCAGGAGCAGGCAGGCGTCCGGCCCCCGCCCCAGCGCGAAGGCCGCGGTGGACTCCCCGCCGATGTCCCTCCAGCGCGTGCTCACAGGGGAGACACTGGTCACGGAGGGCCCCAGGCGCTATGCCGCCTGACTCATGGCGGACACTCCGACGAAGCCCCCCGAGATGCAGCTCCAGGTGCAGATGACCGAAGAGGTCGCCAATGGCCAGTACTGCAACCTGGCCCTGGTGAACCACACGGACGCGGAGTTCGTGCTCGACTTCCTCTACGTCCAGCCGCAGCAGCCCCTGGCCCGCGTCCGCTCGCGCATCATCACCACCCCGCGCCACCTGAAGCGGCTGGTGCAGGCCCTCCAGGAGAACGTGCAGCGCTACGAGGCGCGCTTCGGCCCCATCGTGCTGAACGACGACGAAGGCCCCAGGCACTGAGGGCCTCCCCACCGCGGCGGGAAAGGGCCCCCGGGTCTTCGGGGACTTTCCCTGCGGCCATTCCCGGCGCACACTGCGCGGCATCGTGTTCCGAGCCTGCGTGTTCGTCGCTGCCCTGCTGTCCGCCGCCACCGCCTCCGCCCAGTGCACCGGGGACGGCGTGCAGCTGTATCCATCCCCCGGGGGCATCGTCCCCACCAACATGCGCCTGCTGCTGGAGGGCGTGGGCACCGCGCGCTCGCCGGTGCTGGCGCTCGTCGGCAAGCCGCTGAAGCTGGTGGCGTCCGACCACGAGGTGACGCTCAAGGTGACCAAGGGCTGGGAGAGCACCCTGGGCCGCGCCGTCATCATCCTCAAGCCGTCGGAGCCGATGCAGCCCGACAAGCGCTACACGCTGCGCCTGGGCGAGGTGCTCCCCAACGTCCCCATCCTCAACGGGCAGCCCGGCGCGCAGCCCTCGTGGCTCAGCGGCAAGGGCCCGGACACCAAGGCGCCCAAGTGGGTGAAGCGCCCCGCCGTGTCGGAGGGCTTCGTACGCCGCTCGCCCCAGGGCATCGCGCGCTTCGTGAAGCTCAACCTCGCCCTGCGCGAGGAGAGCCCCGCCTTCCTCGTGGTGAAGCTGTCCCCGCGCCGGCTGGGCATCAGCCCCCAGCAGTACCTGCTGCCGGTGCAGTCCAACACCGCTTATCTGGGCCATGAGGCCTGCGGGGGGGCCTTCGCGCTGGAGGACGGGCGCAGCTACCGCGCGCGCATCGAGGCCTTCGACGCGGCGGGCAACCTGGCGCCCTCCACGCCGCCGGTGGACTTCGAGGCCCCGTCCGCGAAGGGCCCCTAGTAGCATGTCGGCCCGTTCAACCCACGACAGGGAGACAACGGGCATGACGGCGACGGCGGACGTGGAAGGCATGAAGGGGCGCATGGCCGCCTTCATCCACAAGCTCCAGGACGACATCTGTGGCGCGCTGGAGGCGCTGGACGGGCAGGGGCGCTTCCGCGAGGACGCGTGGACCCGTCCGGGCGGCGGCGGCGGCCGCAGCCGCGTGCTGGAGGAGGGCGCCGTCCTGGAGAAGGCGGGCGTCAACACCTCCATCGTGCACGGCGAGCTGGAGGAGGCCTTCGCGAAGAAGCTCCAGGGCGAGGGGCGCACCTTCTGGGCCGGCGGCCTGTCGCTGGTGCTGCACCCGCGAAGCCCGCATGTGCCCACCGTGCACGCCAACTACCGCTTCATCCAGCAGGGCGGGCGCGCGTGGTTCGGCGGCGGCGCGGACCTGACGCCGTACTACCTGTACGACGAGGACGCGGCGCACTTCCACCGCGTGCACAAGGCCGCCTGCGACGCGCACGACCCCACGTACTACCCGCGCTTCAAGGCCGCGTGCGACACGTACTTCCACGTGCGCCACCGCGGCGAGGCGCGCGGCGTGGGCGGGCTCTTCTTCGAGAACATGGGCGGTGACCTGGAGCGCGAGTTCGCCTTCGTGCAGGCGTGCGGCAACAGCTTCCTCCCCGCGTACCTGCCCATCGCCGAGCGCCGCAAGGACCTGCCGGTGACGATGGAGCAGAGCTTCTGGCAGGAGGTGCGCCGGGGCCGCTACGTGGAGTTCAACCTGGTCTACGACCGGGGCACCATCTTCGGCCTGGAGACGCAGGGGCGCACGGAGTCCATCCTCATGTCCCTGCCGCCGCGCGTGCGCTGGCGCTACGACTACCACCCGGAGCCCGGCACCCCGGAGGCCCGCCTGGAAGAGGTGCTCCGCGCCCCCCGGGAGTGGGCCTGATGGCCTCTGCGCCACCGGAGTCCCCGCCCGGCCCCGCGCGCCCCCGCAACCTCGCGGTGCGCGTGGGCGTCGCGGTCACGGTGTTCGTGGCGCTGGCCTTGAGCGGCCTGTACGTCGCGTACCTGCCCATGATGGCGCCGGCCCGCACCCACGCGTCGCCGGAGCGGGTGGCCAACGAGGCCCGCGTCCAGGTGCTGGCGCTGTGCGACGCGGTGCAGGCGTTCCGGGACGAGCACGGCGACTACGTGCCCATCGCGCCCTATCCCGTGCCCGTGCCGCGCCATGGCGAAGGCGTGCCCTTCGCGCAGGACCACGAGGACTTCCACCGCATCGGCTTCGACCCGGGCCCCATCGTGCACCTCCAGTACGAGGTGCGCGTGGAGGAGAGCCCCGTGGGAGAGCCGGAGGTGTCCTGCCTCGCCCGCGTGGACGAGAACGGCGACGGCCTCAACGCCGTGTACCGGATCCGTCTGGATGCCAACGGGATGACCAGCCCCGTGGAGGTGGAGCGCGAGGGCGAGTAGCCCCCCATGCAACTCCGGGTTCTCGTTGTGAGAGAATCCCGACGATGGGAAACGTCGGCGACATCCGCGGCCCCCGCGTGGGTGGAAGTTCCGGCCCGGGGGGCCCTCGCTCCGGCGGTGGAGCCTCGGCGCCCACCCCGTCGTCGCCGGCCTCCCCCTTCCGCGATGATGGGATGGAGACCTCCACCCCCACCACCACTCCGGGGGAGCGCACCCGCATCGGCGCGCCGCCCGTGGGCCTGCCGCCGGAGGCCGACGGCTCCTCGCAGGAGTCCGCTGAAGGAGGCGACCCGGGAGGGGAGGGGCTGGAGCCGGGCACGTCCCCGGAGGGCGCCAGCGTCGACGGCGCGGCCCAGGACGTGGGCACGCGCTCGACCCGCGTCGGCGTCCCCAAGCCCGGGCTCCCCACGTCCCCCCGCTCCGACAGGGGCGGCGCGACGACGCGGGCCCCCCGCGCGGACGCCGGCACGGGCTTCGAGTCCCCCGGCTCCCAGGCCCCGCGGCGCAAGGCGGGCGACGGCTTCCGGACGCCCGGTTCGGCGCCCTCCACGGCCAGCCCCTACCTGGGCGCGGGCGAGGCGCGCGGCCCGGTGCTGGACGTGGAGTCGCTGGTGCCCGGCGACCTGAAGGACCTGGAGAGCCAGCTCGCGGTGGGCAAGCGCTTCGCGTCGGACGGCGCGCTGCTGGCCGCGCAGGTGCGGCCCTCGTCGCTGCCGTCCTCCGACCGGGTGGCCCGCCTGTGGGCCTTCTTCGCCGCCTACGCGGAGGCCGCCGCCCAGCACCCGCCCGGCCCCGAGGGCAGGGCCGCCTTCGAGCAGGCCCTCAAGGACCAGGGCTTCGCCGGCCTCCAGGACGCCCACACCGGCCAGATGGGGGTGGAGGCGGGGCTCTGGGTGATGGACGCGCCCACGCCCGAGGAGGCCCGCGAGCGCGCGGACGCCGTCCGGCTGGAGCCCCCTCCGGACGTGCGCCACTCGGAGCAGGCCGCCCCACTGACCCCGGGCCTCTACCAGCCCCTGCCCGGCCCCTTCGTGCGGCGCGACGAGCACGGCCGCCCCCTCCCGCATGACCCCCTGGAGCGCCACGGCACCGACCGCAGGCTGGGCAGCCGGATGTTCTGGAACGTGCTCCACACCTTCCGCTCCGGCCGGGAGGACGAGGACTCCGCCCTCAATCAGGCCCAGTGGGACCGGATGATCTTCGGCGCGGTGCTGGCCATGGTGGGCCTGGCGCTGGCGGCCATCGCGCTCGTCAGCTCGCTCTAGGAGCAGCGGGGTGTGTCGAAAGCCTTGGGGTTCGCGCGGCCTGTGCTACGGTGCCGCACTCTCTTGGCCACCGACGACCTTACACTCGTCAAGCGCGTCCGCAGCGGGGACCAGCGCGCCTTCAAGCTCCTCGTCGAGCGTTACCAGCGCAAGGTGTACGCCGTCGCGCTCGGAATGCTGAAGGACAAGGAGGAAGCGATGGACGTCTCCCAGGAGGCGTTCGTCAAGGTCTACAAGTACCTGGACCACTTCAAGGGCGACGCGTCCTTCTACACGTGGCTCTATCGCATCACGTCGAACATCTGCATCGACGTGCTGCGCAAGCGCCGTGGCGGCGGGGAGGCGGTCGAGTTCGACGAGAACCAGGACGTGGACCTGTCCGAGGCCCGCATCGGCGCCCTCGGCAGCCGCCTGGGGACCAATCCCCAGAAGAGCGCGCTGCGCAAGGAGCTGGCGGAGAAGATTCAAGAGGCCCTGGCCACGGTGCCGGAGAAGCACCGGGCCATCCTCCTGCTGCGCGAAATCGAGGGAATGTCCTACGAGGACCTGTCCCGCACGCTGGACATCCCCAAGGGCACGGTGATGAGCCGCCTGTTCCACGCGCGCGCCAAGGTGCAGAAAATCCTGGGGGATTATCTGGAGCTGGACGAAGCCAAGAGCGGAGTGGGCAATGAGTGAGGGTGCTTTGAAGACCCCCTCGAATATCCGTGGGGGGCAGCGCGTCCCACCGACGAATTCCCACCAGCCCGCAGGGTGAAGAGTATGGCCGGAAATCCCGCGTGTGAGCGTTTCGTTCCGCTCCTGTCTCCCTACATTGATGGCGAGCTCGCTCCTGGGGAGCGCGTGAACGTCGAGCGGCACCTGGCCGCCTGCCGGGACTGCACGGGTCGCGCGGCGGACCTGCGCGCCGAGTCCGGGCTGCTCCGGGTGGGCCTGGACATGGCGGTGGACGACGTCGACTTCAAGGACTTCGCCCAGAAGGTGATGGCCCGGGTGACGCCGGAGAAGCCGCCGCTCATCGAGCGGATGCGGCTGGCCCTGTCGGAGATGTTCCTCTACCAGCGCACCGCGATGATCTCCTCGCTGGCCACGGCCGCCGTGGTGGTGCTGGTGGCCCTGCCGCTGGTGCTGCGCGACAGCGCCCCGGAGGGCTACGCCGCCGAGCGCATGACGGTGAAGTCCATCCAGTCCTACCAGGGCGCCCGCGTGGCCCCGGTGGTGATGGAGACCGAAGGTGGCGGCTCCATCATCTGGATGGTGGATGAGCAGGAGCAGGCCCCGGAGGCCGTGAAGGGCGCCGCCACCGGGCAGCAGAAGAAGCCGGACGAGGCGGAATCCGAGGAGCTGGGCGGGACGCCGGACAGCCAGGGTGGACAGCAGCCGGCGGCCCCGCCGCGGCCCACGGGAGGAGCGTTATGACGAAGCCGAAGTGGGCGGTGCTGGCACTGCTGTTCGCCGTGGGCCTGACGCTGGCGCCGACGGCGGTCTTCGCGCAGGACCAGAAGGTGAGGGTCCAGGTGGAGGTGGTGCTGGCCTCCAACAAGGGCACCGCGGTGGATCCCCCGGAGCTCAACAAGATGAAGGAGGCGTTCCAGAAGCAGAACTTCAGCTTCACCTCCTTCAAGCGCATGTCGCTGGACACGGTGGAGGTGGGCGCCCAGAAGCCCACGGAAGTGAAGCTCCCCAACGGGACGAACGCGTCCCTGCAGCTGCTGGGCATGAAGGACGGCAGCGCCACGTTGCGCGTCATCATCCCGAACCAGTCGTCCGTGGAGGTGGAGCTGGGCCGCCAGGGCGCCGTGTACCAGAAGGCCGGCAAGCACGTGGGCGGGGAGCTCATCCTCGTCCTGGGCCCGCCTTCCAAGTAGCGCCGGTGTGACGGATGCGCGCCGCCTTCAGGGCAGGCGCCGTCCGCGAGCTTCCTCCCTGACGCCGGGTGGGCCCCCTCCTCTCCAGGCGGCCCCGCGTCAGGGCTTCGCGTCCTCCTGAATCCTCGCCGTTCCTCGCACATCCACACATGTGTGGACCTGACCAGCGCGCTGTCCTGGCGTTGGAGGGTCGCGTCCCGCGCCTGACGTGCGCGCGGGTAGGTCTACGACCGGAGGGCAGGAAAGAGGGCGGAACTCCCTGCAAGCAGGCTGAAAGAAAGTCAGTCCTGCCCTGGGTGCTTGGGGGGCTCCGGGGTTTCTTCCCTCGGAAGACGCGGAGTTGGGTGACGGCACGGCAGTTGCTCTTGGGTCTGAGGGCAGGACGGGCGGGACGGTGGGCGGGCAGGGCGGCGGGGCGGGGCGGGCGGTACGGGCGGGATGGGGTTGGGGCAGCAAGGGTTGGACGGGGCAGGGCGGGTCGGGGCAGCACGGCAGGACGGGGCAGGGCGGGTCGGGGCAGCACGGCAGGACGGGCAGCACGGCAGGACGGGGCAGCACGGCGCATCACGCAGACGGGCACACACCTTCATCCACCACGGAGCACGAAGACCATGGCGACCAAGACCCAGAAGCAGACCATTCAGCGCAAGGCCCGTCAGATGAAGGCGAAGACCGTCAAGGTGGTGTCCAACGCGGGGAAGCAGGCGAAGCGCGTGCAGGTGACGCTCGGTGACTTGATCGCCGCGGCCTTCGACACCGTGGGAGGGGAGGCTCGCAAGGTGGCTCGGGTCGTCTCCTCGACCGACATGACGCTCGCGACCGGAAAGCACATTGTCTTCGTGGGGTGATGTTCCGTCGGCCGGGCGCGGACACGCTGTTTCCACTCCAGGGCCAGGTGATCAGCGTGACACGCATCCTCATCCCCGGACGCAACTGCTGGACGCGGACGGAAACACATGACGCGGGCGTTCTGGTGGACGCCCGGGACTATTACCGAGAGCTGTATCGAGCCATCCGGAAGGCTCGCCGCTCCATCGTCATCACCGGCTGGCAGTTCGACAGCGATGTGACGTTGCTGCGCGGTGAGGACCTGGAGGAGGCGAAGGGCGGCGAGGTGCGGTTGCTGCCGCTGTTGGATCAGATGTGCCGGGAGAACCCGGAGCTGCACGTCTACATCCTCGCCTGGGACTTCAGCATGCTGCTCGCGATGGAGCGCGAGTGGATGCAGCACCTGTTGTTCAACTGGACCACGAACGAGCGCCTGAAGTTCCGCTTCGACTCGTCCAGTCCGCTCTATGGCGCCCACCACCAGAAGCTCGTCGTCGTGGACGGCGTGCTGGCGTTCACCGGGGGCATGGACGTCTGTGATTGTCGCTGGGACGACCGGGACCATCCCGCGAGCTCGACGCTGCGCTGCGACTCCGGCCGCGACCCGCACGGGCCCTACCATGACGTGCAGACGGTGTTGATGGGCCCCGCGGTGAAGCCGCTCGCGGAGCTGTTCGAGGCGCGCTGGGCGCACTCGGGCGGCGGCGAGCTCCACCTGGAGCCGGTGGCCCGCGACGACCTCTCCTTCGAAGCGACGATGCCCGCGCCTCCGGGCCCGGTGGCCATCAGCCGCACCTTCGGCAAGACGATCCTCCCTCCGCAGGAGGAGGTGCAGGAGATCCGCGCGCTGTACGTGGACGCCATCCACGCGGCCGACCGCTTCATCTACATCGAGAACCAGTACTTCTCCTCGCGCGCCATCCACGACGCGCTCGTCATGCGCATGCGCGCGGCGGGGCGGCCCCGGCTCCAGGTGATGCTGGTGCTGCCCCGTCAGCCGGAGGCCCTGCGCGAGCAGCTCGCCATGGGCGTGGCCCAGGTGCGACTCCTGCGCGCGCTGCGCGACGTGGCGGCGGAGACGGGCCACGGCTTCGCGGTGTATGGCTCCGCGGCGAAGGGCGAGGACGGGGAGGATGTCTTCACGTACATCCACTCGAAGGTCCTCATCGTGGACGACACCTTCCTCACGGTGGGCTCCGCGAACACGACCAACCGCAGCCTGGGACTGGATTCGGAGCTGAACCTGAGCTGGGAGGCGGAAGCGCCGGGCGACGCCGCGTCGCGCGCCATCCGCCGGGTGCGCGTGTCGCTGATGGCCGAGCACGCGGGCCTCGCCGGCGTGACCGCGCTGCGCCCGCTGGTGGAGACCGGGGCCCTGGTGGAGACGCTGGACCGGCTGGCCCACGACGGGCAGCACCGGCTGCGCCAACACCCGCTGGAGACGGTGTTCGACCAGAACCCGCTCTTCAAGCCGCTGGAGCCGGAGGACCTCCTCATCGACCCGGAGGAGTCGGTGCTGGACGAGTCCCTCTTCGAGGCCCTCCACAAGGGCGACGACGGCCTCTTCGCCTCCGGAGTCCGCCTGCTGTCGCGCTGGCTCGTCGGCAAGTCCTGCGACGCGCCCCCGCACCGCGCCATCCAGCCCTGCGCTCCGGACCCGGACGAGGGCGGGACGCTGGGGCCCTGACGCGCGGCTCGGTCAGCGCCGGGCGAAGTCCACGCCCACGCCCGCGCCCGCGCTCACCCCGCGCACCAGCGAGCCGTCCGGCTGAGGGAAGTGCAGGGTCGCGCCGGAAGCCCAGACGTACATCGCGGGCAGCACGCGCTGCCGGAACTCCGCCGCCACCGAGTAGCGGGGCCGGTCGCCCAGCCCCATCACCACCACGCGCGCGATGCCGCGAGTCTCGCCGCCCGGGCTGCTGACGCTCAGGGACACGTCGCCGTCCGCGCGGCCGAAGGCGGAGTACTCCACGGCGCCGCTGGCCACGACCTCCGACGAGTCCGGACCGTCGCCCTGCGCCACCGACACCTCCATGTAGCCGGAGAAGTCCTTGGGCACGCGCTGGTCGGCCTGGGGCTCCTCGGAGAGGCCCACGGCGGAGAAGCGCGCCAGCTCGTAGCCCGCGCCGAAGAAGCCGAAGCGGAAGCCGCCCCCCTGACGGCGCCCCTGCAAGGTGACGCTGAGCTGCGTGCCCTTGAAGGTGCCCTCGAACGCGACGCCCAGCAGGCCGCCCAGGTCCTGCGCGCCGGCGTTGAGCCGCGCGCCGCCCGCGGCCATGGCCCACGAGCGCAGCCGCTCGCCCTTGTACATGGCGACCTCGCCGCCCACGGAGGCGACCGTGGCCTCCGGCGTCACCCCGCCGGCCTCGCCGAAGTCGTGCGCCGCGGAGGCGCGCACCAGGTAGCGGTCGAAGTTTCCCTCGCTGCCGCTGGCGATGCGGCCCAGGTCGAGCAACAGCTCCCCGGAGAAGATGCGCGCGGCGAGCACGTCGCTGGCCACCAGCTGCACGCGCGCGGGCCCCGCCGTGAAGGACAGCGTGCCGCCCGCCGGGTGGTAGTTCGGGTTGAGCTGGTTGTCGTAGCGGTTCACCAGGTAGCCGCGCCCCAGGGACTCCTCCAGGAACGGCTGGACGCGCAGGCCGAAGCGGCCCGACTCGTCGCCAATGCGCAGCAGGCGCACCACCTGTCCGTAGTCGCTGCGCTCATCCCAGTCCTCGCGCCGGAGCCACGCGCCGTAGTCCTCGTCCTTCTGCTCGGGCGGGTTGTCCAGCAGCCGGAAGCGCAGCGGCGCGCCCAGCATGAACGCGAAGTCCTCGCCGCCATCCACGCCCAGCGACGGGTACGCGTACGCGAACAGGTCCTGCTCTCCGCCCCGCGTCCCCGACGGGAAGCTCAGCGGCCCCACCTCCAGCAGCGCCCGGAAGCCGATGCCCCCCGAGCTCGTTGACGACGGGGATCCGGAGGACTCCTCCTGCGGATCATTCGGCACCTCCTCGAGGGTCGAGGACTGGGTGTGAAGCAGGGCGAGGAGGGCCACGAAGGGAGCACCAGTCATTGGTGCTCACTCTAGTTGGCGCGACGAAGGCTGGACAGACGAATACCCGGTGAAGCCCACGCGCGGGGCTTACCGGGTATCCGCCTTCGCGCGGGCTGCTAGTTCGCGGGAGTCGGTGTGGCGTCCGTGTCCACCCGCGAGTCCGAGCGGGAATCGTCCACGCCGTTGTCGAGCGCGCCGGGCTCGTCGGCCACGTCGCGCTTGCCGTCGATGCTCACGTCGCCCGAGCCGCCGGTGCCGTCCTCTTCACGGACGTTGCGGTCTGGGTTCACCGCGCCCGCGGGGCCCTGGGGGGCGTCCAGGTCGGTGGGCGTGTTCTGCTGCACGTCCCACTTCTGTCCGTCCTGGACCTTCACGGCCTCGTTGGCGGAGCCAGAGCCGCCGGTGGCCTCGCTGTCCTGGGCGTCCGGGCTCGCGGAGGGGGTGCCCGCCGTGCCCGAGCCGCCCACGGCACCGGCCTCCGGTGACGAGGCCTCGCGCGTGTTCGCGGAGTGGCTGGCGCAGCCGTACAGCGACAGGGCGGCGATCGCCGCCATCAGTGAAAGCTTCATGGGGACTCTCCAATGCGTGTCGGGTTTCGTCTTCCGGAAATCTGGTTGCCCCGCCGACAGGGACAAGGACGCACACGAGGCGTCGCTACCTGGCCCGCTCCTGGGCAAGCAGGGAGGCAGGCACAGCGGGCCTTCCCACCCGCGGCCCCTTGTCGCTCCCACCCAACCGGACGCGACACCCGCTTGACTACGCCTGTAGTCAGTCGTACCTTGCTGCCTGACTACAGGTGTCGTCATGAAGAAGGCGGGTGGCATGAAGAAGCCGGTGGGAGAGCAGGAGCTGGCGGTGCTGCGGTACGTGGCCGAGCACGGACCCGTAACGGTGGGAGAGGTGGCGGAGCGCTTCGGTGAGGCGCAAGGGCTGGCGCGGTCCACCATCCTGACGGTGATGGAGCGGCTGCGGCTCAAGGGGCACCTGACCCGGAGCAAGGTGGACGGGGTGTTCCAGTACGCCTCGCCGGTGGCGACGCAGGAGCTGCTGCGCGACGTGGTGGGGACCTTCGTGCAGCGCACGCTCTCGGGGTCGCTGTCGCCGTTCGTGACGTACCTGTCCGAGACCGAGGACGTGTCCGACGAGGAGCTGAAGCAGCTCCAGGACGTCGTGGCCCGCCTGCGCCAGAAGCGGAAGGAGTGAGCGCCATGACCTCCCCCATGACCTTTGGAGACTGGCTTCAGCCGTGGTGGTCGTCCTGGTCGGAGTCGCTGTGGCGCGCCTCGTGGCAGGGGGCGCTCTGCGCGCTGCTGGTGTGGGGCGTGGCCCGGGCGCTGCCGCGCCTGCCCGCGTCCCTGCGCGCGGGCCTGTGGTGGTTGGTGGCGCTCAAGTTCGTGCTCACGCTGGGGTGGCCCCGGCCGATGCCGATCGCGCTGCTGCCCGCGGAGGGTGGGGCGACCCTGGAGCGCACCGGGACGCCGGGCCCCGTGTCCCTGGACGGGCGGACGTCCGGATCCGCGGCCCACACCGTGTCGCCAGCGGCGGTGACACCGGCCGTGACCGTGTCAGGCACCGGGAGCGGCGCGGCTGCATTGGAGGATGCGCGCCCGTCGCGGGCGGCGGGCGCCGGGGTCTTGAGGGCCGGGACGGCGGATGCGGAAGCGCGCGGCCCGCGTGCGTCCTTCATGGCCGGAGTGGCGAACGCGCTCCACGCGGTCGCGTCCTTGATGGCGGGAGCATGGGCGTCGCTCCGAGAGCACCCGTGGGGGGTGGGCGGACTGTGGACGCTGCTGTTCGCCTGGGGCGCCGGCGTGGTCTGGCAGGTGCGGGGCCACGTGCGTGCATGGCGGCAGGTGCAGGGCATGCGTGAGCGTGCGCGGCCCTTCCGTCACCCGGTGCTGGAGGAGGAGGCGGAGTTCCTCGCGATGGAAGCGGGCCTGCGCCGTCCGCCCACGCTGCTCGTCTCGGATGAGGTGGTGAGCCCGCTGGCCGCGGGGCTCATGTCGCCGGTCATCGTGCTCCCCGCGAAGGCGCTGCGCGACCTGCCCGAAGCCGCGCTGCGCATGGCGCTCGCGCATGAAGTGGCGCACCTGCGGCGGGGGGACCTGTGGCTGGGCTGGGTGCCGGCGCTGGCGGAGACGGTCCTCTTCTTCCACCCGCTCGCGCGTCAGGCGGCCCGGGAGTACGCGCTCGCACGAGAAGAGGCATGCGACGCGGAGGCCCTGCGCCTCACCGGCGCGGAGCCCGCGGACTACGGCGAGCTGCTCATCGCCTTTGGCATCACCCGGCCTCCGGGCAGCGCAGCGGCGCTCGGGGCGTCGGCCCACCTTCACGCGCTGCACAGGAGGCTCCGCATGCTGGAACATGTCGATGTCGTCCCCACCCGTCCCCGCTGGTGGTTGAAGGGAGCGGTGTTCGTCCTCGGCGCCGTGGCCCTGCTGCCCTTCCAGGTCGTCGCCAAGGCGCCCGCGGACACCACCCAACCCGCGAAGGACGCGGGGACAGGCTCGAACTCCGCCAACGTCAATGCACCGACCGTCCCCCGTGCCCCGGCTCCCATCACGGCGGGCTCCAGGACCGCGCCTCCGGCGCCTCCTGCTCCTGTCGTGCCTCCCGCGCCGCCCACTCCCGTCGTGGCCCGGGTTCCGCCCACTCCCGCCGTGGCCCCGGTCCCTCCCGCGCCGCCTGCTCCCGTCGTGGCCCGGGTTCCGCCCGCTCCCGTGGCCCCGGTCCCTCCCGCGCCGCCCATGAGCCCGCGCATCGCCAGCGCGCCGCCTCCGATGCCCGCGACGCCCAGTCTCGCGGCCGCGCCTCGGCCCCCGAGTCCTCCGCCCGAGCCGCCGGACCTGGAGGACGGCGAGACCTTCGCGTACCTCTCGGATGGCCGGACGATGATGTCCGGCTCCACGGAGGACCTGTACCTGGCGCGCACCTTCAAGCAGCCGGGCAAGGACCTCCTCTTCGTGCGCCGCGACAACAAGCCCCTGGTGATCCGCGACGCGAAGACGCTCGAGCAGGTGCGCGACCTGATGAACGACGAGCGCAAGATCGGCGACTCACAGGGCGCGCTGGGCAAGCAGCAGGCCGCGCTGGGCAAGCAGCAGGCCGCGCTGGGGCAGAAGCAGGCGGAGCTCGCCTATCCCCAGGCGCAGCTCGTGTCGAAGCACATGGCCATCGCGTCCCGCCGCGCCGACATCGCCATGGAGCGCACCCGCATCGCCATGCTCGAGGACGGGCCGGAGAAGGACCGCCAGGAGGCCGAACTCGACAAGCGCGACGAGGCGCTCGACAAGGAGGGCGCGGGGCTCGACCAGCAGCAGGAGGAGATCGGCCGGAAGATGGAGGCCCTGGGCGACCAGCAGGCGAAGCTGGGCGAGGAGCAGGCGAAGCTGGGCGAGCAGCAGGCGAAGCTGGGCGAGGAGCAGGCTGCCCGGAGCCGCGTGCAGCTGAAGAAGATCCGGGACCTCATCGACGAGGCCATCCGCAAGGGCCTGGCCGAGCCTCTGCCCACCTGAGGACGGAGGGCGCGGCCCCTCGGTGACGGCGCACGCGGGGTTCCCTATACCGGGACCCGTGGTGAAGCCTGTCCCGGAGGTCGCCATGTCCGCCGCCGTCCCGCAGTCAACGTCACGCACCACCATCGACATCCTGGTGCGCCGGGTCCGTGAGGGCTCGGGCGCGTGGGTGAGGCTCGCCCTCACGGAGCGCATCCGGCTCCTGGAGGACCTGCGCCACGCGTACGCAGCCATCGCGGAGCCGAGCGTTCGAGCGGCCTGCGAGGCCAAGGGCATCGACCCCGGCGGGCCGCTCGCGGGAGAGGAGTGGCTCGCCGGGCCCATGGTGGTGGTGCGCAGCCTGCGTCTGCTGTCGGACGCGCTGAAGGACATCCAGCGGCACGGCGTGCCCGTCATCCCCCGCAAGCACCTGCGCACGCTGGAGGACGGACGGCTCGCCGCTCGGCTGTACCCCCGCGACGCGCTGGAGGGAGTGCTGCTGCCCGGCAACGTGGGCGAGGTCTACTTCCAGCCCGGCGTCACCGCGGACAACCTGCGCGAACACCAGGCGTCCTTCTACCGCCAGCCCCACCAGGGCCGCGTCTGCGCGGTGCTGGGGGGCGGCAACGTCAACTCCATCCCGCCGCTGGACTGCCTCTCCAAGCTCTTCGTCGAGGGCACCGTCTGCGTGCTCAAGATGAACCCCGTCAACGCGTACCTGGGCCCGTTCCTGGAGCAGGCCTTCGCCCCGCTCATCGCGCGCGACGCGCTGGCCCTCGTGTATGGCGGCGCGGAAGAAGGCGCGCAGCTGGTGGAGCACGACGCGGTGGACGAGGTGCACATCACCGGCAGCGACCGCACCCACGACGCGCTCGTGTGGGGCCCGCCCGGCCCGGAGTCCGACGCGCGCCGCCAGCGGAACGAACCGCTGCTCACGAAGCACGTGTCCAGCGAGCTGGGCAACATCTCCCCCGTGGTGGTGGTGCCGGGCCCGTACTCGGACGGCGAGCTGCGCTTCCAGGCGGACGACGTCGCCGGCATGGTCGCCAACAACGCGTCCTTCAACTGCAACGCGGCGAAGCTGCTGGTGCAGCCGAAGGACTGGAGCCGGCGCGGCGCGCTGGTGGACCGCATCCAGGCGAGCCTTGGCCATGCCCCCCTGCGCCGCGCGTACTACCCGGGCGCGGACGAGCGCTGGCGCCAGTTCACCGAGGGCCGCGCGGGGTTGCGGCTCGTGGGCCAGCCCGGCGAGGGCGACCTGGCCTACGCGCTGATTCCGGACGTGGACCCCGCGAACACGCAGGACCGCGTCTTCCGGAACGAACCCTGGTGCACGGTGCTGTCGGAGACGGGCCTGCCGGGGTCCGATGACCCGGTGGCCTTCCTGGAGGCCGCGGTGGCGTTCCTCAACGGCAAGGTGTGGGGCACCCTCAACGCGACGCTCATCGTCCACCCGAAGTCCCTCAAGGACCCGAAGGTGCGGGCGGCGGTGGAGAAGGCGGTGCGCGAGCTGCGCTACGGCACCGTGGCGCTCAACACCTGGCCCGCGGCGGCGTACGCCCTGGGCAGCCTGCCCTGGGGCGGCCACCCGTCCGCGTCGTTGCGGGACATCCAGAGCGGGCAGGGCTGGGTGCACAACACGTCCATGCTGGAGTCCGTGGAGAAGGCGGTGCTGCGCGCCCCGCTCACGTCCATGCCCGCCCCCCCGTGGGTTCCGGGGCACCGGGGCCTGGCGGAGCTGGGCCGCCGGTTGACGGAATTCGAGCAGTCCCCGTCCTGGTGGAAGGTGCCGGGTGTCGCCCTGGCCGCGCTGCGCCGCTAGGCCGTGTCTGATGGATGCAGGTGGCGCAGGTAGGAGAAGATGAGCGCCACCTGCACCAGGGCCAGGTAGTTGA